>NZ_CP092418.1:0-300000 GCF_023716485.1 Microbulbifer variabilis
AGGTATACTGCGCCGATCTTATTTGACGGCTAGGGCACTCCAGTCCTTTCATGCCGTTGTCTCCGTGGTCTTACCATTTTGGGGTTTTGGGGGGTTTCTTGACTGAATCCGTTTGGAAGCAGTGCGCGAGCTGTTTGCAGGATGAGCTGCCATCTCAGCAGTTCAATACCTGGATCAGACCGCTGCGCGTCAATCCCGCGTGTGCAGAAGGCGAGTTGCGACTGGTTGCACCAAATCGCTTTGTACTGGACTGGGTTGGCGGTAAATTCCTTCATCGTATCCGCGAGCTGGTCCACCAGTTCTCTCCTGGACAGCCACTTCAAGTAGGGCTGGAGATCACTGCTCGTCGCCCCGCGCGTTTTCAGCGTAGTCGCGCAGCAATGGAAGCGGCACCTGTACCGGCTCCCGTGCCCCCTACGGCTCCGGTTGCCAGTGCTATGCCGCCGCCGATAGCACCTACAACTTCCCCAGCACCTTCTGTTTCATCGGGTTTGGTGGATTTTTCCACAACACCTGGTGTGGTTTCTCCCTCTGTCTCTCAGGGGTTTATGAGCCATGCGGAGCCACAGGCTCCTGTTTCCAATCAGCCGCTGAATGGTGGCGGCTTTGGTGGTGGCCCTGGTGTAAATCCTCATTCAATACTGGAAGAGGAGACCAACTCCAGACAGGTCAGCAAGGGGGAGCAGGCGGTATCCGATATTCGTCCTGCGGTAATGAACGACATGGTGCGTTCTATCCCGGAACAACCCGCGCGGCAGGTTGAGGTTGAGGGTGCCATTAAGCACGGCAGCTCCCTCAATCGAAACTTCACTTTTAAATCTTTTGTTGAAGGCAAGTCCAACCAATTGGGCTTGGCTGCTGCGCAGCAAATCTCCGACAACCCTGGTGGCGCCTATAACCCGCTCTTTATTTATGGTGGTGTGGGCCTGGGTAAAACACACCTTATGCATGCGGTGGGCAATGCGTTGTTAGAGCGCAATCCCAATGCCAAAGTGGTCTACCTGCACTCTGAACGTTTTGTCGCGGATATGGTGAAGGCTCTACAGCTCAACGCCATCAGCGATTTCAAGCGCTATTACCGCTCTGTGGATGCGCTGCTGATTGACGATATTCAGTTCTTTGCTGGTAAGGAGCGCTCTCAGGAGGAGTTTTTCCATACCTTTAATGCGCTTCTCGAGGGTGGCCAACAGATTATCCTGACCTGCGACCGCTATCCCAAGGAGATCGACGGCCTTGAAGAACGTCTCAAGTCCCGCTTTGGTTGGGGCCTGACTGTGGCTGTGGAACCGCCTGAACTGGAGACGCGGGTAGCCATATTAATGAAGAAAGCGGAGCAGTTCGGTGTAGAGTTACCCCACGATTCCGCTTTCTTTATCGCGCAGCGTATCCGCTCCAATGTACGCGAGCTAGAAGGCGCCCTGCGCCGTGTGATAGCCAACTCCCAATTTACCGGCCGTGCCATTGACGATGTATTGGTGCGCGAGGCCCTCAAGGATCTACTCGCCTTGCAGGATCGTTTGGTGAGTGTGGACAATATTCAACGCGTGGTGGCCGAGTACTACAAGATCAAGGTGGCCGACCTGTTGTCCAAGCGCCGCAGCCGCTCTGTCGCGCGTCCGCGTCAGGTGGCTATGTCTCTGGCTAAAGAGTTGACCAACCACAGTTTGCCAGAGATTGGCGATGCCTTTGGCGGGCGTGACCACACTACGGTCTTGCATGCCTGCCGCAAAATTCGCGAATTGCAGGAGTCTGATGCGGATATCCGCGAGGACGTAAAGTTACTGACACGGTCGTTGACCACTTAATCGAATAACTGACAAACAAGGCGAAACTACCGATGAAATTCAATGTGAGCCGGGACGCCCTGCTGAAGCCCCTACAACTGGTAGCCGGTGTCGTTGAGAAACGCCAGACCCTGCCGGTCCTGGCCAATGTATTGATGCAATTACAAGGTCAGGAGTTGTCCCTGACTGGTACTGATCTCGAAGTGGAAATTGTCGGCCGCTTGCCGGTGGATGGCGTGGAAATGGAAGGTGAAGTAACTGTTCCAGCACGCAAGCTGCTGGATATCTGTCGCTCATTACCGGATGGCGCTGAATTAAAATTTGAGCGCGATGGCGAGCGCCTGGTATTGCGCAGTGGCCGCAGCCGTTTTCAGTTATCCACTTTACCCGCAGCGGACTTCCCCAATCAGGAGGAAGCCAGTGCCCAGACTCGATTCGATATTTCTCAGCGCGAGATTCGCCGTCTGATTGAGGCAACCAGCTTTGCCATGGCCCAGCAGGACGTGCGCTATTACCTGAATGGCCTGCTGCTGGAGTGTCGCCCACAGCAGCTGCGCGCAGTCGCCACTGACGGTCACCGCCTGGCACTGTGCGACCGCGATGCTCCGGGCTTGAATGTATCGGCACCCATTCAGGCGATTGTACCGCGCAAGGGCGTGTTGGAATTGGGGCGTTTGCTGGAAGATAGCGACGTGCAGGCGCAGGTAGTATTGGGCAACAACCACATCCGTGTGATGAGTGGCCAGTTCACCTTTACCTCTAAGCTGGTGGATGGCAAGTTCCCGGATTATGAGCGCGTTCTGCCACGTGGTGCCGGCAACGTGGTCTATGCCGACCGTCAGGGCCTGCGTCAGGCTTTCTCCCGAGCAGCGATTCTTTCCAATGAAAAATATCGTGGGGTACGTTTGCAGGTCTCCGAGGGTTTGCTGCAGATTGTGGCCAATAACCCCGAGCAGGAGGAGGCCGAAGAGCAAATGATGGTGGATTACGTGGGGGAGCCCATGGAAATAGGCTTTAACGTTTCCTATTTGCTCGATGTTACTGGTGCTATTCACAGCGACCAGATTCGCATTAGTCTGGCGGATGCCAACAGCAGTGCTTTACTGCAGCAACCTGAGGACGGAGATGCCCTCTACGTGATTATGCCGATGCGTCTGTAAGCCCTGGTTAGTAAGCATTTGGCTCACAATCGAGAAGGGACCGCACTGTATTATCAACAGGCGGTCCCTTTATTTTTTCTGAATATTGCCGCTGAAATTTTCCCAGCCAGCGGGGCGAGGGGTCTATGGCGCTGACCCGCCTTCTGATTTCTAATTTTCGAAATATCTCTCACGCCGATCTGCTTTTGGACACTGGGGTTAACCTGTTCTGTGGCGTCAATGGCAGTGGCAAGACTTCCATTCTTGAAGCTGTTCATATGTTGGCTACAGGCCGCTCTTTTCGGTCTCGCCAGCACAAATCGGTTATCCGCCATGATCATTCAGGGCTCACGGTTTTTACCCAGCTGGATACGGGCTTCAATCTTGGGGTCGAGCGCCTAGCTGATGGCGGTGGCCGTGTGCGTATCAACCAGGCGGCGGCTGAGTCCAGTTCACAGCTTGCTAACTGTCTCCCCTTACAACTGATTAACAGCGATAGTTTCTCCGCCCTGGATGGCGGCCCTGGAGTGCGCAGGCGACTTCTGGATTGGACAGTGTTCCACGTGGAACATCTCTTTGCTCAGGAATGGAAAAACTATCAAATCGCACTGAAGCAGCGAAATGCCTTGTTGCGACGTGGTAAAATCGATCCGGACGCGATCGGGATTTGGGAGCATCAGTTGTCCCAAAGTGGCGAACAGGTGGATACCCTGCGTCGCAGTCAATTCGAGCAATTGCGTGCGGCCGTAACAACGCTACTGGAAGAGTTACCTCCCAGCCTGCTAAATCGGGTGGATATGAGTTATCGACGCGGTTGGCGAAAAGAGGTTGAACTGGCCGAGGCGCTTAGAGAGTCTCGGGATAGTGATCTCAGTCAGGGACATACCCGCACTGGGCCTCACAGAGCAGATCTCCGTTTTACCGTTGCAGGTGAGCCTGCACACAATGTTTTATCCCGTGGCCAGCAGAAAATGCTGGTATGCGCCGTACGCACGGCTATGGCGCAGTTGGTTTGTCGTCACCGAGAGAAACCGGTATTTCTTGTGGACGACCTTCCAGCAGAGCTGGATGATCACAATCAGCATGTTTTTGCCCAGTGGGTTGGTCGTTGTGCCAGCCAGGTACTGGTAACCGGAATAGATGAGGGCACTACAAGCCGCCCCTGGCGACAATTGGAAGCCCCTTGGAATTGCCCAAAAGTGTTCCACGTGGAACATGGGAATATCAGCGCCGATGCATCGGCTGCATAATAAGTTGAATGGAGCGAATAAATGTCAGAGCAGCAAAGCTATGACTCGAGCAGTATCAAGGTACTCAAAGGCCTGGATGCGGTGCGCAAGCGCCCCGGAATGTATATCGGTGATACCGACGATGGCACCGGCCTGCACCACATGGTGTTCGAGGTGGTCGACAACTCCATCGATGAAGCACTAGCAGGCCATTGCGATGAGATTCGCGTAACCATCCATCCGGATGAATCGATTTCTGTCTCAGATAACGGCCGTGGTATTCCAACAGAAATCCACCCAGAAGAGGGGGTTTCTGCAGCAGAAGTAATTATGACCGTGCTGCACGCCGGTGGTAAGTTCGATGACAATACCTATAAGGTATCCGGTGGTCTGCATGGCGTGGGTGTGTCAGTAGTAAATGCGCTGTCAAAAGAGTTGAAGCTGACTATTCGCCGTGGGGGTAAGATCCACGAGCAAACCTATCATCACGGTGTGCCCCAGGCTCCACTGGAGGTGGTGGGAGATAGTGATACCACCGGCACCACCGTGCACTTCAAGCCCTCTGCAGATACCTTCAGCAATATCGAATTCCATTTCGATGTACTGGCCAAGCGCTTGCGCGAGCTGTCCTTCCTCAATTCAGGTGTACGTATTGTCTTGAAGGACGAGCGTAGTGGTAAGGAAGAGGTCTATGAATACGAGGGCGGCTTGAGTGCCTTTGTGGAGTTTCTTAACCAAAACAAAACTCCCATCAACAAGGTGTTGCACTTCCAGAGCCAGCGCGATGACGGCATCGCCGTAGAAGTGGCGCTACAGTGGAATGACAGTTTCCAGGAAAGCATTTTTTGCTACACCAACAATATCCCCCAGCGCGATGGTGGCACCCACCTGGCAGGCTTCCGCGCGGCACTGACTCGCGGTTTGAACACCTATATTGAGCGCGAGGGCCTGGGCAAAAAGGATAAGGTCAACACCACCGGTGACGATGCCCGAGAAGGGCTCACTGCGATTATCTCTGTGAAGGTACCGGACCCGAAATTCTCCTCGCAGACCAAAGACAAGCTGGTTTCCTCTGAGGTGAAGCCCGCTGTTGAGCAGGAGATGGGACACCACTTCAACGACTACCTGTTGGAGAACCCCCAGGAAGCCAAGTCCGTCGTTACTAAAATGATCGATGCGGCGAAAGCCCGTGAGGCGGCGCGTAAGGCGCGTGAGATGACCCGCCGTAAGGGTGCCTTGGATATCGCTGGTCTGCCCGGAAAACTGGCAGACTGCCAGCAGAAAGACCCAGCCTTGTCGGAAATCTACCTGGTGGAGGGTGACTCTGCCGGTGGTTCTGCTAAGCAGGGCCGCGATCGTCGTACCCAGGCGATCCTGCCGCTGAAGGGCAAAATCCTCAATGTGGAAAAAGCGCGCTTCGACAAAATGCTTTCCAGTGCCGAAGTGGGCACCTTGATCACCGCACTGGGCTGTGGCATCGGTAAGAGCGAGTTCAACCCGGACAAGCTGCGTTACCACAGCATCATCATCATGACCGATGCCGATGTGGATGGAGCCCATATCCGCACCCTGTTGCTCACCTTCTTCTTCCGTCAGATGCCGGAGCTGATCGAGCGGGGCCATATCTACATCGCCCAGCCGCCACTGTATAAGATTTCCAAGGGTAAGCAGGAGCAGTACCTAAAAGATGAGGGTGCTCTGACTCAGTTCCTTACCAACGCCGCCCTGGAAGGCGCCACATTATTTGTGAACCCGGATGCCCCTGGACTATCTGGCGCTTCTCTGGAGAGCCTGGTGGGCGAGTATCGCAGTGTGCTGGCTACTATTGATCGTCTGTCCCGCCTGTATCCAGAAGAGGTGCTGCGCAGCATGATCTACCTGCCCAGCTTGTCTCAGGAGGATCTGCAATCCCAGGAGAAGGTGGCTGAATGGTGTGCTCAGCTGCAGGAAAAACTTGCCGATGAGGAGAGCGGCGGAACCCGTCGCCATGAAGTGACTGTGCAGGAAAATACCGAGCGCGGTCTATTCCTGCCCCATATTCACATAGTGGCGCACGGCGTTGGCAGCGACTACCTGATCAACCACGAGTTCTTCGATTCCGCTGAGTACGCGTCTGTTTGCGCTCTGGGTGAGAAGATGGTGGGTCTGTTGGAAGAGGGTGCCTTTATCCAGCGCGGCGAGAAGCAGCACCCTGTTGGCAGCTTCCCTGAAGTGATGGACTGGCTGATGGGTGAGAGCCGCCGTGGTTATGGTATCCAGCGCTATAAGGGGCTGGGCGAGATGAACCCGGAGCAGCTTTGGGAAACCACCATGGACCCAGAGAGCCGTCGTATGCTGCAGGTAACTGTTGAAGATGCTATCGCAGCAGATCAGATCTTTACCACCTTGATGGGGGATCAGGTAGAGCCACGCCGTGACTTTATCGAGACTAATGCCCTAGCGGTGGAAAACCTGGATGTTTAAGTCTTCCAGACGCTCTTACGCTTAAAAATAGATGGATTGCCTGGGGCGGTTTTATACCGCTCCAGGTAAGTATTGATCGAAATCACCCCGCCAGCTTGCCTTCCAGCTTATCCTCAAGGCGCCTGAATAGACTCACAATAAACTCTCGAAAGACTTTAAAGCGCAGTACATTGCGGTGTTCCGGTGTAGAGACCAGCCACAGATCGTGCAGGCTGGAAGGCTCCGCGCCGGGTAAGCGAATTACTCCATTAATCCCATCGGCGAGAAAGCAGGGAAGCCTGGCTAAGCCCAGTCCACTTCTGACGGCTTCTAGCTGTATCAGGCCATGGCTGATCTGATGTTGATAGGGCAAATCTGGATAAGGGGTGTTTTGAGCCCAGTTCACCTTGCCATCCTCACTACTCCAGCCGAGCCAGCGGCCGTGCTCTGGTAGAGATTCTGCAATATAGGCTGGCGAGCCGTAACAGCAACTAGGTAGGTTGGTAAGCTTACGGGCAATAAACCTTTCGGGTATCTCAGCACCTTTGGGCAGGATTCTCAAAGCCACATCCGCCTCGTGCTTCTCAAGGCTGAGCACCTGGCTGGTCACTAGGAGCTGAACGTTTATCTGCGGGTAGGCGTTAGTGAACTCATTAAGGTGCGGAATCACAAGATGGGCAGCCACGACATCAGGCATGGTAACGCGTATTTCCCCAGAGAGCCGATGGCTACCACCCTGCAAGTGTTTCTGTGCCGCGTCGAGGTACTGCTCTGCGGATTTGGCATAACCGAGCATGGCTTCTCCATCTTCGGTTAGTTGATAACCTTTGGAGTTACGGTAAAACAGTCTGGCTTGAAGCCTCTCTTCAAGAGCGTCAATACGGCGGGATACAGTGGAGTGGCTTACTCCAAGGTCTTCGGCAACGCTGCGGGCACTATGACTCCTGGCAACCGCAATAAAGAATTGAATATCAGTCCATTCAATGGATCCTTTATGCAACACAGTGTCCTATTTTGTTATATTCCGTTGCAAATAGTGTCCAGCTAATCTGTCTCTCGTCAATATTTATTGCACCGAACATCCTGGGAGAATCCAATGAAAATCGTTCAAGTTAAGAGAGAAGTTGCCATAGACCGCCCGATTGAGGAGGTCTGGAAAGTGCTTGCTGTGGATTTTGATACCGCTTACCAATGGATGACGCTGATACCGCATTCCTTTGCCAAAGAGGGTACACCGGTTGGCAATGCCAGTGTAAAAGGGCGTGTCTGTGTACTGACAAATAAAGGCCCCAATGGTCTTGTCGCCGATGAAACCATCACAAGATTTGATGATAAAAAGCATGAGCTGGATGTGTCTGTAGAAACCAAGAACACACCGCCAGGATTTCCGGTGAAGAAAAGTTTATCGCAGTTTAAATTAGAGGCTTTATCCGAAAATGGGACAAGGGTGAGCTTCACTGCGAACATGGAGCTGGGTGCCATTGGTGGCGTACTGAGCCCGGTAGTGAAAAAAATGACGGGCACACAGTTTGGTAAAATGTTGGAGGACCTAAAAAATCATTTGGAAAAAGGCCGGCATCTTACCGGTGAGGCCGCTGCTTAGTTGGCTGAATATTAAGAATATAGTTTTATAAGCCCTTCTGTTTCTGCTATCAGCAAGCAGAAGGGAATGGGAAAAAAGCAAAGATAAAAAAATATTTTTTGCAGAGAAATCTGACAAAAGCCAAAATTATGAATTAATCGCTATGCATAAATAAGAACTATTTGATCGCGGAAGATTGGGTATTTTGGAAGAAAAACTAAGGGAAAAAGAAAGTTTTTAAAAAAAGGCGGAGAAAAAATTCCCCCGCCGATCTATGAATTTATTTCTCCAGTAATAACCCGCACTCGCGATGTTCTTCACCCTTGGTCGGATCGAAATACACATCATTGTCCGGCAGTTCGTTTTCGTAAACGTACTCTTCTACATCAATCTCTTTCAAATGAAACATTGGCGCTACGCGAATGGTGCCGTGATTCCCCTGGGTAAAAACATCCAGGTTTTTACGGTGTGCATTCTGATCGTGACGAATGCCGTTTAACCACACATCCGGTTTCAATTCCTGCATGGCGCGGTTAAACGGCTCGAGCTTGACCGTACGCGAAAAGAAGTCGTGCTCGGGAGTATCCAGGGCTGGAATACCACCGTATACAGCGTTGTAGTGGGCCGCGGACATCTTTGGAGAGTAGGTACGCAGATTGAGGCTCAGCTGTTTTACCACATTTTCAATATGGCGATAGGTCTCAGGAGTGTTGTAACCGTGATCCACCCAGATCACCGGAATATCCGGCTTGGCTCTGCTCACAAGATGCAGAAAGGCCACAGCAAGGGGGCGGAAATTGGTAAAGACTACCGGGTTCTGGGCCTTTTCCATGGTGAATTGCATGATTTCGCTGGGTTTAGCCTCAGCAAAAGTCTGATTCAATACTGCCAGGTTGGCATTGTGATGAAAGAAGCGGCCTCTCGAAGACTGCAGGGCATTACTGGAAGCGTTGTGTCCCATAAAAATCAGCGCATTGGAAAACTAGAATGGATGTCATGCTACCCGGATAGCTTGTCGCGTAGAAACAATAAAAAGGAGTGAATCAATAAGCTTCGGTTATAAGTAATGGGTTCAACCTCGGATATTAGGTTATGAACTCAGGGGCGAAGACCTCCACAGGACATAAAAATCTGATGCTGGCCATATTCGGCATTGTATCCGCGTTGTGTTTCTACAAACCCATGTTTTTGCAGGAAATAACGCGTGCGCAGGTTTTCACGAAATACTTGAGCCTGGAGTTGTTTACATCCCCTGGCAACAGCCTGAAGTAAGGTGGCGCCAATACCACAGCCGGTGAACAGTGGGCTAACACAGAGGTGGGCGATGTTATCCCTGTCCACCAGGGTAATAAAAGCCTCCGCAACGGCGCTGTGGCGGCCGGTAAAGACCAGGCATTGGTTGGATCGGCGGCAGTCTCTACGAAATTCACTTCGGCGCTGCAACCAGAACTGACGGGGCAGCGAAGGGTGTGAATTTGTTACAGCGTGTAGCCAGAGCTGTTCCAGCCTATCCAACTCTTTGAGTTCTGCCATTCGTATCATGGGCATTCCCAAAGTGGATACATGGGCCCAATGCTAGTCAGCTCAAAGAGTAGATCCTAGGAAACATCCAGTTATTAGGATAGAAACTAAAAACAAAGAGGTTTTTTCCTCGTAAAGGCGCCAAAAAACAAAAAAATGTTCTGTCATATCCCACCCTTCTAAGTGGTAAAATACAATCATTCTTATTAACAAAAACAATTACAAATCACTTAGATTCATTGGAGGGTTCATGAAGAGATTTTTCCTGTCGCCAATGGCTTTTGCCCTGGCGGTTGCTGTCGCAGCTCCCAGCCTCGCTGAGGAACGTTTAGAGAGCGTATCCGTTATTGGTAACTCCGATTCTGTCTCCAAGCTGCCGGGCTCCGCGCACCTGGTTGATGCCGAAGAGCTGGCAAAATTCGAGTTTGTGGATATCAACCGTATGATGCGCTCGGTTCCGGGGGTCTACATCCTTGAAGAGGATGGCTACGGCCTGCGCCCGAATATTGGAATTCGCGGTGCCCAGGGTGGGCGCTCCGCCAAAATTTCCCTGATGGAAGATGGAGTCCTGGTGGCTCCAGCACCCTACTCGGCACCGGAAGCGTATTACTTCCCGAGTGCCGGCCGCATGGATGCCATTGAAGTAGTGAAGGGCCCCGCTTCGTTGCAATACGGCCCATTCACCGTGGGTGGTGCGGTAAATATGTTGAGTACCCCCATTCCCACTTCCAGCCAGGGGATGGTGCAGCTGGAAGCCGGTGAATACGGTGAGACCCGTGTGCACGCACACTATGGCACCAGCACAGAAAATACCGGCTGGCTACTGGAGACCCAGCAACAGTATGCCGACGGTTTCCGCGAAATTGATCGATCTGGCAGTGCAGATATCGCCAAAGAAGACTATCTGCTGAAAGGTCGCCTGCAATCCAATGCGGATGCGACCTACCGCCAGCAGTTGGATATAAAGTTGCAGTACTCCGAAGAGGAGTCTGGCATGAGTTATCTGGGCCTAACGGATGCCGACTTTAAGAAAGATCCGAACCGTCGATACGGTATCAGCGCCCTGGATGAAATGCAGAATCGCCACAGCACTATCCAGCTGAACCACAGTATCGAACTGAGTGACAGTTTTACCCTGCATACCCAGGCTTACTACAACAAGTTTAAACGCGACTGGTTTAAGGTCAGCGAGGGTGACTTGATAGATGCTGTTAATACCGGCGGCAGTGTTGATGGAGTTTTAGACCCTCAAGCGGTTTTGGATGGTACTGAAGATTACACCTTCGGTGTTAAGCACAACAATCGTGAGTACGAGGCCAAGGGCCTGCAGATCAGTGCCGATTGGCGCTTTAATACTGCTTCCGTTAGTCATGAGCTGTCCTTTGGAGTGCGCCAGCATCGAGATGAGGTGGATAGATTCCAGCCTGTGGAAAACTATGAGCAGGTTGATGGCAAATTGGTGTATCTGAGCACAGATATTCCCGATACCGCTGAAGAAAGCAGCAATAACCGTGTTGAAGAAGCGGATGCAACTTCGTTCTTTATCTACGACGATATCCAGCTGAACGATAAGCTGACTCTCACTGCTGTTCTTCGCTACGAGGATATAGAGACCGAGCAGCAGCGTTATAACGACGCCGAGCGTACCGAGAAGGGCAGTTATCGCACCAATCAGGTGGATGAATGGCTGCCAGGTTTGGGACTTGTTTACCAGGCAAGCGAACAGTGGAGCCTGCTGGCAGGTGTGCACCGTGGCTTCGCCCCTCCCGGCGCAGGTGCAGCCGATGGCCAGGGGCCGGAGTTATCCACAAACTATGAATGGGGTGCTCGCTTCGATAACGGCAGCCTGAATGCTGAGTTGATCGCCTTCTACAGTGACTATGAAAATGCTGTGCAAAACTGCTCGGTGGCGGTGAAATGTCCCAATGGTGCCGAGAGTGGTACCTACCAGTTGGGTGAAGCAGAAATCAAAGGGCTGGAAGCTACGTTTGGAAGTGAGTGGGTGCTCACAAACGGTTGGATACTACCGGTGCGGGCAACCTATACCTTTACTGATGCAGAAATCAGTGAAGATAGTGACGGTAATGACCTGCTTGCCGGCGATAATCTCGAATATCTGCCGGAAAATGTTTTTGCCGTATCCGCCGGCCTCGACAGCGGTGCAGCCTGGCGTTTAAACCTGACCGCGGCTTACCAGGACGAGATGTGTGTGAATACCGGTTGTAACCGGGGGAATACCGATAAATTCGATTACACAGAGTCTCTGTGGGTTGTGGATGCCGCTGCGCACTACGATTTCAGCGCAGACCTGACCGGTTACCTGAAAGTGGATAACCTGTTTGATGAGCAGGTGATTATCAGCCGCAGTCCCGATGGTGCCCGCGCCAACCGGCCGCGCACCGCCACACTGGGTATGAAATACGTTTTCTAATCCCACAGAGTGACAGAGCACTCAATTAGAAACCCCGGCTTTCGCCGGGGTTTCTTTTATAGCGAATAAGTGCACGCTACCAGCGGCTGCCGCCCAAATGGGCAAAGTGGGCCTTGAGGTAGTTGGTCTCAGGAATTGCCGGATGTATTGGATGGTCTGCGCCCTGGCCACCGCTGGCGAGTATTGAAGCTCTACGACCCAATCGGTGCGCAGCACCGCGTATACAATCGAGCAGTTCTTCCGATTGAAGATGCATAGAACAGGAAGCACTTACTAACAAGCCGTCCTCCGACAATAAACGCATAGCCAGTTCGTTTATGTGGCGGTAAGCGGCAAGGCCGGCTTTGTGATCTTTGCGTCTTTTAATAAACGCGGGGGGGTCTAGCACTATGACATCAAACTTCTCGCCCTCGGCCATCATGGCCTTCAGAACCTCCAGCGCCTTACCTTGCACCGTATCCAGTCTGTCGGCAAAACCGTTGTGCTGTGCATTCAATTGACACCAGTCCAGGGCCTGCTGCGAGGCATCTACACAAACTGCGTGACTGGCGTCGTTGGCCAGAGCCTGGATTCCCCAGCCGCCCGCATAGGAGAAGAGGTCCAACACACGCTTCCCCCGTACCCAGCGGTTTAACAGGCGGCGGTTTTCGCGGTGATCGTAGAACCAACCGGTTTTTTGCCCCTGGTGAACTGGCGCCAAAAGCGGAACGCCATTTTCCTCAAAGGGCACTAGTTCTGGTACTTCTCCGTAAGCAATCTGGTTAATGAGGGGCATATCCTCAACTGCACGGCCTTGGTGATCATTGCGCAGTAAAATTCCTGTAGGTTGAGTCAGCTCGATTAACTTATCCACAACCACCTGTTGGTAGCGATCCATGCCCCAGTTGCTGACTTGTACGACTAGATGATCGTTAAAGCGATCAACTACCAGCCCCGGTAGGGCATCGGAATCTCCGTAAACCATACGGTAGCTGGGGTGGTCGAAGTAGCGTTGCCGCTGTAGCAATGCGGTTTGCAAGCGCTCACCAATGTCGTCTTCGGAAAAATTGTCCTTGCGGCTCAATAGGCGGGCGCAGATTAATTGGCTGGGGTTGACCCAGGCTGTGCCCAGAAGTTTACCCTGACTATCCAGAACCTGGCACTGGCTCCCCGCTTCCAAGCCTTTCAGCGGGGAGCGCTTGGTGTCCACCTCATTACTGTATATCCACAGGTGGCCGCGCTTTAAACGGCGCTCTGCGCCGCGATTCAATATTAATTCCGCCAATTGGGGTCTCCGTAAGCTGGGGTGATTCGCGGAGGCAATTGTGCTTGGCTCGGGGGATAGGTCAAGGATTTCGAGTCTTTGTGGATAAACAGGATCGATGTGCAGTGATCAAAGAGCAAAGTACGAGTAAAAGTGTGAATAACTAGCTACTGGGTCATCTTGTGGATAACCCACAGGAATTCAGATATTAAGTAAGCAGAGTAGCTCACTAAGGATGTGAGCACTTACAAACATAATGTATTCTCGACAATAAATGTAGTCACAACCTCTGCAGGAGGAGGGGTATTTAGCAGAAATGGTTGGTAAAGTGCGAATTAATCGGCAGAATTTACCGCCAAGATAAAATTGTGCCTTGTTGGCGTTGTGGAAAACTCTATCAATGAAATTGACTCAGGACCAGTCTATTCAAATTGCCATGTTTATCTATCCGGGCGCTTCCAGCTTGGATGTGACTGGGCCACTGGAGGTTTTTGCTCTGGCCAATCATCTCCTCCGTGAGGAGGGGCGTTACCCTTCTGACTTTTACAAAATCCAGTTATTGGCTGAAGAATCCGGGCTGGTACAGATGGGCACGGGTGTAAAGCTGTATGCGGATTGTGGATATCGTGAGGTGAAAGATATCCACACCCTGTTGATGAGTGGTGGGCCGCCTGGAAGTTCTAAAGCCCTCTATTCCCAAACAGACATTCTCGACTGGCTGTGTGAACAAAAACAGGTGGTTAAACGGATGGGCTCAATTTGTAATGGTGCTTTGATTTTGGCTAAGGCTGGGGTGCTGGCTGGTCATAAAGCAACTACCCATTGGGCAAATGTGGATGAGCTACGGCAGTTTGCCGATATTGAAGTAGACCCTGATGCAATTTATGTATGTGATGATCATATTTATACCTCGGCCGGTATTACCGCAGGTATTGATCTCGCTCTGGCGTTAGTCGAGGAAGATCACGGGCGTAGTTTGGCACTGGCAATCGCCAAACTAATGGTCCTCTATCTCAAGCGGGATGGCGGCCAGCGGCAATACAGCAGCCACTTGATGAATCAGCAACAGAGTGATCGCTTTGCCAGGCTTGTGGAGTGGATTTACCAAAATTTGAATCAGTCTCTCACAGTAGAAAAATTGGCACAGGAATCTGCTATGAGTCCCCGTAATTTTTCTCGCTGCTTTCTCAAGGAGCTGGGAGTGACCCCAGCGCGCTTTGTCGAAAATATCCGTGTGGAAAAAGCCTGCCAATTATTGTCTGAACAAAACCTGTCGCAAGAAAAAATAGCCTGCCTCTGTGGCTTTCAATCCCAGGAGCAATTGAGACGCACGTTTCGAAGACATAAAGGCATACTTCCCAGTGAGTTTCGTCGGCGTTTTCATTAAATAAAACTACAAAGGCAAACTCATAATCCATCGTGAAATAATATTATTTTGTGTTCGGCTGTGTTCAATTGAGAATTAAATGAATTATTGGCCTTTTGATAATTTTTTAATTCTCCTGAATGACTGCTTTTTCAACTAAAAAAGATGAATAGTTACAGTATGGGAAAAACACTTTCTTAGATTGCTCCCCAATTAAAATGTCAGAATTCGTCGTAAGTGTGTCTCTTGTTCCAATAGCTGCAATGTAATAATTCTAGGTTCAAAATTTTTAGGTACGTGTTAACCGTTAGATCTCACAGATATGGCTTAGGGGCTAAATAGATAGATCAGATGAAAAATAAAAAGTTTGTGTTGGGTATCTTTGCCCTGCTGTCTTGTATTGGCTATTTGCTCTGGCCGGTTTATCAATTTTATGCCTGGTCTCTGGATTCGTTACCACTTAGTCCATTTGGTTGGCAGGCGTTAGCCACCGAGGCACCATCGACACAAAAGCTTTACCAAAAAGAGCTGCAACCGGCAGCAGATCAGTCGCTTAAAGCCATTGAAAAGCATCGCCAGAAGATTGGTTCTCCTGCAATTTCTGCTGCAGTCTCGGCTTGTGGCAAGCTTGTTTGGGCTGGCGCATCTGGATGGGCAGATTTGGAAGAGCAAATACCTGTTACCACTGAGACACGTTTTCGTATCGGCAGTACCTCTAAGGCTCTGACTGGAACAGCTCTGGCGCGCTTGGCACAGAAGGGAAGTGTTGACCTTGACAGTTCAATATCAAACTACCTAGAAGCATTGCCCAACCCGGAATGGGCAGAGATAACTCCACGCCAGTTGGCCTCTCATATGTCGGGTTTACCACATTATAAGAAGAATTCTGATTGGCTTGGTTTGTATAAGACACTGGAACTGGACACTCATTACGACAGTATGTATCAGGCCCTGGAAATTTTTGACAATAGTGAATTGTTATTCCAACCAGGCACAAATTTTTATTACAGCACCTTGGGCACTGTTCTTCTGGGAGCAGTTCTGGCTGGTTCAGAGCAAAAAAGCTATTTGAATGTGATGGAAGACGAAGTCTTTATTCCTGCCGGAATGAAAAATACTGAGGTCTCTCCATTAAATGGCAATATGGAAAGAAATATTGCCCGTTTCTATAAAAGTAATGGTTTAAGCGGGGATGAACTTCGCCTGCGTGAATGGCGACCGGTGGATTTAAGTCATCGTCTGCCGGGAGGTGGTTTTATTTCCACACCCACTGACCTGGTAAAGCTTGGTGCACACTATCTCGACGACAACTTTTTAGCTGCTGAAACCCGGGAAGTTTTTTGGTCCCCACAAAAGCTTGCTAATGGAGAGGTCAATAAGCAGCACTATGCGTTGGGTTGGCGGTACCGAGAACAAGAAATTCCATCTGTGGGAATAGTGCGTCATGCTAATCATGGTGGTGTCAGCCGCGGCAGTCAAAGCTGGTTGATGATTATGCCGGATCACAACCTGTCAGTGGCAGTAAATATCAATCGTAAAACAAAAGCTTTTTGGGATTTTGGTCGTATCTCAATGGATATTGCTAAAGCTTTTATTCGGCAACAGGGTAAATTAGGTTGTAAATAAAAAAACCGGCCAAGACCAATAGCTCGGCCGGTTTCTAAAAATACCCCCTCTCTGTCAATCATTGGAGGGAATGGCTTTCTATTGGGTATTCACCATAACTTCGGTTTCGGCAAATACGGTCTCACCGTTACCGTGGCTGAGAATTCCCAAGGCTCGGGTACCAGGGGAGATATCCTGCCACTCCAGATTGATAGTGCCACTACTATTTATTTGTGCCTGCGGCGGAGCTGTGAGCTGGGTATTGCCGTTGTCTCCACTCAGGTTAAAGTTAAATAGGGTAAATGGCGTAGGGCCCTCCGCAGAGGCGTAGTCCACTACGAATACTGCATACTGACCTGCGGAGGGATTGACCAAATCGACAGATTCAGCGGAAGTCGGTGAACCGCTGGTGCCCACCTCTGGGAAGTCGGGGCCGGGGCCGTAGACTTGTAAATCCAAGTCGTCGCTGCCACTACCATCGCCCACATCCGCATCAAATAAGGCTACGCGGGCAAGCTTTGTACCCTCCGGAATATCGAAGAAAATCAGCTGGTTTTCTCCATCCTCAACGCTACCAGGGAAAGGTACGCCTTCCGCTAAGCCGTTGATATCCACTTGATAGTTGCCGTTATAACCAAATTGTACGGGCAGGTTTACTGCACCATCGCTGCCATCGACACTGATCTTCTGAGTTGTGGATAGTGGAACCGGGCGTACAGCGATAGGACTGCGTACTTCCTGGCGTAAACCAACAGATTTCCAGCTTAATTCGCCAAATACCCACTCGTTCATGGCCGCTTCTTCGGTAACCGTAAAGGTAACTTCAAACTCGGCGCTATCTCCCTCTCTAAGGCGTAGGGTTTTAGGGTTAACACTGACCTCGACACCTGCGGGTGCCTCTACAGAAGCCCAATACCATCTCTGGCCGCGGCCGACGCTGGTGACACGGCGCTTGATGGTTTGGGTGCCAACCAATTCACCGATGCCGATTGATGGCAGGTTGAGATCACTGGAATCCAAAGAATAGCCAGCGGAAACCAGTCCCTCACAGGTACTGGCCTCGATAATCTGCGGCTGATTTTCTGCGCCACAGAGGAAGGCTAGATAGTCGTTGAAACCGGCATCGTAGACTAGACCGGGGTCGAAAGCCGCGGCGGGCACTATAGCGCCAGCACCAATATCGAAGGGATCAGCGGCTTCGGGTCCGAAGGACTTTTGCAGGTTGGTGCGCGCTGTACTCATCAGTGCGGATTTGGCCATAGCCGGGCTCCAGTCCGGATGAGCCTGTTTTAACAGGGCCATAATACCGGCGACATGGGGGCTGGCCATGGAGGTGCCATTTTTGGCGGCGAATAGGTTGCCGCCACTCAGTACTGGTGAAGTACCGGCGAGAATGCCTACGCCCGGTGCTGCCACATCCGGCTTGATAATATCCGTCGCACCCACGTTGTGGCCGCGGGAAGAAAAGCTGGCGATGCGGTCTTCGCGGGAAATCTTCAGCTCTGGATCCAGGGTGCCCGTGGCCCCCGAATTCTCAACCAGCATGGCGCCATCCGCATGGCGAATCATCACACCGGGGATCGTAGTATCCGGTGCCGACATAACGATCGGATCCATACGGTCTACAGCACTGCCGTCGTTATAGACAACAATGGCCACTGCGCCGGCGTCTGCAGCATTGTTGTATTTAGTACTGAAGGAGCATCCCCCACGCTTCACCAGCGCGATTTTGCCTTCAATGGCCTCGGAGTTGGTGAGTGCGGAGCAGGCCTCCAGAGGGGCACCCACAACAACAGGTGCCGATAGTAGACCTGCATCTTCCATAGTGATCGGGCCGTTGCCTTCACGGGCATCGTAGGTGCCCACAACCGCTTCAGGGGCATCCACCTGCAGGGCCGTGCCAAAGCTCTGGTCGTCTTCGGCGGCCGCCACTGCGGTAATCCAGGGGACACCAGAAGGCGTGCCCATTGTTTGTGGGCCTGGGCCATTATTGCCGGCAGAAGTGGCAACAAAAACGCCCGCATCGGCGGCAAACAGGAAGGCGATCTCATCGGCACCGGTAAAAACGGTACTGGAGCCACCCACTGAGAAGTTGATGACATCCACACCGTCGGCCACGGCTTCGTCAATAGCAGCCATGGAGTCTGCCGAGGAGCAGCCGCTATCGTCCGGGTCTGGGGCATCCCAGCACACCTTATAGGCCGCGATACGGGCACGCGGCGCCATACCGGTCAGGGTTTTCCCATCTGGGGTCACTACACCGTAGTTCCCTGCGGCAGTGGTGGCGGTGTGGGTGCCGTGTCCGTCCGCATCCCGTGCAGAGAGAAACTCGTAATCCGCCAGAGTCTTGTTGGAGAGGAAGGCGTCTGAAAAAGACTTGGCCTTGATCAGTTTGTTATTGCAGGTAAAGGCGGCGTCACCGGGGTTAAAGTCTGTGTTACCAAACTCACAGCCCTCACCGATAAAGGATTCAGGCACCGGACCATAGGAAATATTGACGCCACGATTGCCCTGCCGTGGCGTTGGAACATCCATCAGGCTCGGGTGTTCTGGATGAATACCCGAGTCGATGACACCCACGACCACATCCTCACCGGTGATTCCCCAGAGCCAGGGACTGGGTGTATTTGTCAGGCCGAGGAAGTCTGCAGTGGAATCGGTATGCATTTTCAGCAGGCGATCTTCCCAGACGCCTTTCACATCTTTATGGCTACGCAGTGCTTCGGCATCCTTTTCACTCATAACTGCGGCAAAGCCGTTAAAGGCCGCCTTGTATTCATGCACTTTGCGTGCGCCGGGCACCGCGGAAAGCACCTGTTGACGACGTGTTTTGAGAAAATCGGAGTAGTGGCGATAGCTACTACTGCGCGGGTCAGCCTTGCGACGTATATTGGACTTAGCGCTGGAGAGGCCCGCGACTGTGCCGCTGTAGGTGGAGAGTGGCTCGCCATCGAGCTGTACGATATAGACCTTTTTATTCTTTTGGATTTCGGGGGTGAGTGTGTCTGCTACTGAGGCTGCGAAACTACTGCCAGAGCACAGCAGGCCCGCAATAAGCGAGGAAATTATTTTTCTTTTCATTGAGTTGTCCCATTTTTTATTTTAACAGGCGGGTAGAGGTGGGAGAGAAAGTGCGCTGTTTATCCAATGTCACTGACACCCAACAAGCCATCCTTGGTCTGGCAGAGCGCGCTTTCACTGGGATAAAGCCACCCGACCTGTGACTCGCTTTTAAAGTAATGTGTCGCAGGACTCAATAAACTGGCGTCATAGTCATTGTTTTGTACTATTTTTGCTAACTGGCGAGAAAGAAAAAAACGTAAGTCACAAATGCGAGGTGGCGCAGTAGTGGAGAGGGTTTCTGATGACGCTTTTCCGCGAGATTGGAAAAGCTCATTAAATTTAGAGGGCTGTAAAAGAGAGATCAGTGGGCTCAGGGGCCCACTAGAAACAGGCTGAAACTGGCTAAGTCGGCAAACACAGCGGTTTCCGCCAGACGCGGATCGGGGCTCTCTACTAGCTGTTGCAGGGTTTCTGCGCCTGCACCGGTTTTTAGTAGTACCGGCTTACACCCCTTGACCAGGGCCAGCTGTAAATCGGCCAGTTTATCACCGAGCAGATAGCAGCCATGCAAGCTGGTGTCGAATTCCGCTTCGATGGCATCCAGCAGGCCCGCCTGGGGTTTGCGGCAACGGCAGTTGTCTTCAGGCCCATGGGGGCAGTAGAAAATCGCGGCAATTTCACCGCCTGCATCCTCTACCTGGGAACGCATCTTGGCGTGTATCGCCTCCAAGTCATCCAAGTCAAACTGGCCCAGGGCCAGGCCGCTCTGGTTGGTGGCAATCACCAGTTGGTGGCCAGCCTGACTGAGCGCAGCCAGTGCTTCAATACTGCCGGGCAGGGGCTGCCATTCGTCTGCGGATTTTACGAACTGGTTGGGGTTTTGATTAATGACCCCATCGCGGCCAAGAAGAATTATTGCCATGTCGATTCGCCTGTTTCGTTGAGGCGGGGCGCAGAGCCCCGCTTCAAGTCGCTATTACTTGGCTGGAACCAACAGGGAGATGTCGGCAACTTCGAGGAACAGTGCACGCAGCTGGGCCAGTAGGGCCAAGCGGTTGTTGCGCAGTTGCTCGTCGTCACTCATTACCATCACATGGTCGAAGAAGTTGTCCACGGTTTCACGCAGGCCCGCCAGGCCGGCGAGTCCTTCGGCGAAAAGCGCATCGCTATACAGCGGTTCAACTTCTGTGCGGGCAACCTGTACTGCGGCGAACAGGGCTTTCTCCGCTTCCTCCTGCAATAGTGCTTCATCGACACTGCTGGGCACTGTGCCATCCAGCTTGGCAAGGATATTGGAAACGCGTTTGTTCGCGGCGGCCAAAGCACCGGATTCTGGCAGCTGGCTGAAGGCGTTAACCGCGTGCACACGGTTGTCGATATCCAGCGGGCGCGACAGCTTGCGCGCGGCAACCGACATAAATACCTCGGCGGCAATGCCCTGATCCTCGTAGCGGGCGCGGAAGCGCTCCAGTACGTATTGCAGGGTCTGCTCTACCACCTTGTCGTATTCACCCAGGGCGGTGCGCGGGTAGTTGTCGCGGGCCAGTTCCAGCAATTCGCGCAGGTCCAGATCGAGGCGCTTTTCGACGAGGATGCGGATGATGCCCAGGCTGGCGCGGCGCAGGGCGAAGGGGTCGCGGGAGCCGCTGGGGGGTTGGCCTATGCCGAAGATGCCGACCAAAGTATCCAGGCGATCCGCCAGGGCGATTACAGTGCCGGTGTCGCTGGCAGGCAGCTCGTCACCGGCAAACTTGGGCATATACTGCTCGTACATGGCCTTGGCCACATCCAACGGCTCGCCGTCATTTTCGGCGTAGTAGTAGCCGGCGATGCCCTGCATATCGGCAAACTCGAACACCATCTCGGTAACCAGGTCCGACTTGCACAGTCGGCCGGCGCGCTCGGCCCAGTCGCCGTTGCTTCCGGTTTTCTCAGCGATGGTGCGGGCCAGGGCGGCTACCCGTTCAGTCTTGTCGTAGACGCTACCCAGGTGCTGCTGGAACACGATTTGGCGCAGTTTCTCGCGGCGTGATTCCAGGCTGGTCTTTTTGTCGGTCTCAAAGAAGAAGGCAGCATCTGCCAGGCGCGGACGGATTACGCGCTCATTGCCGTGGATAACCTGGGCGGCATCCTGGCTCTCGATATTGGACACGGTGATAAAGAACGGCAGCAATTGGCCATCTTCATCTACCACATGGAAATATTTCTGGTGCTCCTTCATGGAGGAGATCAGGGCTTCAGCGGGTACTTCCAGGAAGCGCTCTTCGAAGCGGCCGGTGAGGGCGACAGGCCATTCAACCAGTGCAGTCACTTCGTCGAGCAGATCGTCATCGATGACCGCTTCACCATTGACGTTGTTGGCTTCGGCGATCACTTGGGCGCGAATGGCTTCGCGGCGCTCGGCGAAGTCAGCCATTACGTAGCCGGGTTCGCGCAGAACCTGTGCATAGTCGTGGGCGGAGTGGATCTCCAGTTCCCGACTGCAGTGGAAGCGATGACCACGGCTGGTTTTTCCGGCTTTCAAGCCGAGTACTTCACCATCTACGACCTTGTTGCCAAACAGCATGACGAGCCAGTGCACCGGGCGCACGAACTCTTCGCGGCGCGCACCCCAGCGCATGCGCTTGGGAATAGGAAGCTGAGCCAGTGCCTTTTCGACAATACCAGCCAACAGGGATTCAGTTTCAGCGCCTTTCTGTTCACTGATAAAGGCCAGGCGCTCGCCTTTGTCGGTCAATTTGCGTCCCAGCGCTTCAACGGTTACGCCGTTGCTGCGGGCGAAACCCTCTGCGGCCTTGCTGGGCTTGCCTTCTTTATCGAAGGCGGCTTTGACGGCCGGGCCCAGCTTTTCAATTTGTTTGTCTTGCTGCTTATCCGCCAAACCGAATACCGCTACGGCCAGGCGGCGAGGGGCTGCGTAGGCTTTCACTTCGCCAAAAGACAACTCGGCGCCTTTGAGGCCTTGGGTAATACCATCGGCGAAAGCGCTCATCAATTTGTGTAACGCCTTGGGTGGCAGCTCTTCGGTGCCCAGTTCTACCAGAAAATCCTGAGCCATTACTGCTTCTCCTCTTGCTCGATGTCTTCCGCCAAAATATCTGCTCGCAGTGCTTCATCTGCCATGGGGAAGCCTAAGGCGCGGCGCGCATCGTAGTAAGCCTGTGCCACGGCGCGGGCCAGGGTGCGTACGCGCAGGATATAGCGCTGGCGCTCGGTCACTGAGATGGCGTGGCGCGCATCCAGAAGGTTGAAGGCGTGGGAGGCCTTCATAACTTGCTCGTAAGCGGGCAGCGGCAGGCCCAGCTCAATCAGGCGTGTGCTCTCGCGCTCACAGTGATCGAAGGTGGCGAATAGGAATTCCACATCGGCGTGTTCAAAGTTGTAGTGGGACATTTCCACTTCGTTCTGGTGGAAAACGTCGCCATAGGTGACGGGGCTGCCGTCCGGGTTGCGGGTCCACACTAAATCGTAGATAGACTCGACCCCCTGCAGGTACATGGCGATACGCTCGAGACCGTAGGTGATTTCGCCGGTAACCGGGTAGCACTCGAGGCCGCCCACCTGCTGGAAGTAGGTAAATTGGGTGACTTCCATACCGTTCAGCCAAACTTCCCAGCCGAGGCCCCAGGCGCCCAGGGTTGGGGATTCCCAGTTATCTTCCACAAAGCGGATATCGTGGATAGCCGGGTCTACGCCCATAGCGCGTAGGCTGTGGAGGTACAATTCCTGGATATTGTCCGGGGATGGCTTCATCACTACCTGGTATTGGTAGTAGTGCTGAAGGCGGTTGGGGTTCTCGCCGTAGCGGCCATCGGTGGGGCGGCGGCAGGGCTGTACATAAGCCGCGTTCCAGTTTTCCGGGCCTATGGCGCGCAGGAAAGTGGCCGGATGAAAGGTGCCGGCGCCCACTTCCATATCCAGAGGCTGTAGAATGACGCACCCTTGGCGCGCCCAATAATCCTGTAGGGCAAAAATAAGTCCCTGGAAGGTACTGAGATCGTATTGCTTGGACACCGCTATCTCCGGATCAGTATCTGCTGTGGGCAAAGGGACGCAATTATAGCGGCAGCGACTGCTGCGCTTAAAGCGCTATAGCCGCGTCAAGAGGTTTCAATGGCCATACTTGGGCAACACGACCACTTTAAAGTGGTTTTTGTATAGGAAGTAGTGAGTGGATATTAAGGGGCGCCTTGCTGTAGGGGCACTGAAAATCATCGGCAAATTGCCGTTGCACTGGTCGCGGCGATTGGGTTGGTTTGCTGGCAAAATGGTTGTGTGGACTCGTTCCGAAGGCCTGCGCCTGAGCCGCATTAATCTCAAACTCTGCTATCCGGCAATGGACCCCAAACAGCGTGAAAAGCTGGCGAGGGAGAGTGTGATCAACACGGCCATGGCGGGGTTTGAAATGGCGTCACTGTGGAATACGCCCTGGGCAAAAAATGAAAATGCCATTGTTCGTGTGCGCAATCAGCAGTTACTCAACGCCGGTGAGACCGATGGGCGCGGCACCATTGTGTTAATGCCGCATACTGGCAACTGGGAAATATTCGGCCTGTATGTAGGTACCTTGTCCCCCTGTGCTGTACTTTACCAGCCTCCTAAAATAGAAGCCCTGGACCCGGTGATTCGCAGCGGGCGCGAAGTAACCGGCGGCAAGATGGTGCCCACTAATGTGCACGGGGTACGCGCGCTGCTTAAATCATTGAAAGCGGGAGATTTAGCCCTGATTCTTCCCGACCAGGAACCGGATATGGGCGGTGACTTTGCCCCGTTTTTTGGGCGCCCGGCCCTGACGATGACCCTGGTGCACAATCTGATACAGCGCACCAAGTGCCATGTGGTTTTTGGGTTTGGCAAGCGTGTAGAAGGCGGTTTTGAGCTGGTTTTTGTCCCCGCAGAAAAAGCGATTTACAGTGAAGAGCAAAAAGTATCCCTGGCGGCGATGAACCGCGGTGTGGAGGCCTGCATCGCCCAGGCGCCGGAGCAGTATCAGTGGGAATACAAGCGCTTTCGCAGACAGCCGGAAGGCAAGAGTAAAATTTACCGCAAACAAACATAGGGGCCTGAGCGGCCCCTATGTATATCGGCATCTAGGTAAAATTTACGTCGCGTGGCGAAATGCCACAATTACCGGCATACGCGCGGCGCGCCAGGCGGGGAAAAAACCACTAACAAAGCCGATTACCAACGCCAACACGGCGCCCTGCACGAACAAGTCTGGGGACATCTCAAAACTGAACACCACCTGGGTAAAACTGCCGCCCAGGGTTGAGGTATTTAGGCCGTCGAAGAACAAGTAGGCGGCCAATGACCCCAGTAGTCCACCGGCCACCGCCAGTACCATCGCTTCAGCAATCGTGCCGCAGAAAGCGGAAAAATTACTGAAGCCGAGGGCGCGTAGGGTGGCAATTTCCTTGGCACGGTCCGCCACTGAGGTGTACATGGTATTGAGTGCACCGGCCAGGGCACCGAGGGCCATCACCGCACTGATAATCCAGCCAAAGGTGGCGATGTACTGCAGTTGTTTACCCTGACTAGCGAAGTATTCTCGCTCGGTCTGCGCTTCGAGATTAAGGCGCGGTTCCCGCGCAATGGTTTCCTTGACCGATGCCAGGCCGTCGTCATTGTCCAATTGCAAGCGAATGGACTGATAACTGCTGCCACGGTTGTAATGGCTCTGGATTGTTTTGATATCTGCCCACAGCTCACTTTCAAAAATATTGCCCCCTGTGGAAAAAACTCCGACAACTGTCCACAGGTTTTTACCAAAGCGCACTTCCTTGCCAATCTCGAAACCGCTGAATTCCCGCAGGACACCCTCGCCGACAATCATTTCATTGGTTCCGGGAACAAACATACGGCCTTCGGTTAAGTGCATGTTGGTGCGCATGGCCATACCGGTTTGGTTGAGTCCGCGCAGGGGGATATTGGCCTCGGTACCACTGGACTTTTTGATACCATCCACAATGACATAGAGTTCCGGTGAAACCTGTGGGCCGTTGGCGTCGCGGGCGACTCCTGCAGATTCGCTAATCAGGTTGACCTGATCCTGCAGGATCACCGAGTTGAGCTCGGTGGAGGAACCCTCGCGCATCAGGATGGCGATCTGGTTGGAGCCGGCGCCGCGCATAGTTTCTTCGAAGCCTTTGGCCATGGCGAGAAATGCCAGCAGTATTGCCACCACCACCGCCGAGGCCAGTACCATCGCCAGTGACATCCACAGGCGCCGGCGCAGGCTGCCCAGATTCATTAGGGTCACTGAAATAATTTGTGCAATTAGAGAGCCCATTGGCTTTCCTCCGGTTGGGCTTGATCAATCGGGCACCTATAGTGTTAGGAACTCGATCTGATGTATTTAGGGCTGACGATTAAATGCTGAGACAATATTCAGTCGCAGCGCGTTAAAAGCCGGTAGCAAGCCGGTAATAATTCCCAGCAGCAGCATAAAAAACAGCGCCTGCAGAGCGATATCGCCATCGAGAATCAAGTTGGGCAGGAAACGGGCGAGAAAGGTTTTTATTCCTTCAACTAACAGCCAGGCCGCAGTGAGTCCGGAGAGACCGCCGATAAATGCGACCAACAGGGATTCTGATAGCACCATGCGAAAAATACGTGCGCTGGAAAAGCCCAGGGTTTTGAGTACAGCTATCTCGCCGGTGCGCTCGCGAATTGCCAAGGCCATGGTATTGCCAACCACAATCAGAATGGTGAAAAACGCGGTAAAAACCACCGAGAAAATAATCAAACCGATATTGCCAATTTGCTCGATAAAAGCTTTATTAAAGGATTTTTCCGTACTGGTATCGGTTTCACTTTGCGAATTGGCAAAACTGTCATCAATGGTTTTGGCTACTTTCTCATTGAGAGAGGGATCGTCAGTAGTGAGTGCCATCCACCCTATCCAATCATTGCCAAATGTCTGAGTTTCCATGAAGTATTTATAATGGAATAACATTTGGCGAGTATCGTACTGCTCGGTATCCCCTTTAAAAATTCCTGAGACTACAAACTCCCAGGTATAGCCACCATCTTTATGGGTGAATATATTTGAGGAGATAGGAATCCGGTCACCAATTTTCCAGCCATATATTTGCGCGAGTTTCTCACCTATCAGTGCGCCCTGGCGATTGTTAAACCAAGCCTGTTTTTGCTCATCCGGAATCACTATTTCTTCGTAAACGCGTAAATAGGATTCGGGGTCCACTGCCAGCGAGACAATTTGCCTACTTTGTTCCTGATAATAACCGCCAAACCAGTTCAGGTGGGTGACATCTTTTACTCCCTCGACCGCAGCGACTTTTTGGAAATAAGAGATGGGTAGAGATTGGGTGAAATTAATCCGGTTAAAAACTACCAGGCGATTATCAGCGGATAACTCCACACTGGAATTGAGTGCAGATTTCAAACTGGTCACTGCGCCAAAAATTAAAAAAGCGATAAAAATTGCAAAGCAGGTGAGAAATAACCGCAGAGGTTTCCTCGTCATGTTTTTATAAATTAAATAGAGATCGTTCATGCCACTATTTCCCTCTGCACAAATTGTCCCTTGTCGAGATGCAGGGTGCGTTTTGCGTATTTGGCTGCGGCCGGGTCGTGGGTAACCATGACGATGGTCTTGCCGTGATCGCGGTTGAGTAGTTGCAGCATCTCCAGGATTTCATCGGCGGTGGCGCGGTCGAGATCACCGGTGGGCTCGTCACACAGAATGAGTTTAGGATCTGAAACAATTGCGCGGGCGATGGCCACCCGCTGTTGCTGGCCGCCGGACATTTCACTGGACATATGTTTGGCGCGATCGCTCAAGCCCACCAAAGCGAGGGCGGTTTCGACATTTTTGCGGCGCTGTGCCTTGGAGAGCTTGGTTAACAGTAGCGGTAGTTCTACATTGCGTTGGGCATTGAGCATCGGCATCAGGTTGTAGAACTGGAAAATAAAACCAATATTCTGCGCGCGCCAACGGGTTAGGGCGCTCTCATTGAGGGAGTCTATGCGGGTACCATCAAACCAAATTTCCCCGCTGGTGGGTTGATCGACACCGCCGAGCATATTTAACAGAGTGGTTTTTCCGGAGCCGGAAGGCCCCATAATGGCGACAAAATCTCCTCGCTCAATACTCATATTGAGATCGTCAAAAATAGAGATTTTCTCTTTACCTTTGATAAAATTCTTGCCGACATTTTTTAACTGAAACAACACATCTTCAGACATCTGTAATTTCCTTTTTTAATGAATAATTAGAGCCGTAGTCTGTGCCGTTAAAGAGCGACTTCCTCCCCGGCCAGGAAGCCGACCTTCACCCCCATATCCGGTAGGATACGGGCGTCTTTTTGATCGATACCGATACGCACACGCACCGTAGCTTTGGCGCGATCGGCGGTTGGAATAATTGCCACCACCGTGGCGGGAATATCCCACTCCGGGTAGGCGTCTAGATTCGCGTTTACCCTTTGACCAGTGGAGACCCGGCCGATAAATGCCTCATTGACATCCACTTCAATTTCCAGGGAGTTCATATCCACAATGGTACAGATACCGGTGCGGGTGAAACCGCCTCCGGCGGAGCTGGGTGCGACAATTTCTCCGGGCTGAGCATTTTTTTGTGTAACGATTCCCGCAAAGGGCGCGCGTATCGTGTGATCCTCCAAGCGCTCCCGCTGTCGCTCGGCTTCCAGTTTAGCCACCTCAATATTTGCCCGAGCGCTGTTTAAATCGGCTCTCAAGCCTTCAACAGTGGCCTCACTCTGGGTGAGTTGTGCTTTGCTGGAGTAGTTTTTTTCACGCAAGCCAGCGAAACGCCGGTACTGACGCTCTGCTTCTTTTAGCTTGGCGAGAATACTGGCTTCCTGGGCTTGCAGTACCTGAATCTGCGCACGGGCAAATGCCAGGCTGACGCGCGCTTTGACGTCGTCGAGGCGGGCTAGCACTTGACCTTCCTGTACCTGCATACCCTCCTCGACATCTACACTACTGATCAGTCCCATCACCTCTGCTGACACCGTGGCCATGCGTCGCGCGGTGATATATCCGGAGGCATTCAACACCGTTTCCAGGCGTGTGCCTGTGGGAAGGGCAGATGGCGTAGTGTGTGTGTTGGCGGGGGTTGGGATTGTGTTAGGGCTTGCGGGTGGGTCTTCGGCCAAGAGGGAGGCGCCAAAAAAACCAACTAGCAGGCCGGCGACTGCACCGGAGGAAGCCGCCAGTAGGGTTTTTCGGGGCGATGACGATAAATCATTGGGAGCCGTATCCCGGTCAATTTTCAACTGACCGAGCAGCTCACTGGTGTTTCTGCTCATACAGCCATGTTCTTATTGATTACTTCCTGTAAAGAACAACTGTGGCAGAAACTAAAAAATATTGCTATTCGATCTGACTTGCGGCGTTGGCGCCAAATTAGTGGCGCCAAAAGGCGGGGGTTAACAGCACCAGCAGGGTGAAAATTTCCAGGCGTCCCATCAGCATGGCGAGGATCAGAAACCACTTGGCCACCTCATTGACTGAACCGTAGTGAGATGCGGCCTCACCCAGAGCCGGGCCGATATTGCTCAGGCAGGAGGCCACCGTTGTCACAGAGGTGACGAAATCTTCGCCGGTGGCAATCACAATAATCGAGAGAATAAAAAACGACAGCACATAGACGGCAAAAAAGCCCCACACAGCATCGGTTACCCGATCGGGTACGATCTTGCGGTTGATCTTAATGGGTATCACCGCATTGGAGTGCACCAGGCGATTCAATTCGCGCATACCGGATTTCATGATCAACATGCCGCGCACCGCCTTGATACCACCAGAGGTAGAGCCGGCACAGGCGCCGAGAATACCCAGAAGAAGCAATGCGTAGGGAAGGAATACCGGCCAAGCGGAAAAGTTTTCAGAGGCAAAGCCGGCAGTGGTACTGATAGAAACCACCTGGAAGAAACCGTGTAGCAGGCTGTTGCCTGGTGAGAAGATATTCAGAATCCACAGATAACAGCTGATCAACAGGCCGGCCCCCAAAATCAGCATTACATAGAAACGAAATTCGGAATCGCGCCAGTAGTGCTTGAGGGTTTTATTGCGGAAGGCGTAAAAGTGCAGGCCAAAGTTAATTGCCGCGGTGAACATGAAAATAATGCAGATCACCATAATGGCCCGGTTGTGAGCGTAGAAGCCCATACTGGCATCGTGGGTGGAAAAGCCGCCGTTAGCCACGGTGGAGAAGGCGTGTCCCACGGCATCGAACACGGTCATGCCCGCCCACCAGTAACCGATGCCGCACAGAATGGTCAGGATTACATAAATCACGATCAGTGCCCGCGCCGTCTCGGCGATACGCGGTGTCAGCTTGGTATCTTTCACTGGGCCGGGTATTTCCGCTTTGTACAGCTGCATACCACCGATGCCAAGCATGGGCAGGATTGCCAGTGCAATAACAATTACGCCGATACCACCAAACCACTGCAGCTGCTGGCGGTAGTAGAGGATGGCTGGAGGCAGGGAGTCCAGGCCGGTAATTACGGTGGCGCCGGTGGTGGTGAGCCCGGAAATCGACTCAAAAATCGAATCGGTAATACTCAGGTCCGGCTGCGGACTAATAATAAACGGCAGGGAGCCGAAGCTGCCGAGGATTAGCCAGAATAGCGAAGTCACCACAAAGCCGTCGCGGGTACGCAGATCCTGGCGCAGATCGTGCACCGGCAGCCACATAAACAAGCCGGTCACCAGAGTGATCACAAAGGCAATAACGAAGGCGTTGTGGGTATGGTCCTCATACCACAGGGACACGGCGATCGGTGGCAGCAGTGTCAGGCTGAACACAGTGAGGAGAATTCCGAAAACTCGCGCAATTACCGCAATTCGCATTGGCGCCTGTCAGCCTGTTATCTGTTGTTACTTTATATATATGGACGGCGGAGTTTGTAATCGCCGGACTATTCAATAAAAAATATGATTTAGAAAAAGCCGAAGCCAACCTGGAACAACTGCTCCACATGACGTGTCTGGCGGCGATCCACCAGGAATACAATCACGTGATCGTCGCTTTGCACAATTACATCGTCGTGCGCCATCAACACTTCGCTGCCATTTTCTGTTTCGCGCACTATGGCACCGATGGAGGCGCCCTCGGGCAGATCGATATCCTCGATTTTCTTTCCCACCACTTTGGAGGTGCGCTCGTCGCCGTGGGCGACAACTTCGATCGCCTCGGCGGCACCGCGACGTAGAGAGTGCACATTAACCATATCGCCGCGGCGCACATGGGTGAGCAGGCTGCCGATAGTATTTTGCTGGGGCGAAATGGCAATATCGATTTCCCCGCCTTGCACCAGGTCCACGTAGGCGCGGTTGTTGATCAGGGTCATCACCTTGCGCGCGCCCAGGCGTTTGGCCAGTAGCGATGACATGATGTTAGCTTCGTCATCGTTGGTGAGTGCGAGGAAAACATCGGTGTCCTCAATATTTTCTTCCAACAACAGCTCTTGGTCCGAGGCGCTGCCGTGCAAGATAATGGTGTGGGACAGCTCCTCGGATAAAAATACGCAGCGTTCATGGCTGCGCTCAATAATTTTAACCGAGTAGCGGTTTTCCAATTTGGTTGCGAGCCGCAGGCCAATATTGCCACCACCGGCAATTACCACGCGCTTATAACCGTGTTCCAGGCGGCGCAACTCGCTCATTACCGCACGGATATCGGCGCGTGCGGCGATAAAAAATACCTCGTCGCCGGCCTCGAGCACCGTGTCCCCCTGGGGAATGATCGGCCGGTTGCGCCGGTAGATGGCCGCCACACGAGTATCCACCTTGGGCATGTGCTCGCGCAGATAGCGCAGCTGATGGCCTACCAGAGGACCGCCCTGAACTGCCAATACAGTGACCAGCTGCACGCGACCACCGGCGAAATCCAGCACCTGTAGCGCGCCGGGATGTTCCATCAGGCGTGCGATATATTCGGAGACCAGCTGCTCGGGGCTGATCAAAACGTCGATGGGAATCGCCTGGTTGTCGAATAACTCGGGGTACTGCAGATAGGAAGAGGCGCGCACGCGCGCGATCTTGGTGGGCACACGGAACAATGAATGGGCAATCTGGCAGGCTGCCATATTGGTTTCATCGTTATTGGTGACCGCCACCAGAATATCGGCATCCTCAATGCCGGCATTCATTAGCACGTCGGGATGGGAGGCGTGGCCGTTAACCACGCCAATATCAATGCGATCACGCAACTCGCGCAGGGTTTTTTCGTCGCTGTCCACCAGCACAATATCATTGCGCTCGGAGGCCAGAGCCTCCGCCAGTGAGCCGCCCACCTGGCCGGCGCCGAGAATGACAATTTTCATATCGGATGAGACTCGCGGCTAGCGCTGCTGTTATTCGGCCTTGCTGAGCAGAGCGTAGTAGAAACCGTCGCCGCCACCGTTATGGGGTAACAGTTGCATTCCAGCAACTTGTTTTTCACCCCAGGACTTACCGTGCAGCAGTTGCGGGGTATTGTCGCTCGCATCGTCGGTCTCCGCAACGAAGGCGGCGACAACTTCACTATTTTCGGCTGGTAACACTGAACAGGTGGCGTATAACAGACTGCCACCGGGTTTGAGCAGTGCCCAGGTGGCGCGCAGAATTTCCGCCTGCAGCTTGGCCAGCTCGGCGATATCCTCGGCACGGCGCAGCAGTTTGATATCCGGGTTGCGGCGAATCACCCCGGTGGCAGAGCAGGGTGCATCGAGCAGAATACGGTCGTACTGCTGTCCATCCCACCAGGCATCCGGCGCAGCCGCATCGGCGCAAATTAACTGTGCGGAGAGGCCGCAACGTTCGAGGTTTTCCTGCACCCGATCGAGTCGCTCCTCCTCGATATCCAGGGAACTCAATTCTATAGCGGGCTGCTGCTCCAATAGATGGCAGCTTTTGCCTCCCGGCGCGGCACAGGCATCCAGCACCCGCTCGCCTTCACAGGGTGTCAGCAGTTGCGCTGCCAGCTGGGCGGATTCATCTTGCACACTCACCAGGCCCTCGGCAAAACCGGGCAGAATTCCCACAGGTACTGCTTCGAGCAGGGTGATGCCAACCGGAGAGAGGGTACAGGCCTCGGCGGACAGGCCGGTCTCGTCGAGCTGCTGCAGGTAATCCTCGCGGGAAATGCGCGCGCTGTTGACCCTCAAGGTCATGGGGGGGTTGGTATTGTTAGCGCGAAAAATCTCCGACGCTTGCTCTGGCCAGGCGGCTTTGATCGCCTGTTGCATCCAGGCGGGGTGCATAGAGCTGAACTGGGGGTTGCCGGACAATTTTCGCTGCAAACGCTCGCGTTCGCGTAAAGCGTTGCGCAGTACGCCGTTGATCAGGCCAGTGGCGCGATCCAACTTGAGACTGCGGGCGGCATTGACCGTGGCAGAGATAGCAGCGTGATCGGGGATGCGGGTGTATTCCAGTTGATACAGGCCCAGCAGGATCAGTGCGCTTACCAGGCTATCGCTGGGGGTTTTGCGCAGTAGCTTGGTAGCGATCAGTTGCAGGCGCGGGGCGGTGCGGGCACTGCCGTAGCACAGCTCGCGGAGCAGGGCGCGGTCGCGCTCCTCAACCTTGTCTTCGGCTTTAGGTAACAGGCGTGCCAGTGAACCTTGCGCTTCCAGTAGTGCGGCCACCACTCGGGCTGCTTCGGCGCGTACATCTCTACTCATAGTGATCCCAATTGTGTTCCGGGAGTGAACAGCGCCCGGTAGCCTTTCAAAATTTCCGCTGCGGGCAGCGCTTTTTTACCGGGTAGCTGAAGTACTTGCAGACGCAGGGCTTCGCGACCACAGGCGACCAGAATACCCTCGTCATCGCTGGCTAGAATGATGCCGGGCGTATCGCTGTGGCAGCCGCGTTCCAGGCTGGCGCTGTAGATACGCAGGCGTTGTTCGCCTTTAGTTTCGCTATAGGTAGTCCAACACACCGGGAACGGATTGAAGGCGCGGATCTGGCGCTGCAGTTCTTGCGCCGGGCGCTGCCAGTCGATGCGCGCTTCCTCTTTGCTGATTTTATTAGCGTAATTGGCTGTAGCATCATCTTGAGTCACCGGCTTGGCGGCGCCTGAGGCCAGCTGCGCTAGGGCTTCAATCAGAGCCGGGCCACCGAGTTCGGCGAGCTTGTCGTGCAGGCTGCCTCCCGTATCTTGCTCAGTAATGTCACAGCGGCGCTCCACCAGTACCGGACCCGTATCAAGCCCGGCTTCCATTTGCATGATTGCCACACCGCTGTGGCTATCTCCCGCCTCGACGGCGCGCTGAATGGGAGCGGCGCCGCGCCAGCGCGGTAGCAGGGAGGCGTGTACGTTGATACAGCCCAGTCGCGGGGTGTCCAGCACTGCTTGCGGTAGGATCAGTCCATAGGCCACCACCACCATGATATCGGCGCCGAGTGCCGCCAGCTCTTCCTGAGCTGCCTGGTCACGCAGGCTCTGCGGTTGATACACGGGGATATCGTGGGAGAGGGCCAGCTGCTTGACCGGGCTGGCCAGCAGTTTCTTACCGCGCCCCGCCGGCCTGTCCGGTTGGGTGTAAACGGCGATGACAGTATGGTCGCTGTCGAGCAGCGCCTGCAGATGCACGGCGGCAAAGTCCGGCGTGCCGGCAAAAATGATATTCACTGGCGGATTCTCAGATCGAGGGGTGGAGATGGCGCCGGGCCAGCCGGCGGCCAGTTCTTATAGATCAGGCGCGTCGGCGCTGGGACTTTTCCAGCTTGGAGCGAATGCGGTTGCGCTTGAGTGGGGAGATGTAATCCACGAACAGTTTGCCATCCAGGTGGTCAACTTCGTGCTGGATACACACTGCCAGCAGCCCCTCTGCCTCTATGGCAAAAGGTTCGCCGTTGCGATCCAGCGCCTTGACTCGCACTCTGCGCGGGCGTTCTACCGTCTCGTAGAAACCGGGTACCGACAGGCAACCCTCGTCGTACTGGTGGATCTCCGGGTCCAGTACTTCGATCTCAGGGTTGATAAATCCGTACGGCTCGCTGCTGTCTTCGGAAATATCCACCACCACGACGCGCTCGTGCACATTGACCTGGGTGGCGGCGAGGCCTATGCCAGGTGCGGCGTACATGGTTTCGAACATGTCCTCCAGCAGTTGACGGTGCGCGTCGGTAACTTCTGCGACGGGTTTGGCGATCTCACGCAGGCGCGGATCGGGAAATTCCAGTATCTCGAGTTTAGCCATAACACCTGTGACAAACTTCTAGTATTCGTTGAACGTGCGCTGATAACATTATGATCGCGCTCAATATTTACCGAGTGGACCCCGATTTTCGCTGGCGCCTTGCGCCCGGGGCCGGCCACATTTCCTGTAGAAGGGTGGTTCGGCGCTGAGAATTATAGCGATAAAGAGCATAGGAATGCTTCCATGAAAAAAATAATCCTGGCCGCCGTCTCGATGTTGGCGGTCGCCCTTGGCACCCAAGCGCAGGATCAGGTGCGCCTGAACCCCAGCCATCCGGATGCCTATGTTGTGCAAAAGGGCGATACCCTCTGGGATATCTCCAGTGAGTTTCTGGTACAGCCCTGGTATTGGCCGGAGATCTGGCAAGTAAACCCCCAGGTTGAAAACCCTCACTTGATTTACCCCGGCGACAGCCTGCGCCTGGTGTATGTGGATGGCCAGCCGCAACTGCAGCTGCAGCGCGGCCCGCGGGCTTATCAATTGTCCCCCGGTGTTAATGGTAACCGCTTAACGCCGCAGATTCGTCGCCAAGCCGTGGAGGATGCGATTCCGGCGATTCCCCTCGATGCCATCAATGCCTTCCTCTCGCGCACCCGTATCGTCGAGCCCAATGCCTTCGAGGGTACGCCCTATATTGTGTCCGGTTCCGATAACCACATTTTGATGGGTGCCGGCGATACCATCTACGCACGCGGTGATTTTGAAGTGCCCCTGGCCTCCTACGGTCTCTACCGCCCGGGCCCGGTGTATATGGACCCTGTTAGCAATGAGACTCTGGGACGCCAGGCTCTTGGGATAGGTGAAGTGGATTTGCTACAGCTGGATCCGGATAATCGCCCTGGATTCTCCGTCGCCACCCTGGGCGTGGCCAGCACCGCCCGCGAGATCCGTCTCGAGGATCATTTGATGCCGGTGGAAGAGCGCTCTATCGATGCTCTCTTTCACCCCAGTGCCCCGGCCGTGACAGTGAATGGCTTGATTGTTGGTGTCGATGAGGGGGTGACTCAGATTGGTAAATTCGACGTAGTTATCCTCAATCTGGGTGAGCGCGATGGCATAGTGCCTGGCAATGTGATGGCAGTTTATAAGCGCGGTTCTGTAGTGCGTGATCGTATCGCCGGAGACAGCGTGAAGCTGCCGGATGAGCGTGCTGGTGAGATGATGGTTTTCCGCACTTTTGAAAAGATGAGCCTAGCGCTTATTCTCGAAGCTGATCGCCCCTTGGCGGTGATGGACTCGGTGCGCAATCCCTAAATAAGCATAGAAATCGAGCGGCGCCTCTTGCTGTTTGGAGCGCCGCAAATCTGAATACAACCTCTCCTGTAAAACAGACAAAAATGGTGAGCCCGCATGGATGCGTTGACCGCCAGCATGGCCCTGCTGCGTTTAGAGGGCCTGGGGCCCGCCCGCTACTGGCAGCTGCTAGAGCACTTTGGCAGCCCCGATCGGGCCTTACTTCAATTCCCCCCAACTTTGTTGAGCAAACTACCGCCGCGGGCCCAATCCCAGTGGCGTGATTGTTGTCGTCTTGGCCTGCAGAGCGAATTGTTGGAGTGGGTGGCAGCCGAGCGCGCCCGCTGTGCACAAATCGGCGTGCAGCTGCTGTACCACGGTGATGCAGGTTTCCCGAATTTGCTCGCAGAGATCTCGCGACCACCGCCAATACTCTATGTGCGGGGCGAAGCTGCTGCTCTCACCCTGCCCCAAATCGCGATTGTTGGTGCGCGTCGCGCCACGACTTCTGGCCTGGATAACGCTCGCAGTTTTGCCATGGAGCTCGCTGGATCCGGTTTTGCCATCACCTCGGGGTTAGCACTGGGGGTGGATGCGGCCGCGCACCAGGGTGCTTTGCGGGGACAGGGAGCCACGATTGCGGTGCTGGGCAGCGGTGTCGACTCCGTCTATCCGCGTCAGAACCGCGCCTTGGCGGAAGAAATCCTGAGCGCGGGTGGCGCCATTGTCAGTGAACTTCCACTCGGCAGTAGCGCTGAGGCGAAAAACTTCCCGCGTCGCAACCGGATTATCAGTGGGCTCTCTATGGGAGTACTGCTAGTGGAGGCTGCAATGCGATCGGGGTCGCTGATCACTGCGCGGCTGGCGTTGGAGCAAAATCGAGAGGTTCTCGCTATCCCCGGCTCCATCCACAACCCGATGGCCAGGGGCTGTCACCACCTGATTCGCGAGGGGGCAACATTGGTGGAGACCAGCGCAGATATCGCCGGGCAGCTGGGGGGGCTGTTAGCGGAGCCTGCGGATAGTGAGCCCCTAAGCAATACCCTGCTGGATAATCAGCAGCTGTCAGTGTTATTAGCCCTGCAGGGAGGGCCTCGCAGTATTGAGCAGTTGGCCGTGGATACTGGGGAGCCGGCGGGTGAACTGATGGCGCTGCTATTGCAAATGGAGTTGCTAGAGCTATTGGAGCAGCTGCCCGGTGGGTATCAATTGACGGCTCAGGGAGCTGCCTGTTGTCTCCAGAAAGAAGGCGTGGCCACCTGAATCCTCCCCTGAAGGACCAGCCGCCGAGCGATTCGCGAAGTCAAAGCGCTGCGTTAATACTCTGTGGACTCGAACACAGGAGGCAAGTCATGGCGAATAATTCCAAGCTCACCACGGATGCTGGCGCACCCATCGCGGATAACCAAAACAGCCTTAGCGCCGGACCACGTGGCCCCCTATTGATGCAGGATTATCAACTGCTGGAGAAGCTCGCTCATCAAAACCGTGAGCGGATTCCCGAACGCACGGTACATGCCAAGGGCTGGGGAGCTTACGGTACTCTGCGGATTAGTGGAGATATTGCCAAGTACACCTGCGCCAAGGTATTGCAGCCCGGTGCTGAAACACCAATGATAGCCCGCTTCTCCACTGTAGCCGGAGAGTTGGGAGCGGCGGATGCCGAGCGCGATGTGCGCGGCTTTGCCCTCAAGTTTTATACAGAAGACGGCAACTGGGATCTGGTGGGCAATAACACCCCGGTCTTCTTCGTACGCGACCCCTATAAGTTTCCCGATTTTATCCACACGCAAAAACGTCATCCCCGCACGCACTTACGCTCCCCAACAGCCATGTGGGATTTTTGGTCGCTATCTCCAGAGAGCTTACACCAAGTTACGATCCTGTTTTCAGATCGCGGCCTGCCAATTTCACCTATGCATATGAATGGTTACGGCTCCCACACCTACTCTCTGTGGAACAGTAGTGGCGAGCGCTTCTGGGTGAAGTTCCACTTCAAGACCCGCCAGGGGCACAAATTTCATACCGATGCCGAAGCGGAGTCAGTGATTGGCCGCACTCGCGAGAGTTATCAGGAAGCCCTGTTTGGTGCGATTGAGAAGGGTGACTATCCCAAGTGGAGTCTACAGCTACAAGTAATGCCTGAGGCCGATGCTGCCAAGACAAATTACAACCCTTTCGATCTCACCAAAGTGTGGCCACATGGGGATTACCCGCTGATTGAGATTGGCGAAATGGAGTTGAATCGCAACCCCGATGATTATTTTGCCGAACTGGAACAGGCAGCCTTCTCTCCCTCAAACGTAGTACCGGGCATTAGTTTCTCCCCAGATAAAATGCTACAGGCGCGAGTGTTTTCCTATGCCGATGCCCATCGCCACCGTTTGGGTACTCACTATGAGAGTCTTCCTGTAAATGCACCTCAATGCCCAGTGCATAACTACTATCGAGACGGCGAGATGAATACCAGCGGGATTCGCACAGGCAATCCCGATGCTTATTACGAACCCAACAGTTTCAACGGCCCGCAGCAAGACTCCAGTGCCAAGGAGCCGCCACTAAAGCTTTCCGGTGCTGCCGATCGCTACGATCATCGTGAGGGCAACGATGATTACGGCCAAGTGCGTGCGCTTTTCAATCTTTTTGATGACGCCGAAAAACAGAGACTCTTTGGCAATATTGCCAGAGCCATGGCCGGAGTTCCGGATGAGATAGTACAGCGACAATTGACTGAGTTTCACAAGGTGCATCCGGATTATGCTGCTGGTGTTAAAGCTGCATTGTGAGCTGGACAAAAATTTCATTACCGATCATTTAAAGAAGGGTTGTCGATAAACCACGGCTTCTGTGGAGACGTTTGGCAACACCTTGTGCATGGTTGCGCAATCCGCTAGATTTTGGCGCTTGTCCCTACTTTGACAGTTGAGAGAGTTGAAATGAGCAAGCCTTTTGTAGCGATCCTGATGGGGGCCGGCCCCGATCTGCCAGTTATGAAAGCCGCCTTCGGTGTACAGGAGAAGTTAGACATTCAGCAGTGCGAAGCGAAGTAGCAGCGATACTGTCATGAGGTACTCTCCGCTTGCTGTACAGAAGGCTGCCCGTGCTCTTGCGGCGGGCGGTGTTATCGCGCACCCCACCGAGTCCGTGTGGGGCCTCGCCTGTGATCCAAATAACCTGCAGGCCGTAAGGCGCCTGCTGCGCCTGAAGAACCGCCCACTGGAAAAGGGTCTGATCCTGGTTTCCGGTGAGGAGGAAAGTTTTAGTCAGCTGCTCGACCCACTCAGCGCCGAGCAGCGCGAAAAGATGCGGGAAACCTGGCCCGGACCCGTGACTTGGCTGGTGCCCCATCGCGACCGCATACCCTATTGGGTCTGTGGCGCCCATCCCGCAGTGGCCCTGCGTCACACCGACCACTCTTTTACCGCTGCGTTAACAAGGGCTTTTGGCGGTGCTATCGTATCCACTTCTGCCAATCCGGCGGGGTGTCAACCTGCTCGGCACAAGTACCAGGTACTTCGCTATTTTGGTGATGCCCTCGACTATGTCGGCGGTGGTTCCACCGGGGGCCGAAATTCCCCTAGTGAGATTCGCGACCTGCTCAGCGGAGAGCAGTTGCGGGCGGGCGGATGAATTCTTTAAAACGAGTTAGTGTTTCCCAATGAGTGATATTGATACCAAGGAAGTAAAGGGCTACCTGCTGGATCTACAGGATCGAATCTGCAGCGCGCTGGGTAGCGAGGACGGCCTGGAGTTTCACGAAGACGCCTGGGAGAGGCCCGGCGGCGGGGGCGGTAGAACCCGGGTGTTGGAAGAGGGAAATTTAATCGAGAAAGGTGGGGTCAATTTCTCGCACGTCTATGGTGACGGCCTGCCGCCCTCTGCCACGGCCAGCCGCCCAGAGTTGGCTGGCTGCTCTTTCGAAGCGATGGGGGTTTCTTTGGTGATCCACCCGCGCAACCCCTATGTACCCACAAGTCATGCCAACGTGCGCCTGTTCGTGGCCAAAAAGCCTGGCGCCGAGCCGATCTGGTGGTTTGGCGGGGGCTATGACCTCACTCCTTACTACGGTTTCGAAGAGGATGTGGTGCATTGGCACAATACTGCAAAGAGCGCCTGTGCGCCCTTTGGTGAAGAGATCTATCCGTGCTTCAAGCAGTGGTGTGACAAGTATTTTTACCTGAAGCATCGTGATGAGGCCCGCGGAGTAGGCGGCCTTTTCTTCGATGATTTTAACGAGGGTGGTTTTGAAAACGCCTTTGCCCTAACTCGCGCCGTGGGTGATAGTTATTTGGATGCTTACCTGCCCATTATTCAAAAGCGCAAGGATACGTCTTACGGCGAACGCGAGCGGGATTTCCAGCTTTACCGCCGCGGCCGTTATGTGGAATTTAACCTGGTATTCGATCGCGGCACCTTGTTTGGCCTGCAGAGCGGTGGGCGCACCGAATCTATCCTTATGTCATTGCCCTCGCTGGTGAGTTGGAAATACGACTGGCACCCAGAAGCAGGTTCGGCGGAGGAAAAACTCTACACGGATTTTCTGCCGCATAGGGACTGGGTATAACCCCAGGTCACGCACTACGGAGGTTCGCTGTGCAACAAACGCGATTGGAAGCCATCAACTCGCTATTTTTGGATTACAGGCGTCACTTTGAGACCGGGGATGCGGAACAGATAGCGGACTATTACCGTTTTCCTCTGCATTATTACCGTGAAGATGGCAACAAACTGGCGGTAGATCGCGGCGCCTTCGTGCAGCAGGTTGAGAAGCTGCTCAACGCTTATAAGCGCCTGGAGGTATGCCAGATACTCGGCACTGTCACTGAAATCATCGAATTGAATGATTACAGCAGCTTGGCCAGTGTACGCTGGACCCTGTTACATCACAGAGAAGAGGACGATAAGACCCTCGAACTCTACAGTTCACACACACGTTACCTGCTCACAGATACCGAGCAGGGCCTTAAAGTCGACGCTTTAGTACTGGTCGATGAAAGTGCCAAGATCCGCGAGGCGGCCAGGGCGCGCAAGAGGGCCCAGTCGTGAGTGACCGCTATGCAGTGGTAGGCAATCCCGTCGACCACTCCCTGTCTCCACAAATTCACACCGCCTTTGCCGCCCAGGCCGGTGAGGACCTGGTATACGAAAAGCTACTTGCCCCTCTCGATCGTTTTACTGAGTCGGCACAAACCTTTTTTGCCGAGGGTGGGCGCGGCCTCAATGTGACAGTGCCATTTAAGCTTGAAGCTTGCGAGCTGGCTGATGCGCTTACCGAGCGCGCGGCCGCTGCCGGTGCGGTGAACACCCTGGTATACGGAGAGAGTGGAAATCTGCTGGGCGACAATACCGATGGCGCCGGCTTGGTTTCAGATATCCGCAACAATCTGGGTTGGACAATTCAGGATAAGCGGGTGTTACTTCTGGGGGCCGGTGGCGCCGCCCGCGGAGCCCTATTGCCGCTGCTGGCTGAGCATCCCTCGCAGCTACATATCGCTAACCGCACCGCCGCTAAAGCCTGTCAGTTGGCAGATGAGTTTTCCCACTATGGGGCTATGACTGCAGGCGGACTGGATCAGCTGTGTGGAGGTTTTGATCTGGTTATCAATGCCAGTTCGGCGAGCCTGGGTAACCAGTTGCCCCCCCTGCCTGAACACCTTTTTACAAGCACTGGTCGGGCCTATGACATGGTCTACGGTGCAAAGCCGACGCCTTTTGTACACTGGGCCCGTGAACTGGGGGTTGAAGCAGCTGATGGTCTCGGCATGCTGGTGGGGCAGGCCGCGGAAGCCTTCTATTTATGGCGCGGGGTGAAGCCCCGTGTTGAGCCGGTGCTGGCGCAGTTGCGGCGAACACTAACAGCCTGATTAATGCGGCTGAAGTTATAACAACAAAAATTAAGAGGATGCTGGCTGTGCGCGAGTGGTTGCGTAATCTCTCTATGTGCTTTGCGGTGGGTTGTTTCGGCGGCCTTTGTTATGCCCTGGGTCTGTGGGCTATGGGCAGCTACGGGTTTACCCGCTGGTTGGGGGTAGACTTGGCACCGCACCTCAGTAACGCTTATCTATACCAGCGTATCGTTTGGGGCGGGCTCTGCGGTCTGTTGTTCTTGCTCCCCTGGCGCAATGCTTGGCTATTGCGCGGTGCTTTATTGTCACTGCTACCTGCCGCTTTCTTGCTGTTCTACCTCCTGCCCCAGCGTGGCTATGACTATGGCGCTTTTGTGCTGGGAACTATGACTCCGCTAGTGATCGTTCTCGCCTGTGCTATTGGCGGTATTGCCGCATCCGCGCTGCTGCGACTACAAGGTAAGTAAAGTAACTGAGGCCAGTTAGGCACCGCCGCAAGTGACTGCGGCGGCTGCTCCGATCAGGCCTCAAACTCAATTTCGATAAGGCTACAGCTCTGGGTGTGGCCCATAGCTCTCTTGATGGTGGGATATACAGAGGCGGTGGCGACGCTGACGCCCAGCTCGATTCGCTGTTTTTTATCCAGCTGCTCAGAGATACGCTGGTCCAACAACGGATCAATGTTTTTGTAACTGGCCAGCGCGGTGGCAAAGTCAAAAATATCCTTGAGAGGCTCCGGTAAATTACTGCCGCCCTGAATGCAGGCCTTTACCAGTTGCGGAGCGACATTGGCTTCCAACGCCATGCGCACATTCAATTGCAGGCAGGCACCGCAGTCCGCCACCTGCATGGCGGCCAGTTTGCTCACCCAAAAAACCTCCAGCGGTAAGAATTCCCGGTGCATTGACAGGGGCTGGAACTGTACAAATTTTTCAAAGCCCTCTGGAGACGAGCGTAAAAACTCTTTTAGATACTCCATGTCGTAACGATATTTCTTGGAGAAGGCATCCATTTCTTGCAGCTGCTGCTGTTCTGTCATCTCTATGGCTCCTATTGCCGGTGATAGAAAGTCGGACCTCCTCGGCCCTGCAGCCAAGTTTTATCGGTATTGCTGTTAGATAAAAATTAATAACTATCGGACTTATCGATAGGTGGGCTGTAATAATTACCGTATAGACGCCGAGCTTCCCGGGCGAACCAAAGGCCGGCTTTGCCTTGAGCTGTTTTTGCCGACCACAACAGGTCGACATCCAGGCTCCAGGCGCTCAGTGCGCTGGTGAGTTTCAGCTCCACCAGTTTTCCACTCTTCAGGAAAGGGCGAGCCAGCTCATAGGGCGCGTTGACCCAGCCTATGCCTTTGCAGGCCAGATCCAGGGCCTGTAGCAGGGAGTCGCAGACCCAGACCTGCGACGAGAGCTGCCAGCGTTGTTGGCCCTCCTCCATGGCTGCGATTATTTGCCGGTGGCGCGCGGCCTCACGCAGAGAGCTAGGCTGCTGATGCGCCAGTGGATGGTCCGGTGTGGCCAGGCAGAGAATTTGTTGGCGTCCAAGTGTGTTGAACTCTAGTGCGCTCGGGTAGCTGCCGCCGCTTGTCACAAACGCAAAATCGGCTTCGCCTTTGGCGATACTCTGCACTGCCTGATGATGACTGGAACTGCGCAGTTGCAGCTGGGTGTGGGCAAAATGCTGGCTGAAGCTTGCCAGTACATCGTTGAGGCGATCGGGCATCACCAACTCCTCAAACAGGATACGCAGCACGGGTTCCTCGCCGCGCTGGTAGGAGTCCGCAGCCTGCTGAAAACGTTGCAGCTGTCCCAGCGCTTGGCGGGCAAGCGGCAACAGGGCCATGGCCGCAGCTGTGGGGTGTGGGAATTTTCCGCTACGGTCGAAAAGGGCGAGTCCCAGGTCCAGCTCAAGATTCTGAATACAGGCACTTACCGAGGATTGAGCACGCCCCTGTTCGCGGGCAACAGCGGAGAAAGAGTCCAGCTCGCAGGCGCGTACAAAAGTATGCAATTGATCAGTATTCAGATTGAGCATGAGTGTCGAATCGCCCGGCGATGAGTTATTCAATATCCTGGCGGAGATATTGATCCTTCAGATTCACATAATTTTGCGCAGAGTAGCTAAAAAACGCCTTTTCCTTGTCGGATAACGGGCGGGCTTTGCGGCAGGGGGAACCCACATAGAGATAACCGCTCTCCAGGGTTTTTCCTGGTGGTACCAACGCGCCGGCTGCTAAAACGACCTCATTTTCTATAACCGCACCGTCGAGTACTATGGCGCCGATACCGATCAAAATCCGGTTGCCGATGCTACAGCCATGCAGGCAGGCCTTGTGGCCAATTGTGACGTCTTCGCCGATTGTCAGTGGCCACCCCTCGGGATTAAACGGCCCCGCATGAGTGATATGTAATACTGCACCGTCTTGGACACTGGTACGGGCACCTATCTGAATTCGATGCATATCCCCGCGTACCACCGCCATTGGCCATACAGAGCAATCATCACCCAGAGTGACATCGCCAATCACAGCTGACTGTGGGTCAACAAAAACACGATGGCCAAGTTGCGGGGATTTCTCGCTCGCAGAGTCGTTGTGGCTGCGCAGTGGGGACATAAAGAAGCTCCTGTACAATGAATCCTCTATCATAGCTGTATCCTATTTCGAGCACAGGGTCCCGTATGTCCAATCCATTGTTGAATATCCCTCTTCTGCCACCGTTCACCCAGCTGCAGCCCGAGCAGGTTGAGCCTGCCATTGCAAAACTCATCGGAGACTGCCAAGGGCAGTTACAAAGAGGCTTAGAGAACCCTGGCTGGGAGAGCACCTTGCAGTCACTTGAACAGGTTCAGGATCAACTCAACCGGGCCTTCTCTCCGATCAGTCATCTCAACAGTGTACTGAGTGGTGAATGGAGAGCGCCCTATGAAGCGGCGCTTGCTCAGGTAACTGCCTATTGGACTGAGCAAGGGCAAAACCGCGAATTGTACGAGGTGTATCAACAGCTGGCGGCCTCGCCGGAATTTGTGAGCTGGCCGCAGCCGCAAAAGAAATCTGTAGAGTTGGGTTTACGGGATTTCGAATTGAGTGGGGTCGGCCTGGAGGGTGAAGCTCGGGAGCGCTTTGCAGCCAACAGCAAGCGCCTGGCTGAACTTTCCAGCCAGTTCGCCAACAATGTTTTGGATGCTACCAATGCCTGGACCTGGCATACGGAAGATAAGGCAGATTTAACTGGCTTGCCGGAAACCGCTATAGCGGCGGCGAAAAGTGCGGCAAACACAAAAGGCAAAAATGGTTGGTTGATCACTCTAGAGGGTCCGAGCTATTTGGCGGTAATGACTCATGCGGAGAACCGAGAGTTGCGCCGGTTGGTGCATACCGCATTTGTGAGCCGTGCCTCTGAGGTTGGGCCCAACGCTGGAGAGTTCGACAATTCAGGAGTGATGGAATCTATCTTGGCACTTCGCGCAGAGCAGGCCCAGCTATTGGGAATGGCTAATTACGCCGAGTTATCTCTGGCCAGTAAAATGGCGCCAGATTGCGAAGGCGTATTGGAGTTTCTCAATGACCTGGCGAAGAGAGCCAAGCCCGCAGCCGAGCGGGAAATGGCTGAATTACGCTTATTTGCCAGCGAAGAGTATAAGTTAGAAGAGCTTCAACCTTGGGATATTGCTTGGGTTGCGGAAAAACTCAAGCAGCAGCGTTATGCCATTAGCCAGGAAGAGCTACGCCCTTACTTCCCTTATGCCAAGGTTCTGGAAGGTTTATTCGCCGTAGTGGAAAAGCTCTTTGGAGTTGCTGTGCAGGAAGACACTACTGTGGAAACCTGGCATAAAGATGTACAGTTTTTCTGGCTTTATCGCAATGGTGAACGTATCGCGGGCTTTTATCTGGATGCCTTCGCGCGAGAGAAAAAGCGTGGGGGTGCCTGGATGGATACTGTTGCCACACGTCGCCAAGGTGAAGAGGGCTTGCAGCTGCCTATCGCTTATCTGGTGTGTAACTTTAGCCCCGCAGTAGGAGATATGCCCTCTCTGCTAACACATTACGAAGTCACTACCTTGTTTCACGAGTTTGGCCATGGCCTGCATCACATGCTAACGCAAATTGCTATAGCGGCGGTTTCGGGTATCAATGGTGTGGCCTGGGATGCGGTAGAAATGCCCAGTCAGTTCCTGGAAAATTGGTGTTGGCAACCTGAGGCGATCGCCATGATCTCTTCTCATTACCAAACTGGAGAGCCGTTGCCTGCAGAATTACTAGAAAAAATGCTTGCGGCAAAGAATTTCCAGTCCGCTATGTTCACTGTGCGACAACTGGAGTTTGCAATTTTTGATTTTCGACTTCACGCCAGTGAAGAAGTGATGGAGACACAGAAAATTCAGCAGCTGATGTCAGAGGTACGCACCGAGGTGGCTGTAGTTCCTGTGGCTAAGGAAAATCGCTTCCAGCATGGTTTTAGCCATATTTTTGCCGGTGGCTACGCTGCAGGATATTACAGCTATAAGTGGGCAGAGGTGCTCTCAGCAGACGCCTTTTCACTATTTGAAGAAAAGGGTATTTTTGACAGTGCAACTGGCGAGAGTTTTTTGCATTCTATCCTCGAACAGGGTGGCAGCCGGGATGCTTTAGACCTGTTTGTAGAATTCCGAGGTAGAAAACCCGATGTTGATGCACTATTGCGTCACTCAGGTATTGAGCAGCTTGAATTAAATATCAGCCCGGCCTGAAAAGGCCGTTAAGTCATGCATGTTGAGCAGTAACTATGGTCGATCAGGAAAATTCCGGTGGGCATTCCAAAAAAACCAAAAAACGATTTATTGCTGGCGCTGTTTGCCCACGCTGTAGCGAGATGGATCGTATAGTCAATTACCAGGAGGATGGAAAAAATTTTCGTGAGTGTGTTTCCTGCGGATTTAAAGATGAAATACGCCTGCAGTCCGCGCCTTCTGAGCTATTAACCCGGGTTAGTACCGGGCAGGGAAAAGAGGCGAGTGAAGAACCGGTAAAATTTATTCAACCTACCAAAAAAAATAAGTAGTGAAAAAGGCAATTGTAGTTATAGCCGTGCTTGCCATTGCAATTATTGCTGGCTTGTACGGCCTAAATCATTATCGAAAAATTCAGAAACAGCAACTGGAGCAGACCTCACATCTATTGGCCAGTTGCGTCAACCAAGGACTTCTCAGCCTATTTCGTTTACAGGCAAATGATTGGCACAAGAATCCAGGCTTTGTTCTGCAACAGCAGCGATCACTTAATGAGAGTGTCGAAGGGCTACCGGAAAAGATTTTAGAGGGAAAATCCTTTAAGAAATGGGAGTATGCTGTCGATATCTGTAATAAATTAACAAGAAATAGCAATTTACAACATATTACTATTTTCAGACCGCTTGCCGACCTCGCTTCATTTGAAATGTCAGATGCTGCTACGTTTAAAAGTAGAAAGTCACTGAGAAAACGTAAGAAAACTATTGGTGCACTGAGAGAGTCAGCACAGGCAGCAGATAGATACCTGAAAGATTTACGCAGTGATATAAGTACTCAGATGAAAGTTTATAGATTTTCTGATGAAGAAAAAGCATTTATTCAAAAACAAATAAACACAGAAGTTCTGGACTATTATCAGAAAGGGGATTTTTCACTTAATAATGCCAATGTATATCTTGAAAGATTATCAACCTTTTATAAGTTGATGGCCGAAAATCCGAAAGCTTACACTGTGCGTAGTGGCAGTCTTTATTTTTATGATCGCTCTCTAAGAAGCAAAATTGATATTTTGAATCGAGCAATTTTACAAGGAGAAAGCGAGTTCTTTTCCAACTACACTCAGATTTTGGACAGTAAGCAGATAAGAGCTTCGGGATTTTAAAAATTGTGAGCGGGCATTAATACATTATTGTTCCCGCTCAATATTTGTCATCCCGAGATTATTGTTTTTATTTCCTGAAGCCATGAGTTTCATAGATTAATAAAACTCCTAAAAAATGTTTAAACATTGATTTTCTAATGGTTTTCAGTCTAAACAATTTTTGTACATCATCTCCGATATAAATTCAGTATCATACTACTCTATTCTGTATTCAGCTGAATAATTCAGCTGAATAATTCAGCTTATTACAAGCCAGAAGCCCTCTAAAATTTAATTTATAAAAGTAATAAATTATTTCTTAATCCATGTGTCGGTTACAGTGTAGTATCGAAAGTAAGCAAGAAGGCCTAAAGATCGTGCGCCAATCCACAAAAAAAGACTAAACCATATGCCATGGTTTCCCCAATCTCGAGTTAACCACCAGCTTGGGAAAAAAATTAGAATAGTAGCTATAAACATAGTATTGCGCATTTGTCGGCTCTTTCCGGCGCCAATAAAAACACCATCAAGTTGGTAACTCCATACGGCTAATAGCGGCAGAGCGCAAAGCCACCAATAAACGTTATTTACTTGCTGGATCACACTAGAGAGATCTGTAAACAACTTTATTATTATTGGCTGACAAAATATCAACAATAGAGTAATAAAGAGTGCACTTCCTAAAGCCCAAATGCCTGCGGCATTGACCACTTCCTGAAATAGTTTTTTTGATTTTTTTCCTATTGATTCACCTACTAATGCCTCAGTTGCATGGGCAAAGCCATCCAGCGCGTAAGAAGTCATCATTAATAGTTGTAATAATATTGCATTGGCTGCAAGGGTGGAGTCTCCTTGGGCGGCCCCTTGAGCAGTAAAGAATGTAAATGTTAATAACAGCAGACAGGTGCGAATAAATAAATCTGTATTGATTTGTAGTAACTCAAACCAAGGCTTCCACTCTATCCATGGTTGAAATTGAGGGGTTTGAAGACACTTTTTTAATGCTATCCAAATTTTAGGATTAACACGCTTAAGTAAAAATAATCCCATCAGCAAGGCGAAAGTGTCAGCACAAACTGTGGCTATCGCAGCGCCTTTTGCCCCTAAACCAAGACCGAGAATAAAAAGAAAATCCAAAAGGATATTGAGTATATTTGCTGCTAGCAAAATATATAGTGGAGCCCGGCTATCCTGTCGGCCTATAAAGAAACCCAATATGGCAAAGTTAACTAGTGCAAGAGGAGCACTTATCAGACGAATCTGTAAATAAGCCACTGCATGTGGGCTGGCTGCGCTACTGGCATTCATCCAACCAGCAATATTGTCCAGCAAAGGATAGGTAATAATCTGAAGTAGTGCCCCTAATGCTATTGCTAATAGTATTGCTCTTAGCAACCATTCAACACCACCATCCTGACTGCGTGCAACGACACCAGTGGTGCCCATGCGAAGAAAACCGAAGGCCCAAAGCAGCATTGTCATAACACTTGCGCCAATGGCTACTCCAGAGAGGTAAACGGCCGAAGAAAGGTGACCGAGAATTGCGGTATCTACTGCCCCAAGTAAAGGAACTGAAATATTACTAAGAATCATAGGCCAGGCAAGATTCCAAACCCGTCTCATGCTTCTTGTATCAATTGTTAGGTACTTCATAGGGGCTACTTATGATTAATAACTGTACGAAAAAAACGTATCAGTTTGGAGTTTTGTCTGATGTATTTTAAGAGGGATTAGTACCGTTTTGGCATATAAATCATCTGTTACTAAGCTGTCGATTATACCTTATTGTTCAATTTGATGATTGTTGAAGACAGGATTGGACAGAAGGGAGCAATAAAGGAGAGCAATTTTATACAAGCAATAAAGTGGTACTGAAGTGGAAAGTCTGTGTGAATGCACAACGCAAATAATCTTTTTAATACAAATTAATCGTCCCGGGACAACAGAACTTGAGCTTATTGCAAAATAGGAGTTATATCATCAAATAATGATTAAATTTATTTGAAATTTCCTATGCAGGAAGTTGGTTTGAGCATAATTTATCGCTATAAGGCCTGATTGACTTTTCATTGACAATATGTTCCTGTTGTACCTGCAGTAGTTGCGACAAATAAAGAAACACAGGTTGTTGGTTGTACCTTCCGGGCGACGACATCTGAAGTAAAAATTTTTTTACTAAAATAACAAGTTGCACTGACGGCAGTAATGCGGGGATGTCACCTCGTCCAGTGTATGTAGTCTTGTGTTGCTACAGTATGTCCAAAATTATTGAGTGGATTTAACCCTGTAACAGTATATAGACAGGGCTATTTCAGCTATCCGTGAAGGCCGGCGGCCAAAAATAAAATTCGGGTTTTCGAAGGAAACCCGCAACCACGGAGATCTGTAGGCGATGTTGAGAGGCTTTGATCGGCTGTTCGCCTTGCTGGCCGCTTCGCTATCTGTCCAATCCGTACTGGCGGAAGAGCAGGCTGTTGAGCGCTGGGGGGTCAATATGCCCAAAGGGGTGACAGAAGTTGCCCAAACGACCTATGAATTACACATGCTGATTTTCTGGATTTGTGTAGCCATTGGTGCTCTTGTATTTGGTGTCATGTTTTACAGTATGTGGCGTCATCGTAAGAGTAAGGGGTACAAGGCTGCACAGTTTCATGAAAGTACAGCTGTGGAGCTGGTGTGGACAATAATTCCCACTGTCATTCTGATTCTCATGGCTATTCCTGCGACCAAAACCCTCTATGAGATCTATGATACCGATAAAGCGGATCTAGATATCATGATTACGGGGTATCAGTGGAAGTGGAAATACGACTACATTGGTTCGGATGTTACTTTTTTCTCAAATCTCTCAACTCCACGCAGCCAAATTAATAACGAACAGCCAAAAAGCCCAAACTATCTATTGGAAGTTGATGAACCCTTAGTTGTTCCTATTAAGAAAAAAATTCGATTCTTAATTACTGCCAATGATGTGATTCATGCTTGGTGGGTACCTGACTTAGCTGTAAAAAAAGATGCTATTCCAGGTTTCATTAATGAATCCTGGACACGTATTGAAGAGCCTGGAATTTATCGCGGGCAATGTGCAGAACTCTGTGGCAAAGATCATGGATTTATGCCGATTGTTGTAAAAGCTGTTCCCCAAGAAGAGTACAACGCTTGGCTGGATGGGCGAGTAGCCTCTGCAGTAAAAATGCGCGAGCTTACGGGAAAAACTTTTACTTTTGATGAGCTCTTTGCACAAGGGGAAAAAGTCTATAACAGCATGTGTGCAGCCTGTCATCAGCCAAATGGAAAAGGGGTTCCCGGCGTATTTCCAGCGATTGCCGGATCAAAAATTGCGACAGGTCCCCTGAATACCCATCTCGACATAGTCATTGATGGATCACAGGTAAACCCCGCCATGCAAGCATTTGGAGAACAGTTATCTGAGGTGGATATAGCCGCAGTGATAACCTATCAACGCAATGCTTTTGGTAATGAAATGGGCGATACGGTTCAGCCCGTTGATATCCTTAATTTTAAGAATAAGCAGTAAGCGCTAGGGGATTTTAACATGGCACACGGACCTCAAACTGGCTTGAAACGCTGGCTATACACCACAAACCACAAAGATATTGGTACTTTGTATCTTTGGTTCAGCTTTGCAATGTTTTTCCTGGGTGGCTGTATGGCACTCATTATACGTGCTGAGCTTTTCGAGCCTGGACTACAAATCGTACAGCCAGAATTTTTTAATCAAATGACGACCATGCATGGATTAATCATGGTCTTTGGGGCGGTAATGCCGGCATTTGTCGGGCTAGCAAACTGGATGGTCCCGATGATGATCGGCGCTCCAGATATGGCATTACCACGGATGAATAATTGGAGCTTTTGGATTTTACCTTTCGGTTTTGCAATGTTGGCATCGACCCTCTTTATGGAGGGGGGAGCACCTAACTTTGGTTGGACATTCTATGCCCCCTTGTCGACAGAATATGCACCACCGAGCGTCACGTTTTTTATATTTTCCATTCATATTCTGGGTGCATCTTCCATTATGGGAGCCATTAATATCATAGCGACCATTCTGAATATGCGTGCTCCAGGCATGACTTTAATGAAAATGCCACTTTTCGTCTGGACCTGGTTGATCACTGCTTATCTTCTAATCGCAGTGATGCCAGTACTAGCTGGTGTAGTGACGATGATGCTGATGGATATCCACTTTGGTACCAGTTTCTTCAGCGCTGCAGGTGGTGGTGACCCAGTTCTATTCCAGCATGTTTTCTGGTTCTTTGGGCACCCAGAGGTATACATCATGATCTTGCCTGCTTTCGGTATTATTTCGGCAATCATTCCCACTTTTACGCGTAAACCACTATTTGGATATAGTTCCATGGTTTATGCCACAGCTGCAATTGCATTCCTCAGCATGATTGTGTGGGCGCACCATATGTTTACAGTGGGTATGCCTATAGCCGGCGAGCTGTTCTTTATGTATGCCACTATGCTGATTTCAGTACCCACGGGTGTGAAAATTTTTAATTGGGTTTCTACCATGTTTAGAGGCTCCATGACATTTGAAACTCCCATGTTGTTCGCTATAGCTTTTATTATTCTGTTTGCCATTGGCGGATTCTCAGGATTGATGTTGGCCATTGCTCCAGCGGACTTTCAGTATCATGATACCTACTTTGTAGTTGCCCACTTCCATTACGTACTGGTTCCTGGGGCTATTTTTTCCATTACGGCAGGGGTTTATTACTGGTTGCCCAAGTGGACAGGGAATATGTACAACGAAACTATGGGGAAAGTGCATTTCTGGTTAGCTTTCATCGGATTGAATTTAACCTTTTTCCCGATGCATTTTGTCGGTCTGGCAGGTATGCCCAGAAGAATTCCCGACTACGCACTACAATTCGCTGACTTTAATCAGATGGCCAGTATGGGGGCATTTCTTTTCGGTGCGGCTCAGGTGGTATTCCTCTTTAATGTGGTACGTACAGTCATGGGTGGCAAAAAAGCCACTGATAAAGTATGGGATAACCCGGAGGGATTGGAATGGACGGTGCCATCACCGGCTCCCTATCACACCTTTAGTACCCCTCCGGTTATTCGTTAATTTCTGGTTCTTATGCCGATGAAATTTAGCGAAAATACGAAAGTTTCTGCGAAATTGCTGGCGCTTGCCGCCAGCATGCTGGTGTTCGCTATATTCGTGATGCCACCACTTTATGATGCTTTCTGCGAGATTACTGGTCTGAATGGTAAAACTGGCGGACGTTACGAAGCGGTCCCTGCTGCTATCGATACCAGCAGGTCTATCACCGTCCAGTTTATTGCGAGCAATAATGACAATATGCCTTGGACGTTTTCTCCCAGTGTAATGTCGGTGGAAGTCCATCCAGGTGAGGTTATGGATACCGTTTTTATCGCTTTTAATCCTACTGGAAAGGATATGATCGGTCAGGCCATTCCCAGCTTGGTTCCTTTTAAAGCCGCGGAATACTTTCACAAAACTGAATGTTTTTGCTTCAATCAGCAAATTTTAAAAGCGGGTGAACAGGCAGAGTTACCATTGCGATTTATCGTTGATCCCGAGATTCCTAACAGTGTAAATACCATAACCCTTTCCTACACGCTGTTCGATGTTACGGAAAGAATTTCTAAAAATATCGAAAAAAATAACGAGCCCGAGCGAGAGGGATAAAATTCATGGCTAGTGAAAGCAGTTATTATGTTCCAGAACAATCAAAGCTGCCGATATTTGCCACTATAGGTTTGTTTTTAATTGCCTTTGGTGCTGCGAATTGGATCAATGGTGGTAGCTCCTATATTTTCTTTACCGGTGCGCTGGCTTTGGCAGCAGTCTTATGGTTCTGGTTTGCAGCGGTAATCAGAGAAAATATGGCTGGTCTGAACAGTGAACAGTTAAAGAGATCTTATGTCTGGGGAATGGGATGGTTTATTTTCTCCGAGGTTATGTTTTTTGCTGCATTTTTTGGGGCCCTATACTACATAAGAAACTTCTCTGTTCCTTGGCTAGCTGGAGAAGGCGATAATGGAATATCCAACATGTTGTGGGAGGGGTTTGAGAATACTTGGCCTCTCTATGTGACTCCGGATGCAGCAGCTCATGGTGATACAGCACAATTTATAGGACCTAAAGATGTTATTGATCCGTGGCATTTACCTCTTTGGAATACAATAATTCTTTTATCTTCCAGCGTTACCGTACATTTCGCCCATGTGTTTCTTAAAAAAGGTGAGCGTGGAAAATTTAATCTGTGGCTGGGAGGAACTGTTCTTCTAGGTTTCATATTTTTATATCTTCAGGCGCAAGAATACTATGAAGCCTATCAACATCTTGGACTCACTTTAGAGTCAGGCATTTATGGCACAACTTTTTTCATGTTGACGGGTTTCCATGGAGCTCATGTAACTCTGGGAACGATAATGCTGCTTATAATGTTGCTACGTTCTGTAATCGCACATCATTTCAAACCCAATGATCATTTTGGCTTTGAAGCAGCAAGCTGGTACTGGCATTTTGTAGATGTTGTCTGGGTTGGCTTATTTATTTTTGTATATGTGCTAGGTGCATAATTTATAAGTACATAGGATTCGCCTCAGGTTGAATTAACTTGAGGCGATATAAACTAATATTTATCTGTCCAGGGAGCAGTATTAGCCAAAATGCCGCTTTCGAAGCCATACCAGATGGCTAATAAAAGAAGTGCGGCAAGAGAAATCCGTATACCTAAAGCATAAAGAGTACGTTTAGACTGGGGAGCACCCATATCTCGCAGTAGAAAAAATAAAGCACTGGATAGGCTCACCAGTATCGCGAGAAAAAGAACGACTATAACGATTTTGAGCCACATATAATTATTTTCCATTATTTTATGTAGTAGCACATGACAGTAGAGATACCATCAGTTTCTTCAGATAATACCAGTGTATCATTGATTCGTAACTGGTCGATCACCCTGTTTTCTTTTGGGTTTATTCCAGTTTTTGTGTTGTTGGGATTTTGGCAGCTCGGTAGAGCTGATGATAAGAGAATCATAGATTTAGAAATCAATTCAAGATTGTCATCCCAACCAGAAAATCTACATTTAGTTACGAATTTAAAAAAATTCCTGCCTGTAAAATTAGATGGAAATTATTCTGATGAATATTTCTTATTGGATAATCGAACTCGCACTGGAAAGGTAGGGTATGAGGTTCTTCAAGTCTTTATATCTGGTGAACAGAGATGGCTAATAAATCGAGGCTGGATTCCATTTTCAGCTAGTCGGGATGTAATGCCTGAAGTTAACTACCCTAAAGATAAGATAAAAATCAATGGGTTTTTATACCCGGTTGAAAACTTAAAATCTAAAGAGACTAAAGAAAAAATAATAAATCGAAGAATACAGAATGTTAATAAAGAAATTGTTCAGAATATGACGCTCAGTAATAACAACTGGATTGTTAGGTTAAGTGCTGACTCAGAATCAGCACTCATAACGGATTGGCAATTAGTAAATAGCAGCGTGGATCGACATATCGCTTATGCGATTCAATGGTTTGCTATGGCTGCAGCTTTATTTTTTCTTTGGCTTTTTACTGCTACCAATTTTATAAAAGTAAATAAAATAAATAATTAGGGGTATGATAATGGAAGGAAGAGAAGGGTCCTCCACTCTGCAAGAAAATGGAGAAAAAAAAGCAAATTCTTCTTCAAAAAAAATACAGATATTTTCTATTGCAGCATCGGTATTTCTACCGATTGTTGCGGCTTATATAGTGTTTTATACGGGAGTAGGAATACCTGATGGAACAACTAATCAAGGTGAGTTACTTCAACCACCGATTAATTTTAATGATTTAAAAATATCTTCACTTGAAGAGGAGACACAGTTAATTGGGGGGGAACACCAAAAGTGGAGATATCTCATTATAAGTCCTTCAGACTGTGGTGAGGACTGTGAAAAACTATTATATACCAGTCGCCAAGTGCATATCCGATTGGGTGAGAAAGCCAGCCGAGTTGAGAGGCTTCTTGCAACTCATCATTCCATGACTGAAGAAAAAAAAGAAAAACTACAGTTAGAACATCCTCGTCTAAAGATTTTCAGATTGAATGACAATAGCGTAAATACGCTACATGAACTGACCGACCATAAAAAAATTGATGCTGTTAAAGCAATATTAATAGATCAGGAAGGATTCGCAATGATGATCTATGACAACCAACATAGTGGTAATCAACTATTGAAAGATATCAAACGCCTGTTGAAGTACTCCTATGAAAAATAATGGAGAGTGACATGGAATCGTCAGAAAAAAAGAAAATAAAGCAACCTATAAAAGAGCAATTTGGTTGGCGTTTGAAGTTAACATTGGCTGGATGTGTCTTAGCCATAATTGTTGTTACTTTAGGAGCATTTACTAGGCTTGTTGATGCTGGGTTGGGCTGCCCCGATTGGCCTGGTTGTTACGGCCATCTTACTTGGCCAGATAAAAATCATGAAATTCAAGCGGCTAACTATGCATTTCCAGATACGCCTGTAGATACTAGCAAAACTTGGCCTGAAATGGTGCATAGATACTTTGCAGGCATCCTGCTTTTATTAGTCGCTTCACTTGTTTACATATCCTGGCGTAATCCTAAACAACGCACTTTTAAACAGATACATTTTTTGATGGCCCTGATTACTTTGCAAGCGGCTTTCGGTATGTGGACTGTCACCTTGAAGTTATGGCCTCAGGTTGTCACTGCGCACTTACTAGGAGGAATGGCAACATTATCTATGCTGTGGTTACTCGTAGAAAGAATGAGATATGACAAATTATCAGGTCAATTTAAAAATTACCGTAAACTTCATAATTTATTACCACTTGTCGTTTTGACTGCTATAGCAGTAGTTGTTCAGATAGCCTTGGGAGGCTGGACGAGTTCAAATTATGCTGCACTTGCCTGTCCAGACTTCCCCACGTGTCATGGAGAGTGGCTTCCTAAAGCTGATTTTAAGGAAGGGTTTAATATCCTCCAACAAATTGGGCCAAATTATTTAGGTGGTGCTTTGGAAAGTGATGCACGTACGGCTATTCACTTTATTCATCGTATCGGCGCTTTAATCGTGACCGGACTAGTCCTTAGCCTTTCATTTTTTTCCTGGAAAGCTGGTGAGTATCGTTGGGCCCTTATATTGATTGCTTTGATAGGGATGCAGGTAAGTTTGGGTGTCGCAAATGTAATTATGTTTTTACCACTATCAATTGCTGTTGCTCATAATGCCGGTGCCGCATTTCTATTATTAGGTATTTTAACTTTCTGTTATCGTATTTACTCAGCTGGCTCTATTGAAGTACGAGAAAATAATTCTAAAAAAAATAGAATTATAAAAGATTCAGAATTGGCTGCCGAGTTGTAATGATCTATGTCTTATCAAGGAAGAATTAGAGAAGAAGAATATTATGGCTATACAAACTGCTAAATTGAGCTTCACTAACTGGCGTGATTATTATGAACTGACTAAACCCAGAGTAGTCATGCTGATGATTCTTACATCTCTGATTGGTATGTTGTTAGCTGTTCCAGGAATGGTTCCGTTAGAAATTTTAATATTGGGTAATTTAGGTATTGCCCTTTGTGCTGGTAGCGCTGCAGCGATTAATCATCTGGTTGATCGTTACATTGATACAAAAATGGCGCGTACTAGCAATCGCCCAGTCGCAAGAGGAAGAGTTGAGCCACGCAAGGCCATACTATTTTCTCTGTTGCTGGGTATTCTTGGAATGGCAGTGTTAATGGTATTTGTGAATGTATTAACCGCTTGGTTAACACTGATATCTCTGATTGGTTACGCTGTTATTTACACTATGTTTTTAAAGCATGCCACACCTCAGAATATTGTCATTGGCGGACTCGCTGGTGCAGCACCGCCACTACTCGGCTGGACAGCGGTAACTAATGAAATTCATCCACATGCCCTGTTACTGGTACTGATCATATTTGCCTGGACACCTCCGCACTTTTGGGCACTAGCAGTGCATAGGAAAGAGGATTACGCCAGAGCAAAAGTTCCTATGCTACCAGTTACTCACGGTGTGCCATACACAAATCTGCATATTTTACTTTATACATTTATTTTATTTGCAGTTAGCTTACTTCCTTTTGCAACTGCAATGTTAGGTTGGTTATACCTTCTTGGGGCGGTGGTGCTAGGTCTTGGGTTTATATATTGGAGTTTGGTAATGCTACGGGGTCGAGACCCCAATGCGGGAATTGAAACCTTTAAGTACTCTATTATTTATCTGATGGCTTTATTTTGCATTATGTTGTTGGATCACTATTTAATATCGGTGTAAAAAATGACTAATCTTCATAAGATGGCTGAGCCTAAATTCATACAACGCCAAAAGCGTGGTGTTCGTATAACGATTACCGTTTTACTGATGTTTATTGTGGCAGTTTTGGTTGGCTTTGTTCATAAGTTAAGTCAGCCAAGGATATTAAGTGATTCTGAGCTTCGCATAAATGGTGCCGTGAAATTACAGCGAGCAAGAATTTTAGATAATTTTCAGTTAATCGCCGATACAGGCAGTGCATTTGAAACAAAAAATATGAAAGGCCAATGGACTTTCATATTCTTTGGATTTACCCATTGTCCCGATGTTTGTCCTACAACTCTGTCGAGTCTCAATAGTTTCTATAAACTCCTTGATGAAGATATTCGTGCAGATACCGATGTTATTTTAGTTTCGGTTGATCCTGCCAGAGATAAACCACTGATCTTACATGATTATGTTCGATATTTTAATAATGATTTTCTCGGTGTTACTGGCAATTTCATAGAAATAAAGCGTTTTGCTAGTCAACTTAATGTTCCTTTTAATAAAGTTATTCTAGATAATAATGATTATACGATGGATCATGGTTCTCAAGTTGTATTAATAAATCCCCTTGGACATTACCATGCTTTCTTTAGAGCCCCACTGGATCCGGCAAAAATGAAATTAACCTATCGTTCAATTCGTGCCACTTTTAATGGTTAATTTACATATTGGAGTATTCTCATAAATTACTCTTTGACCTGTGTATACTTAGATGTAAGGAAGTAAAGTGCAGTTGAAAAGCCTTGACAAGGTTCACTCAACGGATGTTTCTAAAGTCCCTTGGGGTGCACCACTTATATTATCCTTATGTATTATTCCTTTTGGCTGGGCTGGCTTTCTTGCACCTCTTACCTGGATCGCTTTAACCACACTTGAAATATGCCGAGGATGGAGGCGTGCGGCTTTATATTTTGTTTGTATTGCGCTTATGCTGTTGGCCGGCTTTAATATCATTCCTGGTAGTGAGCGAATTCACATTTTTACTCCCTACTCAGATAGTGCAGGGAATTTGATATATGTAAGCTTCAATAGTGGTAAAGCATTAGTTGCTATTGGCTTGCTCGCTTTTATGCTTCGTCAAAAACAAACCGTACGATCTATCGATTTATTTTTTTTAATAATTACTATTGCTATTCCAATCGCTATTGGTTTGGTTTTGTATGGCCCTTCGGTAAAAATATCTAATACAATATTAATAGCAGCAGTTATCAATCTTTTAGTCGTATGTATTAGTGAGGAAGGCTTTTTTCGCTGGGTGTTACAAAGAGGATTAGAAGAATCCCTTGCTGAGTGGCGATGGCTTTCTGTTCCAATAGTCACAGTTATTTTTACCATGCTTCATGTTGAGTGGTCTGCAGATACTTCAGCAATTATTCTACTTGGTTTAGCCTCTTTTTGTTATGCAATTCTCTGGTATTTACGTAGAAATTTTTGGCTTTGTGTGATGGCTCACTGGGCGGTCAATGTATTTCATATGTTATTACTCCCTTATCCTCTTCCTACTTAAAACTGAAAAGTGATAATAATCTAACCAAGATATACGTTGAAGCGTACTGATAATGTTCAAGTTTTTACCGCAGATCTTATTCACGTTTACTATTTGATTGGGAGATTCTTATGAAAAAATGCTTGGCTTTTATTTTGATATTCTTGTCGGCTTGTGATGAGTGGAATGTTGAAAATCACCATGCACTTGCGAAAAAACTTGTACTGGAAAATATGTTAGTGGATGGTCATATAGATGTTCCATATAGGTTGTCGAAAGAAAATGTTGATGTTGGTTCCAGCGTAGAAGGTGGAGACTTTGATTATCATAGGGCCATTAAAGGTGGTTTAAACGCTCCTTTTATGTCGATCTACATACCTGCCGAAAAGGAAATTGATGGAACTGCTAAAGATTATGCAGACCAGCTGATTACTAATGTCGAGACATTGGTAGAAATGCATCCAGAAAAATTTGCGATTCCTAAATCTTTAAAAGAATTAAAAGCTCAAGTTGAGCAGGGTAAAATTTCACTGCCTCTGGGCATGGAAAATGGTGCAGGTGTCGACGGAAGCTTAGATAATTTAAGGCATTTTTATAACCGCGGGGTTCGGTATATTACCCTAACCCACTCTAAGAGTAATCATATCTCGGATTCTTCCTATGATGAGTCAAGGCCGTGGAAAGGATTGAGTGAGTTTGGTAAGGATCTAGTGAGAGGGATGAATGCACTAGGTATTATGATTGATGTGTCCCATATTTCTGATGAGGCCTTTTGGCAGGTAATGGAAATTTCATCAGTTCCTGTAATCGCCTCACATTCCTCAGCGAGACATTTCACCCCAGGTTTTGAACGCAATATGAGTGATGCAATGATAACTGCGCTTGCAAAGCAGGGAGGGTTGATTATGGTCAATTTTGGCTCAACATTTATTAGTGCTAAATCTAGAGATTCCTATAACTCAATTAGTCGGCTGACTGAAAAATATATTAAAGAAAATAACTTAGATATACATAGTCCGGAAGTTGAAAAATATACGGAAACGTTACATCAGGATATGTTTGTCTATGCCGATTTAAGTGATGTACTTGATCACTTTGATCATATTCGCGATTTAGTTGGTGTTGACCATATTGGAATAGGTTCAGATTTTGATGGTGTTGGTGACAGTTTACCTGTTGGGCTAAAAGATGTTTCAGAATATCCAAACCTTGTCTTTGGTTTACTTGAACGAGGTTATAATGAAGAAGACATCAAAAAGATCCTCGGGGGTAATCTACTGAGAATCTGGCAAAGTAATGAAGAGCATGCGACTTCACAAAGGCACTGATTTAGACATTGGCCTCAAGTTGGTGAGCTATGCTTTTAGCAATTTTATAAATTTTACTGTCGAACCTGAACACAGGTCTTTTGAAGAGATTAATTTGTATGTTTCATCGACTGAGGAAAGCGCGGCTTTTTCTTGGTTGGTTTGGTCTTTTAATTGCTATGCCATTTTTTCTTTGGGGATTGGCAGGTGTGCTAAATATTGTTCCATCAATGATTCAATATTTTGGGATCCAAGGGATAGGTATTCCCGCGATGATTACAATATCAGGATTGTTATTAGCTGCGGTAGGGTTTTGGGACTATGATTAAATTTGGCGGTTAAATCAATGTTGAAGGCATCTGATTTCTTTATTTTATTAGCTGTTCTGATCTCATTTTTTTTATCTGGGTACTTATGGTTTAACGGCTATAAGGAACAGGGTATTTTTACTGCCTTATGGGTGCCCAGTATTTTAAGTTTTGGCATCTACTTTAAAGTATCAGCTCTTCTGGCAAGAAGATAAAGGCTATGTCTGATACATTAATTTTGATAATAGGAATTGGCGTATCTACCTGTATCTTAATGGGGATAGGGCTGACTATCTATGAATTCCATAAGGCGGGTTATGAGCCAGTTGGAGATCGATCGAAGAAGAATAAGTCTATTAAATAATTTCAAAAAATCTATAAGATAAAAAGGGAAGCTAATGGCTTCCCTTTTTGTTTGCGAAAGCCCTTTGATTAGAAGCTATAAGTCATTTTTCCGTAGATAAAGCGTCCGCGAGGGTCGTGCTGAGATTGTACATAGCCATAAAGATCGCCATCTTGATTACCAATTGCGAAAGGCGGCTCTTCGTCGAAGACATTGTCGGCGCCGAGACTTAAAACCATATTTTCAAAGCCGGTATATCGAGCCTGTATACCTAAAGTGAGGAATGAATCCACTGTGCGATAAGCATTATCACCATAATCAAGGTTTCCATAGATATTTGGGGTATCCTCAAATTCACCGATATAGCTGAGCAAGGCACTTATACCGAAGGTATCAAAGTTCCAATCAGCTGTGGCATTCCAACGGTGCTGTGGGTACTCGTATTTCCCTGCTAAATCATGGGTCATAAGTGCATCACCGTTTAAGTTGAGCTCCACACGCTCAAACTCAGTTAAATAGGAGTAGTCCAAACGTAGGTTTAACTCTCCACCGGCTAGTTCCAACCCACTGTATACAGCGCTAAGGTCGACTCCAGATACGTCTTGTTCGCCAATATTGGTATAGCTACTAAGCAGGGATTGCAGCTGTCCTAAAGATTGGCCTGCAAGTGGTTCATTGCGTCGGCAGACGGTGCTGTCTTGATCGTTACAATGAAGACTATAGATGCCGGTATATGGAATGTCATCGATCTTTCCTTCCTGGGTGATATTCCAGTAGTCCAGGGAAAGACGCAGGTTCTCAATAGGCTCGTAAACGGCACCTATGTTGAAGGACTCAGACTCCTCTGCCTCTAAATCCGGGTTTTGAGAGTAAATAATTGTGTAATCGAGCTTAGTGCAATCTTTAATATCTATGCCATTGGCTTCACAGCCATAATAGTCTGTCAAAAATTTTGATTCTTGTGAGTCACCAAGACCTATCTGCGCAAGAGATGGCGCACGAAAACCGGTGCCCCAGGAGGCGCGTAAGGATAGTTGCTCAGTGGCAGTCCACAACAGCTTGGCCATGGGATTAGTGGTGCTGCCAAAGTCGCTGTAATCGTCGTAGCGGGCCGCCAATGTGAGGTCGAATTTAGCGGGAAGAGGGATGGCTACTTCGACATAAGCCGAAGAGATATCACGGCTGGCGCTGGCTGATACAGACTCAGTACCAAAAATGAGGCCACGCTGGAATTGATCGTCGGGAATATCGGAGGCTTTTTCCTCACGGTATTCCAAGCCAGCAGCCATAGCAATGGTGCCATTGGAGGTATCAAATAAATCACCATTGATTGAGAAATTGTAGCTTGTTAGATCAGACTTACCCTGGCGGACCAGATTGGTGGTGATGGCATCAATTACAGAGTCCGGATTTTGTACGCCGCCAAAGGGATTGTAATTCCCGGCATTAATCTGTTCTTGCAATAGGTCGGTGCGTACCCAACCTTGGGATTTATTCCCGGTTTGTTCTGATTCGCTCCGTGAGCGTTGAATGGATGTCTCCCAATCCCAATCGGCGATAGAACCTCGTAGGCCGAAAACGCCACGCAAGTTGTCGGTTTCTATATCCCATTGGCGTGCCCCAGCATCTACAGTGCGGTAAAAGGCGATATCGACATCTTCGCCAAAGGGGTTATTGGGGTGGTCGGCCAGTACATAAAGCCCTGCATCAGCATCTAGGGGGGTTGGGGCACCCTGGGCTACAGAAGTATTATGTTGCACAGCGATTTCACTGAAAAACTCTATGTCCTCATTTAACTGCTTATGACCAAGCATAATTAACCCGGTACGTTCCGCTTCGGGAGTAAGTAGTGTCCAAGGGCCGTAATCGTAAACACATACATTGCCATTATCGGTTACTTTTATGCGATCCTCTGGACAGTTAGGATCTTCAATTGTTTTAGTGGCCCCTGGCAGGATGAAACTTCCCGGATAACCACGACCTGAACGAAGGTCCAGGCCGCCATTACCGGACTGGTTGGCCGTACCCAAGCCGCTACGTTCGGTGCTTGCTAGGCGGCTATTTTTATGATGATCAAAAATAACGGTGAAATTGGAGTTTTCCCCATTGATGCCCCAAACAGCCGAGAAAGACTGCTCGTCATAGCCATCTGCACTGCCGTAGTCCATAGAAACTTCAGTACCTTCGAAATCTTTGCGTAGCACTAGATTGACTACACCGGCTACCGCATCAGAGCCGTAAATGGCGGAGGCACCATCCTTCAAGACTTCCACACGCTCAACAGCGGCCAACGGAACACTGTTGATATCGACGAAGTTGGTGGTTATCCCTTCGGCAAAGGCACTGATAGCGACACGGCGGCCATTAACTAGCACCAGAGTTGCATCAGCTCCCATACCGCGCAAACTCACCGCAGCAGCACCGTTAGCGGTGGAATCCTGGTTGTTGCCGCGGGTGGAGAATGTGCCATTACCCGCAGCGGGGTTTTTCTCAAACAGCTGCTGTAGGTTGGTATAACCGGATTTCTCGATGCTTTCGCGGTCCATTACCTGGATCGGAGTAGCATTTTCAAATTCAGAGTTGCGGCTGATGCGGGAGCCGACAACGGTAACCTCTTCAATAGCGCCTTCCTCGGCGGCGAAGAGAGCCTGTGGGGTTGTTGAAGCGGCCGCGGCCAAAATGGCAGAGGCCAACACATTGCGACGGAGAGTGAATTTTTCCATGTTTATTGCTCAACTTTTTTATTGTCATAGTCCATGACTGGCCCAAATTGGCTGGTCGTCGAGCAACACTAGCAATGGCGGAAAACTGAAACAATTAGCTCAGAGCTGGGCAAAGACCCTGTGGATAAATGGGTGAAGTGGGTCGCTTTTTCCGGATGAAATAAACGCCAAAGCTGCTAAAGGCAGTGTATTAGAAGCTGTGGCAGAGCTTAAAGACAGTAAAAAGGAGCGCTAGTAATTTTGAAGCGGACGTAGTTGGCTACAGAGAAAAAACACAGCCGCTGCCAGGACAATAGAGGGCCCGGCTGGGGTGTCCCATAAAATAGAGGCGAGCAAGCCGAGCACTACGGCGAGGCAGCCGATCAGGGATGCCAGCAGCGCCATTTGCTCTGGAGTGCGGGAGAGCCTGCGTGCTGCAGCAGCGGGAATAATCAGCAAGGCGGTGATCAGCAACACACCAACCACTTTCATGGCAATGGCAATTAGCAGGGCTAGCATCAGCATTAGCGCCATGCGTATTCTCTCTACCGGTACACCTTCCACCGAGGCCAGCTCCTCGTGCAGAGTGAAGGCTAATAATTTTTCCCATAGCCAATAAAGCAGAGTGAGGATGCCCACGGCAGTAACAGACATCAGCACCAGATCTTGGCTGCCTACGGCGAGTAAGTCGCCGAGTAACAGGGAGAGTAGGTCCACCTTAATTTCGAACAGGCTGACAGTCACGATTCCGAGAGCGAGCATCGAGTGGGAGAGAATCCCCAATAGAGTATCCACGGCTAACTTCTGCCTGCGCTGCAGGTACACCAGTAGAATTGCCAGCAAACAGCAGGTTGCGCCAACGGCGAGAGTGGGCATGATGTGTAGTACAAAGCCGAGGGTGACACCGAGCAAGGCTGAGTGAGCCAGCGTGTCACCGAAGTAAGCCATGCGCCGCCAGACGGCAAAACAGCCCAGTGGGCCGCTAACTAATGCGACTAGCAGACCGGCACCCAGGGCGTACCAGAGAAATTGGCTGTGCAGTAATTCTCCAAATTCGACCACTTATTGTTGCTCTCTATTTTTGCCGTTCGACTTTGTACCAGAGTGGTTGCACTCTCCGGCAATATCGCCACTCAGTTTGTGCTGATGGTTATGCTGGTGGGTATAGGGAGCCACGGTATCGCCAAAGAGCGCCAGGTAGGCGGGATCTTTGCTCACCTGTTCCGGGTGTCCGTGACAGCAGATGTGTTGATTGAGACACAGCACCCTGTCGGTGGCGGCCATCACCAGATGTAAATCGTGCGACACCAGCAGCACTCCGCAGCCCAGCTCATCGCGAAGGGTGGCTATCAATTGATATAGCTCACTCTGCCCACCAACATCGACGCCCTGGGTGGGCTCATCCAGTACCAGTAATTGCGGTTTGCGGGAGGCGGCGCGAGCGAGTAGTACTCTCTGCATCTCCCCGCCAGAGAGGTTTGCCAGGCTGGCTTGTAACAGCTGCCCGGCACCCACTCTATCCAGTGCAGCCTGTGCTTGAGTAGTCTTTATTCCCGGCTGGCCCATTTGTAGGAAGCGCTGCACGGACATGGGCATCGAGTTGTCTATGTGTAAGCGCTGGGGCATATAACCGATTCGCAAGCCCGGTTGGCGCCAGACGGTGCCACTTGTAGGCTTGGTCAGCCCCAGTAATAGTCGCAGCAGGGTGGTCTTGCCGGCGCCATTGGGGCCGATCAGGGTGACAATCTCCCTCTGAATCAACTCCACGGAGATATCCCGGAGTAATTGCCGGCCGGCGAGTTGTAGCGCGACACGGTCGGCGGTAATTAGCGGCGGGGAAGGGTTCAGGACAAAATCTCCGGGACGGGCGTGAAAAACCGTATGTTTGTGGCCTCCAAGCGAGGACTCAAAAGGAGAGTCTGTCACCAGTCGGGCTGGCGGCACGAAGCCGGTTGTGATTATATCTCAGTTTTGCGTCGCCAAATGTCTCTCATGTCTCCCTCTTCGCGTGTTTTCTACTTTTCCGCCCTGATGTTGTTCTGCCTCAGCCTGCTGGCCTGTGGTAAATCGCAGCCCATTGAGCGCACAGAGCTGGTGGTGAGCGTGCGCCCTCTGGCACTGATCGCACGGGAAATTGCCGGTGATAACCTGCCGGTGAAAATATTAATCCAGGGGGCCGACCCCCACCATTACGCCCCCAGTGTTGCGGAGCGGGCACGTCTGGAGCGCGCCTTATTAATGATTTGGTTGGGGCCGCAGATGGAGGGGCTGCTGGCCGGGCAGGTGAATTCGCTACCCGAAGAAAGGCAATTGCAGTTATTGGGCGCAACTGAATTTGAGTACCAGGGGGCCAATGCAGCCGATCCCCACCTGTGGCTGCGTCCGCGCAATGCGGCATTGGCTGGGGCCCTGATCGCTGAGCGCCTGGCACAATTGCAGCCGCAACAGGCTGAGCTGTATCGCAGTCGCGCCCGCGACTTTTCCCAATCTATGGCCAGCCTTCAGAAAGTGCTGGACCGGGCCCTGTGGGCCTACCGCGATGTACCCATAGTGGTGACCCATGATGCTTATGGACATTTCTTTGGCTCCGCTGGGGTGAATACCCGTGCTCTAAGTAATGGCAGCGGTGGCGGTCGCGGTGCACGCGCCATGTTAGGCCTCAGTGGGATGGGGCGAGGTTGCCTGTTTGGAGAAGTCCCAGAAAATACTCGGGACCGGCAAGTGGCAGAGCATTTGGGGTTGGAATATGTCGCTCTGGACCCCCTCGGCGAACAGCTGGGGCCCGATGCCAGCTATCGCGACTTGATCGAGTCACTGTTGGTACAGGCGCGCAGCTGTCTTAGTGAGATACCCGACAGCGGTGTAGATGAAGCAGAGGAGTAAACTGGGCCCCAGGTAATGTGATGTCGACTTGGGAAAAAAAGATGGCCCGACAGTAGAGACGCGGGCCATACCTTGTAACCATACCTTATTAGAGCCGCTTAACCGGCATTACCGGATTTATTTTTGAATTGCAGAAGTTTTTCTGCGCGCGCTGAATCTCGCTCGGCCTTGCGCTGCATCTTTTCCAGTTGACGCATCTGGCGTTGAAATAACGCTTCACTCTGTTCCCTGGTGGCTTCTTCCAGCATCAGCTCGTGACTTGGTATCTGTGGATAATCTGCTGTAGCGGAGACCGTTTGATGGGACTTTTCCGTTTGGCAGGCAGATACCGCGGCTACTGGCGTTGCTAGAAATGAGGCGGTAAATAGCAGTGCGGCGTACATCACTCCTCTCATAATAAGAATCCTTCCTGTACATCTGTGGGTAACTTTTTTGCGGAAATAAAAGGCCCCGTGCCGCCTGTGGGCGGCCATTGGCATTTGTTTCCGGGGAGTTGGCGATTAATAAAAGTCGCTACCGGCAAGACTAGACAAGCCTGAGCATTTGGTGAGATTGCTGCGTCGATTGTTAGTAACCCAGCGTCGAGATGAGTTGGCTTTACCGCAGGGGCTGTGGTGGCGGTAAATGTTCTGCCTGGTGCTAGCGAGCGGAAAAACTGTGCAAAGGGGGGTATCCTATCGGCCAATCCAGCGCCGCGAGCGCCCGACAGGACAAATAACAGAATCCCGAGATTTATGAGTAAACAAAGCACCCCTGCCGCCCCGCTGATCCTGGTGGATGGCTCCTCCTATCTGTACCGCGCCTTTCACGCTCTTCCGCCGTTGACCACCAGCCAGGGCAAACCCACCGGCGCCGTGCGTGGTGTGATCAGCATGCTGCGCCGCCACTTGAAGGAGCATCCGCAAAGCCCAGTGGTAGTGGTGTTTGATGCGAAGGGAAAAACCTTCCGCGATGAGATGTTTGCCGAATACAAGTCCCATCGCCCTCCCATGCCGGACGACCTGCGCGAGCAAATTCAGCCGATCCACGACATTATCGATGCCATGGGGCTACCGCGCCTGGTGGTAGATGGGGTCGAGGCGGACGATGTGATCGGCACCCTGGCCCTGGAAGCCCAGCGTAAGGGCCAGGAAGTGATTATCTCCACCGGTGATAAAGACATGGCGCAATTGGTGCGCCCCGGCGTCACACTGGTCAATACCATGTCCAACACGGAGATGGATAGCGAAGGGGTTGTGAAGAAGTTTGGCGTTGGGCCGGAGTTGATTATCGACTTCCTCGCCTTGATGGGGGATAAATCCGACAATATTCCCGGTGTCCCCGGAGTAGGGGAAAAGACGGCGCTGGCGTTGCTGCAAAATCTCGGCAGCCTCGAAAATATCTACGCAGACCTGGACGCCATTGCACCGTTGGGATTCCGCGGCGCCAAGACTCTGGGCAAGAAAATGGCCGAACACCGCGAGGCGGCAGAACTCTCCTACAAACTGGCCACCATCAAGACCGATGTGGAGATGCCTTATCACCCACAGGATCTGCATAATGCGGATCCCAATACCGATGCCTTGATAGAGCTGTTCACCCAAAATGAATTTCGCGGCTGGCTGGAAGAGCTGACCAGTGAAGAGTCTGAAGAGGCCATGGCTGAGGCGGTTGAGCGGGATTATGTCATCGTCACCGAGATGACTGAATTCGACGCCTGGCTTGAACAGCTCAAGGCATCTGAGATCTTTGCTTTCGATACCGAGACCACCAGCCTTAACTATATGCAGGCAAAACTGGTGGGGGTGTCTTTTGCGGTAGAGCCCTACCGTGCCGCTTATGTGCCCTTGGCCCACGATTATATGGGCGCACCCGAACAGCTCCCCTTCGATGAGGTACTCGCCAAGCTGAAACCACTGTTGGAAGATGAAAAGCAGAAAAAGGTGGGGCAAAACCTCAAATACGACAGTCATATCCTGGCCAACTACGGCATCGAGCTGCGTGGTATCGCGCGGGATACGATGTTGGAGTCCTATGTACTGGACAGCACCGGCAGCCGCCACGATATGGACAGCCTGGCACTAAAATACCTGGGCGAGCACACGGTACATTTCGAGGATATCGCTGGTAAAGGTGCCAAACAGCTTACCTTCAATCAGATCGAGCTGGATAAAGCCGGTCCCTATGCTGCTGAAGATGCGGATATCACTTTGCGTCTGCACAATGAGTTGAGCGCACGCCTACAGAGGGAGCCGACGCTGCAAAAGGTACTCGATGAAATCGAGATGCCACTGCTACCGGTGCTCGCACTTATGGAGCGCAACGGCGCCTATATCGATGCGAAAATGCTCGCCGAGCAGAGTGCCGAACTCGAGCAGAAGATGCGTGCGTTGGAGCAAAAGGCTTACGAGGTGGCCGGTGAGGAATTCAACCTGGGTTCCACCAAGCAGCTGGGAGTCATTCTGTTTGAGAAATTGCAGATCCCGGTGATCAAGAAAACCCCCAAGGGGGCGCCATCCACTGCCGAAGCGGTACTGCAGGAACTGGCCCACAATCACGAGCTGCCAGCGTTGATCATGCAGTATCGCGGTCTGGCCAAATTGAAGAATACCTATACCGACAAGCTGCCGAAAATGATCGACCCCAGCAGCGGGCGGGTGCATACCTCTTACCACCAGGCGGTGGCGGCCACCGGTCGGCTGTCCTCCAGTGACCCCAACTTACAGAACATTCCCATCCGCACTGAGGAAGGGCGTCGTATCCGCCGTGCCTTTACTGCGGACCCGCGCATTAATGGCGGTAGTGAAATTATTGCAGCGGACTATTCACAAATTGAGCTGCGCATCATGGCGCACCTGTCTGGGGACAAGGGTTTAGTGGATGCCTTCGCCCACGGAGCCGACATTCACCGCGCCACTGCTGCAGAGGTCTTTGAAGTGGCGCTGGATGCTGTCAGTGATGAACAGCGCCGCCGTGCCAAAGCCATCAACTTTGGCCTGATCTACGGTATGTCAGCATTTGGCTTGGCCAAGCAATTGGATATCCCACGCGCCGATGCGCAGACTTATATCGACCGCTATTTCGAACGCTATCCCGGTGTGTTGCGTTATATGGAGGATACCCGCAAGCAGGCGGCGGAAAAGGGCTACGTAGAGACCCTATTTGGTCGCCGCTTGTATCTGCCGGAGATCAACTCGCGCAACGGCATGCAACGCCAGGCGGCCGAGCGTACCGCGATCAACGCGCCAATGCAGGGCACCGCCGCAGATATTATCAAGCGCGCCATGATAGCCGTGGATGCCTGGCTGAAAGAGCAGCAGCTGTCGACAAAACTGATTATGCAGGTACACGATGAACTGGTACTCGAAGTGCCTAAGGATGAGGTTGAGACGGTGGCCAGTGGTGTACAGGAGATTATGCAGGGCGCTGCCCAATTGCATGTGCCTTTGATTGTGGATCTCGGGCGCGGCAAGAGCTGGGATGAAGCGCATTGAGTTTCTCAATTTAAGCGACTGGTTCATCCATTAAGTAAAAGAGCCAGTTCAATGAGATACGCCGGTACAAGATGGCTTAATAGGCGTCTTTTTGATGAAAAAAGTGCCAATAAGTGTGTTTTAGTCGGCGTTTTTGCATTCTTTGCGCGAAATCGTGGAACTGTTCCGGCGACATCCCCTCTAAAAAGGCAAGATCGTTGGAATGCGTCATCATCCCCCAAGGAAGTCAGATGTTTGCCCCGGAACTCCCCCAAGTCCGGGGCATTTTTTTTACCTTCAAATTAAACCCTTCTACAGCTCTCGCTTTTTCATGGATTAAGCGACACAAGTAATTCCCGCAGGCCCGCTGGCGTTCATCTGGTCTAGTCTGAGCACTACAAAGATTTCATTCGTTTGCCATAACGTCTGGGCGGCTAGGATTATTAACTGCCCCTGTCCCCTGGTTACCGAGAGGGCCATCAATGCAGAACAAAACTATAGCGTTGGCAGCGGAGCACAAAACTCTCCAGGCTTCTCTCACGCTGCCCCAGGAGGCGCGTGCGCTGGTGATCTTTGCCCATGGCAGCGGTAGTAACCGCAACAGTCCGCGCAATATCGCCGTGGCTCGACGTCTGAACGATGATGGATTTGCCACACTTTTATTTGATCTGCTCAGCAAAGAGGAAACCCGTGCAGATGAGGCCACCAGCGAATACCGCTTTGATATCGACCTGAGTGCCCGGCGTCTGGTGGAAGTGATCGATTGGGCCGCACATGGGGAAACTACCCAAACTCTGCACATCGGACTATTTGGCGCCAGCACTGGGGCTGCGGCAGCTTTGATTGCCGCCGCCGAGCGTCCGTCCCTGGTGGGTGCGGTGGTTTCACGGGGCGGCAGACCGGACCTGGCCGGTTCCGATCTACCCCTGGTTAAGGCGCCAACGCTGTTGTTGGTAGGCGGTGATGACAAGCAGGTGCTGGAATTAAATAAAGAGGCCCTAAATCATATGGTCAATGAGCCCCGCTTGCACTTGATACCCCACGCCGGTCATTTATTTGAGGAACCCGGTGCCATGGATGAAGTAGTTCGCATGACCGAGCGCTGGTTTCGTGCGAGTTTACTATGAGTAGACTGAAACTATTTAGCCTGGATGCCGGCGCCGATTTTGCTGGTCGTGTGGCTGCAGCCTTGGGTGAACCACTAGCTCGCCACGAAGAGCGATGCTTTGCCGATGGTGAGCATAAAGTGCGTCCATTGGATGATGTCGAGGGGGCGGATGTCTTCCTGGTGCAATCCCTATACAGGGACCATTGCAGTAGTGTCGATGAAAAACTGCTGCGTTGTTTGTTCTTCATTGGCGCCCTGCGCGATGCAGGGGCGGCACGCATTACCGCAGTAATGCCCTACCTTTGCTACGGACGCAAAGACCGGCGCACCAAATTACACGATCCACTACCGACTCGCTATCTGGCCAGCTTGTTTGAGGCCGTGGGGACTCAGGTGGTCGTGACTCTCGATGCCCATAACCTGGCTGCGTTCGAGAATGCTTTTCGCTGCCGCACCTTACATTTGCTGTCGGAATCGTTGTTACTGGAATTTGCGCTGAGTCAGCTGTTGGCGGAACCGCGCCCACTGTCGGTATTATCGCCAGATGAGGGCGGTATAAAGCGTGCGGAGGCCTTGCGCGAGGCGCTGAGCGAGCGTCTGGGGCGCCCAGTAGGTTGCGCTTTCGTTGAGAAGTATCGCAGTGGAGAAAAAATCAGCGGGGGCACCTTGGTGGGTGAAGTACAGGGGGCGGTCGTGTTGGTTGTGGATGATCTTATCGCCAGTGGTGCAACGCTCTGCCGGGCGGTGGAAGCTGCCCATGGAGGCGGGGCGCAGCGTATCCTGGCACTGGCCAGCCACGGCCAATTTAGTGGCGATGCTTTCTCAAACTTGTCACAACTACCCCTGGAGGCGGTGGCAGTGACCAACTCTTTACCCCAGTTAAATTTGCCACAGAGTTTCCATCTACTTGACTGCGCCCCATTGATGGCGGAAGCGATTCGGCGCCTGCATGATTGTGGTCCGGTGAGTGAGCTTACACTTTAATTTTTTCAGCAAATTAGTCTTATCGACAAAGTAACTCTCAGCTTCACACCTGTCTTACGCAATGTTGGCGCATAAATACTCCTTTGAAATCCGTTCCATCCCTATCACGCGTTATTTTTTCCGCCCCTGAGCCGCATTTACATTTATTTACTTAAGCAATGGGAACAAACGGGGCAAATGTCCTATCGAATAAAACAGATCATTGTTGCTCCCTAACCCCAAAGCGTTCAGCTTTTTAACCCCGGAATTCCCCAAACCCGGGGTTTTTTTTGTCTGCGCGTAGGAGGATTTGTTTTCCGCCTCTCTGGACCTTTCTCATTAGCTGCTGATTTATTGGTGTCTTTGGAACCTATTTCCGGAAATTAGTGATTAAAGGGCATAGTATTCGCGCACCTCTGATCGTGGTGTTTACTGGCTGGGAAACGAATCTGAGCCAGCCTAACCTTTCAATATGTAAGGTGTTTGCATATGTAGAGGAACCCTCAGACGTACCCGTCCCCCTGGGTGCGTCTGGCAAGTGCCCCACCCCAAGGGCACTGACCCCTAGCCGGCAGCCCCCATCTGCCGGCTTTTTTTATGCTTTGTTCTCAATACCTCCCCAAAAGTCTTTTCATTTGTTTCTTTCAGTCAAATGCACTTGCAAATGATAATATTTCTCATTATCTTTAATTTAAACCTAACAGGGGGGTTACCGTGAATTTACGTTACCTATGTGCTAACCACCGCCAGTGGCTGATTGAGAATAACGATCGTGCGGAACAGGCGTGGTTGGATTGGATGGAGCGCGGCAGGATGCTGTGCGAAGAGGGAAATCATAGTGAGGCGATTCCCTATCTGGGTTGCGCGTTTGATGTGGCGGGAATGCTGCTCACAAGCGAGTGGCCCAGCTATGCCGTATCTGCAACACGTTTTAGTGAATGTGCCGCTCAATTAATGGCGGCTTACCGGAAGCAGGGAGATGAAAAACACCACTACTACCTCCTTGTTGGAGCCAGTTCTGTTCTCGCCCGCCAACTGGGAGATCGCGATAAACAGCGGCTTGCCGCTGACTGCATCAGCGCACTCTATACGGATGGGGACGACGAGCCGGCACCCTTACTTGCCGGGGGAAAGCTCGTATCCCATGGCGGGGCGAACCTGCAGTTGCACTAAAGGGGAGGCGGCAGCAGAGGTCGAAAAATCCTCGCATCTGCTCACCGTTGCTATTTGCGAGGATACCCTGGTGAATCTGTTAGCACAGCGTGCCCTTTGCGCAGAGGCGCTGCACTGTGCGACCCCCCAAGCGCGACGTCGTCTGCGCGAGTTGCTACTGCGTTCGCTGTTGCCCGGGGGAGAGAACATTTCGCCGGGCCGGAACTGACAGGGTGATCATGGAGCCCCCGACCTCCTTGATCATCGCTTTGACTTGCAGATCGGTGGCTTTGGCTAGATGTTCACTGAGCAGAACCGCGTGCCAAGGCGTAACTGGATCCCGTCTCCCCCAGAGTTTGCTTTAGCTTTCAGTCTCGGTTGGCACTTCAGCATCGGTCTGGGGCGCCAGCCAGGTGTTTAGCTTGCGCTCCAGCTTGTCGAGGCCGGTTTTTTTCAGTGAAGAAAAGGTCTGTAGAGTTACGCCGCGACTCAACCCCTGCTCCTTGAGGGATTTCTCCACGGCGAATAGGGCGTTGTTGGCCGGGCCATTTTTCATTTTATCGGCCTTGGTAAGCAGGATATGCACGGGCAGTCCGGCCTCTACCGCCCAGGTGAGCATATGCAGATCGAACTCCTTGAGAGGCTGGCGTATGTCCATTAATAACACCAGGCCGCGCAGGCAGGTGCGCTGCTCCAGATACTCGGCCAGATGGCGCTGCCACTCGTCTTTCATAGCACGGGCTACCTTTGCGTAGCCATAGCCTGGCAAGTCTACTAGGCGCTGGTCTTCTGACAGGCTGAAAAAGTTGATCAGCTGGGTGCGCCCGGGGGTTTTAGAGGTGCGCGCCAGCTTGTTGTTGCTGGTCAGGGCATTGATGGCGCTGGACTTGCCCGCATTGGAGCGGCCGGCAAAGGCCACCTCGGCGCCAATGTCTTCAGGACACTGTGCCAGAGTAGGGGCGCTGGTGAGAAATCGTATGGAACGATAGTTCAGTTTCTGTGGTTGGGCTTCAAATTTGTTAATTGGCATCGTTTAAGTCTGCTGATTCAGTACACTCGCTTGGCGCGCAAGTATATAATGCCGCGGTTTTCGCGTCGCAGGACTATCGGGGGCGACACGAAACGCCATATTTCAGCGCGCAACGGGACGACGTATGAACAGCATTATCAAGAACACTGCTCTGGCACTCGGTTTGGTTTTCGGCTTGGGGGCCGTACCTTTTGCAATGGCTTCTGGCGATGCTGCTGCGGGCAAGGCTAAGGCCGCCCAGTGCGCCGCCTGTCACGGTGCTGATGGCAACAGCCTGTCACCGGCTTTCCCAAAAATCGCTGGCCTCGGTGAAAAATACCTGTACAAGCAGCTTCAGGACATCAAAGGTACTCCTGATGGTGAGAAGGCCCGCGACATACCGCAGATGATCGGTCAGTTGGATAACTTTAACGACCAAGACCTGCAGGATATCGCCGCCTACTTCGCCTCCCAGCCAATGCAGCTGACTGGCTCCACAGCCTTCCCGGTGATGCTTAATAGCGGTGACAGTGTCGATAGCCTAATCCTTGGCCGCAAGCTGTTCCGCGCAGGCAATAAAGAAACTGGCGTACCGGCTTGCATGGGCTGTCACTCTCCCACCGGTCAGGGCAATGCGCCAGCGGGTTATCCGCGTCTGTCCGGTCAGTATCCGGAGTATATTGAAGCGCAGCTGAAAGCCTTCCGTGCGGGTACTCGTGCCAATGATGGTGAGATTCGCACCATGCGCACCGTTGCCAAGCAGCTCTCCGATGCAGAGATCAAGGCGGTTGCCAACTATATCGCTGGTCTGACCGACTAAAAGGGTTAGCCACAGTAACGAGAGGCCGGTCACACACCGGCCTTTTTTGTGCCCGACGCTCGCTCAAGTGAGCGGGAATTGGGTAAAGTATTGCCACTTTTGCGACCTTTCCTTGCGCCTGGCGCTGGGAACTTAAATAATCTGCGCTGTCTATTGTGTCCTCAGTGGCCCGACAGTATGCCGCCAAATCAGGCGCTCGAACCACGAATGTACAAGCTGGAGAAGACTTATGAGAGCAGTTCTCGCCCCTATAACGATGGTTTTGGCTGTGTTGTTCAGCCTAGTCGCCTGCGCCCAAGAAGGCGGTGAATTCAAGGCGGGCCAACACTACCAAGTGCTGCCACAGGCGGTAGCGCAAAAAAACGCCAATAAAATCGAAGTGACCGAGATGTTCTGGTATGGCTGCGCTCACTGCTTTCATTTCGAACCGACCCTGGAGCGCTGGAAAGAAAAAATGCCCAGTGATGTCTCCTTGGTGAAGCTGCCGGCTATTTGGCAGCCAGTGATGGATGTTCACGCCCGCTTGTTCTACGTGGCTGATGCCATGGGTGTTCTGGAAAAAATGCACACTCCGCTGTTCAATACCATTTACAACCAGCGCCAAATGCTGGCGATTCGTGAAGGTCGCAACTTTAAGCCCGACCTGGCTGCTATTGAAGCCTTATTTAACAAGCATGGCGCCGATGGTGCTAAAGCGGCCAAGCTGATGAACTCCTTCGCCATTAACAGCAAGGTCAAGCAGGGTGTTGCCAATCAGCGCGCCTATAAAATGACTGGTACACCTGAAGTGGTTGTGGCTGGTAAGTACCGTATCAGCTCCTCTCTGCCGGGTTACAAGGGCAAAAGCAATGGTCAGGAATTGATGCTGCAGGTAGCGGATTACTTGATCGCCAAGGAGCGCGCCGATCGAGGCTAATAGCCCACCTGAAAACAAACCCCGCCCAGTGCGGGGTTTTTTGTATCTAGGCGTTTGCCACAATTAACGACTACCACCCCTTTCGTTATCTGCCAGTAACAGGAAGTCATTTTTGCGAAATTCATGGACTTTACTACTCTTGCTGGCCCTCTCAGTTCAATCTCTTTGGGCGCAGCAGGTCGCGGAAAATGACAAGCTTGCAGCGCGCGCGAGCAACCTGCTTTCCTATATCGCTGTGGGTTACGGGGATGCCATCGATAAAGGCCAAATTATCGATACAGGTCTCTATCAACTCCAGCAAGACCATGCTGCCGAGGCGCTGGATCTGGTGCGGAAGTTGCCAGATAAACCGGGCCGTTCAGCCCTGGAAAACAGCATGGCAGGGTTACAGGCGGCTTTGAGCCGACGCGAGGATGCTGAAAAAGTGCGAAGGCGCGCCAATGAGATAGCCGACCGATTGGCGGCTCTCTATCAAATGCAGCGTTCACCAGCCCACTCACTGCCTTCAGCCAGCTTGGCTGCTCCCCTTTTCCAACAGCGCTGCGCCAGCTGCCACGGTAGATGGGGCCAGGGTGATGGAGCCCTGCCCGATCTGCGCGATGCTAGGCGGATGGCGAGTTTCAGTCTTTATGACCTCTACAATACTCTCGACCCTAACGTGGATAGCGTGCATAGCGAGCGGGTTGATGGCGACTTAAATAGTCGCCAGCGCTGGGCTCTCGCGGTGACGGTGGCCGCTTTTGCCGTAAAAAATCAGCTGCCACCCTCCGCCGATCTTGCCGAGCGCTATCCAGCACTGATCAGTCTGCCGGGTATGGCGGTAACCCGACCGATTGAGTTGCCCACTGATGCCAGGAGTGCCTTATTGTGGTGGCGGGGCCACCCGCACCTGATCCGCTCCCTCGAACACCCCCTTACTCGCGCAGAGGGGTTACTAAGCCTGGCGGAAACCGCTTATCGAGGCGGTGACAATGCCGGTGCTTATCACAAATTGATGCTCGCCTATCGAGAGGGCTATAAGCCGTTACAGCAATCCATTGAAATGAGCGACCGGGTTTTGTACAGCAAGTTACAAGCCCAATGGCAAACATTGCGCCGAGAAGTGCTCTCAAACGCGCCCAATACTGATGTGATCGCTTCAATTCAAAATTTAGGCACCTTGCTGGGAAGAGCCAGAGCACGCCTGGAACCAATGCCGGGGGGACACATCAGCTATTTATGGGCGGCATTGCTCTTTGCATTGGCACTAGCACTGGGGGTGTCACTTTGGTGGGGACTGCGCTGGAGAAAGCGGTCTAGACTTTAAAGGGTTTGTGCGCCAAATCAGCTGATCAGCCGTGAGGAAGTCGCCGTGGCAAGATCCTTATTCTCCGCTCTTATTCTCTGTTGTGTGGTGCCGCTTCAGGCGGCCGAACCGCTAGATGCCTTTCCTGCAGAAGTTGAGGGTAAGCGGCGCCATGTTATTGAGTTGCCCAAGGTGGTCGATGAGAGCCGCTTTATGGTTGAGTTAGTGCCAGGCAAGAATGCATTGGCCGATTGCAACCTGCGCAGTTATAGCGCGCCCTTACAGCGCCAGGTTCTACCGGGTTGGGGTTACCCCTATTATGTGCTGGCAGAACTAAAGCCCTCCAAAGGTACCAGTAAAGTTTGCGGGTCCGATTCCGAATCGCGCCGTTTTATCCGCGTGCGCGGTAACGGCCTGATACTGCCTTATTCAAGTAGCCAGCCCCTGGTGGTGTATTTGCCGGAGGGCGTCCAATTGAAATACCGTGTGTGGCGTGCGGATAAAAACTTGTCTGATGCTCACTCAAAATAATGATTGCTCGTAGCCCTATCTAACAGCCTTTCTAATTCCACTCCCCCATAGTGGCGCCTCAATAAATATTTTTAATGCTTCTAATGCCACTGTGGGATTTAGCGTCTAGCCTTACTAAGCAAGGGATGTGAAAAATAGCGCCTGTGCGATTTTTCACGCCGGTTTTTTTGGCCTGTGGCCGTAACCGGCCAGGAAAATTGGCGGTGACGCCAGCCGCCGTTTACAGCAACCCCTTTCCGCGGTTCTTACCGTGGAGCACTTACGGTAGAGCAGCGCATGAAGTACTTGCGTAATCCCCCTTCGAATTTTGTGTTTGTCTCCATACGACAGAGTTGTGCCATTGCCTTAATGCTGTTCCTGCTATTGCCCTCAATGGCAACGGCGGAATCAGCTCAACAAAGGTGGGCGGGCAACTGGTTGGTAGTGAGTGAAGGTGACGACCAACTGGTTTGGCAACTCAATGCCGATGGCTCCGGTTATGCCTATGGCTTTAACTCCGGTGGCAGATTGACCCATGGTTTTGCCATTAACTGGCAACTGGATGGTGATCGTGTACGGGTCCGCACCGGTGCTTCCGTTAGCTGTAAGGGCGGTGTGGTCTCGGTGGCGTTTCGTGGTTGGAGCCGCTCCACTCTTTTATTTGCCGTAATAGACGGGCGGCACTGGCTGCAGGCTGGCGGTGGATTACTGAGTTTCCAGCGCCGATTGAGTGACTGGAGTACACCTAAAGCGGGTAGTAACTGCCCCAACATTGCCAGCTGATTTTTGGGTCCGAGTAAGAAACAAAAACAGGAATTTTCCACTCAGGGAGGGGAGCGCCGAACATTGGAGTAGAGCTGTGATGCAAAAGTCCTTGGTTTTGACTCTGGTATTTTTGCTCACAGCATTTTCAGCTTTTGCCAAGGAGGAGCAGAAAAAAAAAGAAAAACAGAGTGAACAGACACAGCAGCGCAATGCAGGCTGGCACGCTCAATCCAAGCTGAATGCCAGCCAGTGGGTGGGTGCCTGGCTAATCTCCAGAGATGGGGAGGCCCGCCATGTATGGAGTCTCAAACCCGATGGTACTGGCCGCTCCTACGCTTTTCTCCCACATGACGGAAAAATGCAATTTGCTTTTGGTTACGATATCCACTGGTATTTTGATCCTTTCACCCAAATGGCCAATATAAAAACCGGTCGTAGAATCATTTGCCGCAGAGGAAAAATATATCCCTATTTTCTTACCTTGAAATCCTATGAGAGCGATTATTCAGTGCGAGGTAAATTTGCATGGCAGACTACCTGGACGGAAGTGAGTGTCGGTCGGGATCGCCTGCATAAATCTCTGATTGTTTTTGTTGCACCATTATCTGCCTGGCATGATCCTGGCAAGGGTGCTCCCTGTCCCGAGTTCCCTCGTGTGCGTCTGGAAAAAGCGATTGATAGAATGTTGCAACGCTGGGAAAAGAAAGATTCCCCCGATTTAAAGGTGAATACTGCACCAGCTCCGGGCGAGCCAGAGCTAGAAGGAGAGGAGCTGAAAAAAACCAATAAAAAGAGGGTGAAAACCCGTCAGCGAAATTAAAATAAAAAACCTCTGAGACAGTGGTGTTGTCATCCATTAATAGAACGTGATGATCAAGCAGGTCTTATGGCCATGTAGTTTTACCTGTGGGAAATGTTCCCTCTGGATAATTACACTAGGTGGTTTCTGACTGGTAACCATTCGCTGAGTATTTTCACAGCAGGTTTTTTCAACGGCAAACCGGATATGACTGCAGAAGTTTCCCTCGCAAATATCCTGAGAAATATGTGCCCAGAGTTACATGAGGAAACCTACGTGTTTTGCCAGGTGTCGGATGCTCGGCTCGAAGAAGTCTTGACTCAAAGCCTGTGTATCTTCCGCGAAGGCGAGGGGATGAGTGCGATCTTACCCAGATGCTTGGCACAGCAGTATGGGATTGCTTCCAGCGGGCCCTTCAGACAAATTACCCTGCAGGTCTTTTCCGGTCTCAGTGCGGTGGGCCTTACCGCTACAGTCGCCAGGGAGCTGGCTGATGCGGGCATAGTGGCCAATATGGTAAATGCCCTGCGTCACGATCATGTCTTTGTCCCTGAAGAGAGCGCGCAGCGAGCCTTACAGCTTTTACGCGGGCTCAGTAATCGGGTGTATTACACCTGAGCGCTTGCCAGTGCGTATTAATTACCCCGAACCCCAGCCCCACGGCGAGATTCGCCAACTACTACCAGACCTGTTCTTCGTCCCTGGGACCGTAAAACTGGCTCCGGCGGTTACCATTAACCGCAACATGGCCATTGTGCGTTGGCAGGAAGAGCTGATACTGGTGAACCCGATACGCCTGCGTCCAGCGCAAGAAGAGAAGTTGCAGGATCTCGGCCGAATAGCTCATGCAGTGCGTCTTGGCTACCATCACGGCCAGGATGATCTTTATTACCGTGACCATTTTGATCTGACTTTTTGGCGGCAGACCGGCTCAAACTTTTATCCACCTAGTGCCGATAGATTGGTGAGGGATGGTGGTGTTTGTCCAATACCCGGCAGTCGCTTCGTGGAACTGCGTTACAGCCGTTACCCAGAGGCATTCTGGTGGCTGCCCTTCAATGACGGCCTGTTGCTGGGCTGTGATGCTCTGCAGTATTGGGGGAAGTGGAGCGGTTGTAGCTGGTTTGGCCGAAATCTGCTGCGACTGTCCGGTATGCGCTCGGGGATGCAGGTACCGCCTGCCTGGCGAACACGGATGACTCCTGAAGGCCGGGACCAACGCTGTTGGCTGCAGGAGGATTTTGAGCGCCTGCTACAGCTGCCCTTCCTACACTTTCTGGCAGCCCATGGAGAGTTTTGTGCGGATCGGGCCCATGAGGAAGTGACCGCAGCAATAAGCCGAGCCTTTCCTGGGCTCTACAAGGCCGCCTGAATTCTATATATTAACCCTTTCAAGTAAGTGATCACTCACATCTTGGTGCTCTGCACTAAGTCTGAACGTGGTAAGATTGCGCTCCTTTTTGGTGCGGTGTTGGTTCTGTCTGGCAGACCGCAAAGATTTATTCGAGAAGTAGTAATCCGATGAAAAGAAAAGTCCTGCTCAGCGGCCTGCTGTCGTTGCTGCTGGTGGCCTGTATGCCAGTTTCCACCAGCACAGCCCCAAGCGCGAATATCGACAATATCAGTCGGGATGTGAATTACCTGGCTTCTGCAGAGCTGGCGGGAAGAGACACAGGCAGCGAAGGCTACCTCAAGGCGGCGCAATATGTGGCCGCGCAGTTCCAATCCATGGGGCTCGCTCCGGCTGGTGAGCAGGGGTATTTTCAGGATGTACCTTTCCGTAGTGCCAGCTGGAATGGCACTGAGCCGACTTTTGTTTTAAAGGGGGGCAAAGGTGAGGTCGGCTTTGCCTTCGGGGAGGACTTTATCACCTCGCCTTCTGCGTCCAGTGAGCAGGCACGCTTGGAGGCCGAGCTGGTGTTTGTTGGCTACGGAATTGAAGCGCCGGACTATGGCCTAGATGATTATGCCGGATTGGATGTGAAGGGTAAGATTGCAGTGATACTGAGTGGTCGCCCGAAGAGTCTGCCCAGTGAAGTGGGGGCTCACTATGCATCAAGTCGCAACAAGGGTGAGACCGCTGCTCGTCATGGTGCGGTGGGTTATATCACCATTTATACCCCCGAGCGCGAGAAGCGCCGCCCCTTCGTGCGCTATGCGGAGCATCGTCACGATGAGACTTTCGACTGGGTAAACCGAAAAGGCGAGCCGGGCAGCGCTATCCCCGGTTTGTATCCTGGTGTATTGCTTGATATCGATGCGGCGAGCAAACTCTTCGACGGTGCCCAACAGAGCCTCGCAGCTATCTTCAGCATTATGGAAAAAGGTCAAAATCCCCGTGGATTTTCGCTGCCTTACCGTGCTGCCCTGAGTACAAGCTCTAGGCACGAGGAAGTGCGTAGCCCCAATGTTGTGGCCGTATTACCGGGTAGCGACCCGGTGCTTAAAAATGAATATGTGGTCTTCTCTGCACACTTGGACCATATCGGTAAAAAAGAAGATGGCCAGATTTATTACGGCGCTCAAGATAACGCTGCAGGAATCGCAGTAATGCTGGAAACCGCACGGTTGTTTGCGGAGTCTGGCCAAGCACCACGACGCTCTCTATTGTTTGTTGCGGTGACCGGAGAAGAGAAGGGATTACTCGGCTCGGACTACTTTGCCGAATACCCTACCGTACCTCTGCAGTCCATCGTGGCCAATATCAATCTGGATATGCCCATGCTGCTCTACCCATTCCGCGATATTATTGCCTTTGGTGCCGAGCATTCGTCCCTTGGCCAGATTGCGGAGCATGCGGCAAAACTCAGCGGTTTAAAATTGAGCCCTGATCCCATGCCTGAAGAAGTGATCTTTGTTCGTAGTGATCACTATAATTTCGTTCGCCGCGGTGTGCCCTCTATTTACCTAATTACTGGGCGCGAAGCTCAGGATCCGAATATTGATGGTACCGCTAAACAAGTGGCATTCCTGAAAGAGAGCTATCACAAACCCGGAGATGCGCCTGATGCTGGGGTGAGCTACGCAGCTGCTAGGCAGTTCACCGAAGTTAATTATCTAATTGCCAGGGAAGTGGCGGATGCTAAGGATAAGCCTTCATGGTATGAGGGAGATTTCTTTGGGGACCTGTTTAGCCAGTAGTTAACGTGCACTAGTGGTTATTGGAGATTCCCTCGATACCTGGCAAATTTGAGTGGGGAATCTCCAGGTCATGAAGCTTTCAGCCGAATTTCTCGAGTTGCAGGGCCTTTAAAACTATTCCGGTAAGTTCCTATTACCTCTTTAGAAGTAAAATTGGGCCTAGGCCTAACTACAAGTGAAAGGTAGATATCTTCTTCAGGCTGCCCACTCCAACATCGGTATTCAGAATAGGGTTCAGGCCAATTTTCTACTTGGCCGACCAGTGAAGAGACTTTAAGCAGCTTACCCAGTGGATCACCACTGCACTTGGCAAGCGCCTCCTTTATGGTCCAAGATTTTATAAACTCTTGCTTTAAGAGGGCTTTCGGTAAGCTTTGTAACCAGGACACCTCATAGGAGCTAAAGTAATTCTGGGCTATTGCCAGCCAATCTCTTTTGGGATGGTCTCTTTCACAGTCAATACCAACCGGAATTTTTCCAATGGAGACTGCAAGGTAGTCTGCCGTATGGCTGATCGAGAGGTTGACAATAGGGGTTCCTGAGAAATTGGCAACTGTAGGGTTCTTAGGGTCAACTTCCAGATCAGAAGGGTGGCATCCAAACCGTTCAGCAATAAGGGTTTTCGCGAGTAGGCGCCCGGCTAAAAATTGCATCCTCCGATTCGGGTTGCGAATGTTTTTTAAACGTAAATGTTCCGTGTCACTCAATAAGAAAGATGAGTTCGCCTGCCAATCCTCAGGCCAATTTTTGAATGAAGAGCAAGTAAAATAAAGCATAAAGTCTTATCTATCGATTCAGACTTAGATTGTAATCACTAATAAAGCTGAATAGCAGAACGGCTATCATGGTAAATGGTTGAGGAAAAGATGGGGTACATACATCTTCAAAAATGCCTCGGAAATAGACCATAAATGCCAGATTGGGCAATTAAGGATCACTCCTAAGTTTAGAGTTTTTTCCTTTAAGTCGTCACCTTAAGGGAATTTTGTTCTTGGTGAGAGCTTTATCATTTTTAGAAGCCTACGAAAGCTTAAGTTGACCTTATGCCAGTGAAATTAAGGGCGCTAGTATACGAGAACTGTCCGAAGGAATAGTTCTCGTGTATTTAGGTGTAATAAAGAAACTCACCAGTCCCAATTGAAGGTTCTTTTGCTAGCGGGAATTGATCATTTTGTGTACCATTCCCGCCCTGTTGCCGGTCACGAAAAGCTCAAAAAGCCACCTAAAAACAATGGTAGAGCTGGCTGGATACTAAGGCTTGATATTGAGGGTTGGAGCCAAGCTCCATAAGAGTAGTTTGTCTATTGAATTTGTAATTTCCGATTGGCGAGCTTGGTATGCGGGGGTTTCGGAACCTGCGGACTGGCATCGATGGCACAGTGGCGAGTTAGAACTGCAGGAAGATACCCTGGCTGATGTCTCCTTTCTTCCGGCGATGCTCAGGCGCCGCCTGAGCCCATTGTCTAAAGCCGTATTTAATAGTGCTTACCCACTTCTGCAGCAGAGAGATATCCCCCTGCTGTGTTGCTCTGTGCACGGAGAGGCGAAGAGAACTTACTCTCTTCTACAGGGGGTTGCTGCGGAAGAAGATTTATCCCCTACGGCGTTTGGTTTATCAGTACACAATGCGATCGCCGGCCAATTGTCTATAGCGAATAAAGTACGATCTCCAGCTCTCGCTTTAGCGGGTGGTGACTATCCATTACTGGCAGGTTTAATGGAAGCTAACGGTATTTTGCGGGAAGGTGCAAAAGAAATACTGCTGATATTTTGTGAGGAACCCCTGCCAGAAATGTATCACCCTAGCACCCAAAGTCCCTCAGGTGTTTGTGCTACAGCTTTACTCTTAACCTTACCAGTTGAGGGAAGTAAGGGTAGTGGAGTGACTTTGGTAAATTCTTCGAGCGTCAGACTAAAAACGGCATTTGAAGAGGCAGATTATCAGTTACCTCTGTTAAGCGCACTTATTAAAAATTCAGGAAAAGTACCTGTTGCCAAAGGGTGGGAGTTACTAATCAATGCAAACTAATTTGGAGTCTGGCAAGAGGTATGATCGGTATTGGTTTAGGCTGATAGCCACTGCCGTTGCGTTTAGTCTATTTGGTTTTGGTGGTCTGATCCTTCGATTTATTTTATTTCCACCTCTCAGAATTTTATACCCTAATGCAAATGTACGTATGCGTAAGGCTAGGTTAATCATACATCATGCCTTCCGTTTGTTTATTGGGTTTATGCACAAAACAGGGATATATACTTATGATTTCAAGGGTGAGAGTAAACTGCAAGAGCCCGGCCAATTAATACTGGCTAATCATCCCACTCTTATTGATGTCGTTTTTCTTATATCTCGAATACCTAATGCAAACTGTATTGTAAAGGCGAGTCTATTTCGAAATCCCTTTATGCGTGGAGCTGTAATGACTGCGGGTTATATTCCCAATGATGACCCGGAAAAAATAATTGAGCTTGCCTCAAAATCTTTGAAAAAAGGGGAGTCAGTGGTTTTATTTCCGGAAGGAACCCGCTCTGTGCCAGGGAAACCATTCAAGTTCCAGCGGGGGGCTGCCTATATGGCACTTCGTTCTGGTATTAGTCCGACTCTGGTTACCATTCGCTGCAACCCGCCAATGCTGATGAAAAATATCCCGTGGTACAGCATTCCGTTATCGCGGCCACATTTTGAATTTGATGTCTCTGAATCTTGGGAGATTCTCAAGATGAAAGAAAAAAGCGAAAGCCCATTGGTAGCCAGGCAAGTTACCCAAGAATTAAAAGCATTTTATACTGAGGAGTGTGCTGCGTGAATGATTTGGTTGAAGAGCTAAAGACACTGATTATTGAGGTTCTAAACCTAGAGGATATTACACCAGAGGAAATCATCGCAGATGAGCCTTTATTTGGTGAAGGTCTAGGTTTGGATTCCATTGATGCGCTTGAGCTAGGTCTGGCATTGCAGAAGAAATATAACATATCTATCGATGCAGAAAATGAAGATACCAAATCACATTTTGCTAGTGTGAACAGCCTGGCAAAATTTGTTGATGGTAGCCGCGCGTAAGAGAGATATGTATGTTGAAAGATAGAGAAGACATTTTTCCAAAATTGACCGAAATCCTTGTTGAGATGTTTGAGGTTGATGAAGAGGATATAACAGAAGAAGCCCACCTTGCTGATGATCTGGATATAGATAGCATTGATGCGGTTGACCTGATAGTTCGTTTAAAAGAGCTTACTGGAAAGAAAATTGCACCTGAAGAATTCAAAAGTGTAAGAACTGTTGGAGATGTAGTTGGTGCAATTGAAAAGGTAATGGCGGAGAAGTGAGTCGATTCGCGCAGCTAATATTGGTCATAATTCTGACACTGTACCCTGTGGCAATTTATTTTGGCATAGAATACTTGTCTTTAAGTAGTATTCTGTTACTGCTGTTGATTGTTGCGGTTTCAAGGGTATTGTTTGGCGGCGCGAATAAGGCGATTGGCACCAAGCTAATGGCCGTGGCCTTGGCTTTTGTTGTTGGCGTCTCCTGGTTAAGGGGCGATTCAAGTGGACTTCTTTGGTATCCAGTACTTTGTAACCTGATTCTATTTTCACTGTTTTTATACAGTTTGAGTCAACCACAAACATTAGTAGAACGGCTTGCTCGCCTTACGACTCCAGATTTACCACCTGAAGGTATTCTATATACACGAAAGGTTACCAAGGCATGGTGCCTATTCTTTTTAATTAATGGAAGCCTCGCACTGGCAACTGTTTTAAACGGCGATATGAAAGTCTGGACTCTTTACAATGGCCTTGTTTCATATGTGCTAATGGGAACTATGATGGGCGGTGAATGGCTACTGCGTTGTCGTGTCCAAAATAAGGCGTGAGTTAAGGTCGTGGACAAAGTACAGTTTGAACAAGTGTTTGGTTACTCGAATGACCAAGCAATAGTTAGCTATTCAAGTCGTGGGGAAATTTCTTTCGCCCAATTTAAACGTGAATTGGCATTTATTGAGCGAAAGCTAAAAAAATCCCTAAACGAAACTGGGTTCAAAAGAGCTGCCATTTTCTGTGAAGATAGTTACGAGTTTAGCTTGCTCTTTTTTGCTGCTATGTCTTGTTGTGAAGTCGTTGTTATACCGGCAAATAATAAGCGATTTACCCAGCAAAAACTGGGTGAGCAAACCCTATTACTGGGCAGCTGGGAAGATAGCTCGGCATTTAGTATAAATATTCCGGATCAATGTAGAGAGGAGCTTTCTGTTCCCAGTTGTTTTGATGCTGGTATTCAATTATTCACATCAGGAAGCAGTGGTGAACCACAAACCGTTGATAAAACCTTATATCAACTGCTCAATGAGGTTAAGGCCCATAATCTTAAGTGGTCACCCCGGGTAGCTAATACAACTACTTTGGCAACTGTAAGCCATCAGCATATATATGGCTTACTGTTTAAATTACTGTGGCCACTAGCCAGCGGGCGTCGATTTGTTAGTAAGACATATGTGGATATTGTGGGATTACTCCAAGACGCCCACAAGTGGGGGCCTGCCGTGTGGGTTGCAAGCCCTGCACAGTTAAGCCGCCGTATTTCTTCCTGGCCATGGGCGTTGGGAAAATCCTTAGTAGATATCTTTTCTTCTGGGGGGCCTTTACTGGAAGTAGATGCAAAGGCGATTGATCAGTTGTGTGGAATCCAGCCCATAGAGGTCTATGGAAGCACTGAAACGGGGGGGATTGCCTGGCGTAATCAATTGCGTCAGAAAAGTTGGAGTCCACTAAAGGGAGTGAACATTGCAAAAAACAGCGATGGGTTACTCAAAGTCTCTTCTCCGTGGTTGCCCAAGGAGTTTATTTGTCAGGACAAAGTACAAATAAGTACAGATGGTATGTTCGAACTCAAAGGACGAGCTGATCGCATTGTTAAGATTGAAGAGAAAAGAATTTCTCTTACACAAGTTGAGTCCCTACTAGTTGGAAGCTCATATATTGTAAAAGCCAATGCACTTGTTCTGGAGCGTAAAAGAAAAATAGTTGCCGCTGTTGCCACACTAACGGAATCCGGGAAAGAACTATTACAAAAGAAAGGAAAGGCTTCTCTTGTTCGTAAACTTAGAGAAACCCTGGCCAAGGATCTTGATGGCGTGGCTGTGCCACGTTCTTGGCGTTTTGTTGATGAAATCCCCGCTAACTTACAGGGAAAAATAACGAGAGACCTGCTAATGCAACTTTTTGATGAAATTCCGGCAGCAATGGTGCCACAGATTATTAGCAGCGAAATATTAGATAATGCTCGTCAAGTTAATTTTACGGTTAATGACGATTTGCCTTGCTTGGATGGTCATTTTGAAGGCTCACCGGTAGTGCCGGGAGTAGTACAGCTGGATTGGGCTATGCATTTTGGCCGCCCACTTGTAAAAGCCGGCAGTACGTTTACCCAAATGGAAGTGATTAAATTTAAGCAATTAATGATGCCCGGTGATGCTGTCACTTTATCTTTGGAGTTCAGCCAGGAAAAGAACAAATTAAATTATTCTTTTCGGAACACTCAAGATGGCAATTTAGAATATAGCAGTGGTAGATTGTGCTTCAGCCATGTCTAACTTTTGTTTTGTAATACCCGTTTATAATCATGAGGGGGCAATCGCAGAGACGCTAGCATCTCTGGATGACTTTAACCTGCCTTACATTCTGGTAGATGATGGCTGTGATGAACCCTGTAGAATTGAACTACAACGCTTAGAGCAGGGCTACGGTCCGCGGGTTCACTTGGTTGTTCGCCAGGCTAATGGTGGAAAAGGTGCTGCGGTAAAAAGTGGTCTGCGAGCTGCGAAAGCGCTTGGATATAGTCATGGAATTCAAGTCGATGCCGATGGTCAACACAGCCCTGCTGATATACCTCAATTCCTAGAGAAAAGCAGAAAGTGCCCTGATTCACTGATTTGTGGCTATCCGCAATACGATAAATCAGTACCTAAAGTTCGTTTGTGGGGACGCTATCTAACTCATGTATGGATCTGGATTAATACTCTTTCTCTGGAGATTAAGGATTCCATGTGTGGGCTGCGTTGTTATCCCTTATCTCGAACTGTAGATTTGTTAGATAACGAGTATACCGGTGATCGAATGGATTTTGATCCAGAGATCTTGGTACGGTGGTATTGGAGCAAAGGCGGTCTCTGCCAGGTACCTGTAAATGTGAGCTACCCAATAGATGGCGTTTCCCATTTCCGGGGATTTAAGGATAACTTCCATATATCGGCAATGCACACCCGTCTATTTTTTGGCATGTTGGCCAGAACTCTGCGTATTTCGACAGTAGGGCGAAAAGCGTGAGTAATTTACACTGGTCAAAATACCGGGAACAAGGCTTTTTCCTGGGTATCAAGTTCTTATTCTGGTTGCATCACTGGTTGGGTCCGATTGCCTTTAAAGTTGCGGTATACCCGGTAGTTTTATGCTACTACCTAAAAAATCAGAGTGGCCGCAATTCGATCCAGGAGTACTTGGAATTATTCACTAAACGCTACCCATCTAGCGGTATAGAACCGAATTGGAAAACCGGATTTAAAATTTTCCTTAATTTTGCTAACAGTGCTAGAGAAAAGCTTGAAGCTTGGTTTGTGGGTATCCCGGATAGTCAGGTAAATTTCCCAGAAAGAGCAGGTCTTCACCAGTTGGCCGCTAGTGGCCAGGGTGGATTAATTATTGGTTCTCACCTCGGGAACCTGGAGGTTTGCAGGGCACTTGGCAGCCTGACAAAGGTACGGGTAAATGTGTTGGTGCATACAAAGCATGCGGTGAAATTTAATCGCATGATGAAGATGCTCAACCCCCTGAGTCAAGTGCGACTTATCCAGGTGACAGAAGTAACTCCCGCTTTAGCGATGCGACTCTCCGAGGCTATTGAAGCCGGGGAGCTGGTTGTTATTGTCGGTGATAGAACACCGATTAACTCTATGGGACGCACCTGTGAGGCAGAATTCCTAGGGCGAAAAGCGCCTTTTCCCCAGGGGCCCTATATTCTTGCTGCGCTGCTCAAATGCCCGGTGTACACACTTTTCTGTCTGCGCAGTACTTCCGGATACGATATCTATATGGAAAAACTCTGCGATCGCGTTGTGATGAAACGCGGTGACAGAGAAGGGCATATTCGCTCTCTTGTCGAGGAGTTTGCACGACGGTTGGAGCGCTATTGTCATATAGCACCTTTGCAATGGTATAACTTTTACCCGTTCTGGGATCAACAAAAATGAATTCAGCAGTACTACAACGAACCCAAATAGTCTTTGATGGCACAGCTCTATCTATTGATCAGGTAAATACCATTGCAGCTGGCCGTGGCGATATCTCTCTATCTGATGAAGAGAGCTTTGTAGCAAGGATAAATCGCGGTGCCGAGTTCCTGGATAGCCTTTGGCAGAAGGAAGGTGTGATCTACGGAGTAACCACTGGATATGGTGATTCTTGTACCGAAAGTATTCCTGCAGATCTGGTGGAAGAGTTACCTCATCGATTATTTACCTTCCATGGTTGTGGAATGGGGGAAGTCTTTACTCTTGAGCAGAGTAGAGCGATTGTCGCAGCCCGGATTGCCAGCCTTGCAAAGGGCAGTTCAGGGGTCCGATTTCGGCTGTTGCAGCAATTGGTTCTGTTACTTCAGAAAGACATTATTCCGGTAATTCCCCAAGAGGGGTCTGTGGGAGCCAGTGGCGACTTGACCCCACTGTCTTATGTTGCTGCGGTTTTGTGCGGGGAGCGCAAAGTTTGGTACCGAGGCCATCAGAGAGATACTGCTGAGGTATTCGATGAATTACAGATTGAGCCATTAAAGCTGTACCCCAAAGAGGGTTTGGCGATAATGAATGGCACCGCCGCAATGACTGGCTTAGCGTGCTTAGCCTATAAACGGGCAGAGTATCTAGCACAGCTGAGTGCTCGTATTACCTCCATGATGAGCGTTGCGTTGGATGGCAATGCCTACCATTTCGATAGCGCGCTTTTTGCAGTGAAGCCTCACCCCGGTCAAAACCAGATTGCAAAGTGGATTCATGACGATCTCAATGTTGGTGCCGCTCCAAGACAAAATAGCCGATTGCAGGATCGCTATTCACTTCGGTGCGCTCCCCATGTAGTGGGTGTATTACAGGACTCTCTGCCCTGGCTCCAGCAATTTATTCATAACGAACTAAACAGTGCTAATGATAACCCGATCATCGATGGTGAAAACGAGAGGGTGCTTCATGGTGGGCACTTCTATGGTGGGCATATAGCCTTCGCCATGGATAGCCTGAAGAATGCGGTAGCAAATCTCTCTGATTTACTGGATCGACAAATAGCCCAACTGGTTGACGTTAAGTTCAATAATGGGCTCCCGGCAAACCTCTCAGGTGTAACCGGGCCTCGAAGATCGATTAACCACGGCTTTAAGGCTGTTCAAATTGGTGCGAGTGCCTGGACTGCTGAAGCACTAAAGCAGACCATGCCCGCAAGTGTTTTTTCCAGATCAACGGAGTGTCATAACCAGGATAAGGTCAGTATGGGCACCATTGCTGCCAGGGACTGTATCAGGGTATTACAGTTAACGGAGCAAACGACCGCAGCGGCACTGATGATTGCTTGGCAGGGCATTCAGCTTCGAGTTCGTAGTGGGGGAGTGGATTTGGAAAAATTATCTACCGCTCTTAATACCACAATCAGGCAGATAGGAGATGAATTTTCTTTTCTGGAGGAAGATAGAGAGCTTGAACAGCCATTGAGAAAATTCGTTTCATTAATTCAGCAAAGACATTGGCGCTTATATGAAAACTAATAAACCTATGCGCCCTGAAAAATGGGCGGCGCAAGTTGAACTACAAATTCCTTTCCACGATGTGGATATGATGGAGATAGCTTGGCATGGGCATTATGCAAAGTACTTTGAAATAGCCCGATGTGCATTGTTTGATCAGTTGGAATATAACTACCAACAGATGAAGGAATCAGGTTTTGCCTGGCCGGTCATAGACTTGCGCGTACGATATGCAAAGCCTTTACGATTTCAGCAGTGGATTGTTATTTGCGCTGAGGTTTCTGAATATGAAAATCGATTTAAAATCAATTATACAATAACAGATAGAGATACCGGTGTACGCTTAACAAAAGGACATACCGTACAGGTAGCTGTCGAAATTAGTAGTGCCGAAATGCTGTTCGCATCGCCTCCAATTTTGCTGGAAAAATTAGGGGTAAATTAGTGATGACTGTTACGCGCTTGGTTGTATTTTTTATTTGTTTTCTATTTTCCACAGTAACTTCTGCTTTGACCTCAGAGCAGCAGGCGGTTTTGCGGGAGATAGAGAAAAATATTGTGTCATCTCCACAGATGCTTGGCACTTTTGCCCAGACAAAGAGGCTGCCCCAGTTGCCCAGGCCTCTGGTTTCTTCAGGCGTCCTGGCTATTTCTGAAGAGTTAGGATTAAGCTGGCGAATAGAGAATCCAATAGAATCCCATCGAATATTTAAACTAGATGATGCTGATTTCGGAAATCGGATCAATAGCAATATTGTAGGAAATCATGTGGCTGATCCTCTATTAAAGATTATCAGTGGTGATTTTAGTGAGCTGGATCAGACTTTTACGGTGGGACCACAAATCGCAGAAGAGCAATGGAGAATTAACTTAATTCCCAAGCAAGAGGCTTTTAGAAAGGTTATTGAATCGATAGAAGTCGTGGGAGACAAAAAGATTCGGAAAATAGTACTAGCTGAAGCCAACATGGCAATTACTGAAATAGATATTATGAATTTACATTCAGTTGAAGCTAATAACAGTCAACTACTGAGTGAATTCTCAGAAGATAACCAGAAATAATCTCATGTCACGTCGAGTTGTTATTTGGCTTTCCTTTGTTAGTGTAATTCTTGGGATAACTGTATTACGCTATCAATCCAGCTGGCTGCAAACAGATGTTTTGTTATTAGCTGATAATAACTCCGACTCGGTAAGTAGTGCTGGCATCCAGAAAAAAGTCAGTCAGCAATTACAGGGAAGTTTAATTTGGGTTTTAGTTTCTGAAGGAAAAGAATCACAACGTCTGGCCAGGCATACCCAAGAGTTGGCGCAGAAACTAAAGGCCGCTAAATCTGTAGAGTCTGTTGAATATCGTTGGGCCGATTCTGAAAGCTATAAAGAGGAGTGGGAGCTGCTCTTTCCTCTGCGCCAACAGCTACTCAGCCTTGAAGATAGGGCGTTATTAGACGCTACGCCAGAGGAACTTATACAGCGTCAATTGGGTAAATTATACGGGCCTGACGGCGCTGGAATCGATTTGGAGAAAGATACTTTCTCAACTTTTCGCAATTACTTTACCGCTGATATTGGAGTTACTCCACAAGTCTTTGATGGAATTCCGGTACATACAGAAGGACATAAAGTTTTTACCCTGCTTTATACGCTGGCCGCACCAGTTGATTTGACTGGAGAGAGCGATATATCACTTCTTTCTTTACAGTCAGAATTAAAGCAATGGGCTCAAAAAAATGGTTATTCGCTGCTGGTAGCTGGAGCCCCCCTGCATACAGAGTATGCTGCTGCTATGGCACAGGATGAAATACGCCTGATTGGCTCCCTTTCGATCCTTGCTATTTGCTGTCTATGTATTGTTGTCTTTCGCTCATTAAAACCTCTACTAGCTTGTACATTCGCAATTCTATGTGGCGTGGCCAGTGGCATATCTGGTGTCATTATCATTTTGGGCCAAATTCATATACTGGCTTTTGTATTTGGTACGACGGTTTCTGGATTGGCAATCGATTACGCATTTCACTTTATTTGTAATCGATTGAGGCTTGGCAAGCCAAAAGATAAGGATATATTACCCGGGCTATTGTTGGGATTGATATCAAGCTGCTTGGCATTTTTCTCTCTTGCATTAACACCTTTTCCGCTTTTACAACAAATAGGGATTTTTGTCGGCTGTGGTTTAATAGGGGCTTGGTTGACTGTAATCCTGTTATTTCCAGGCTGGATTAATATTAAGCATAGGCCTTTATCGTTTTCCAGTCAGTTTCCTAAACTCAATATTAGGTACTACCTGTTCCCATTGGTTGGGCTGTTGATTTTTGGAGCTGCGGCACTTCAGAAAATTCAATTTAATGATGACCTAAAACTGTTTTACCAGCCTCCAGAATTTCTTACACAAGATGAAATAGATCTAAATTCTCTGATTAGATCCCGGCCAGACTCCCGTTACTTTCTGGTTTTTGGTGAAGATGAGCAACAAGTATTAACACGGGAATGGGAACTTAGAAATCAACTGGACTATTTAGTAGAAAAGGAAATTATTAGTGGTTTTCAGGGGGTAACCAACCGGATACCTCCAAAAGAGGTTCAAGAAGCTGACTGGAAGTTATTGTCGAAGTTTTACAGTGGGGATGCTGTCAGGTCTTTTTATCAGCAATTGGGTTATTCTGAACAAGATATTAATCAACAGTTAAAATCTAAAATACAGCCATTCAATACCTTTAACTTCTCTGAATGGTTGCCAGTTGCAGGTCGGCAATATAAAGGACTATGGCTGGGTTGTGAAAATAATCACTGTTATTCTGTGGTTCGTATTTATGGCTTAACAGAAGATTTGTCATCTTTAGAGTTACTGCCTGGAGTAACCTATGTCGATACTACCAGAAGTATCTCTAATGTGATGTCACAACAACGTGATCTGTTGCTGCAATTACTGCCATTAATATTCATTGTTGTATTTTTAGTGACGGCAACTAAAACAGGAATAAAACAAGCCTTAAGTATAGTTGCACTTCCATCCAGCGCAGTACTAGGCACCCTGGCGATAGTGATTTTACAGGGATCCGCAATTAATCTATTTCATGTTGCGGCTTTATTGCTTGTCTTTGGAATTGGTATAGATTACGCAATATTTAGCTATACGAGCCGGAAAGCAGAGCAGCATTATACCCTGCTGGCGATAGCTATGGCTGGGTTAACAACTTTTTTAGGGTTTGGTTTGCTAGCATTGTCTGGCACACCGGCCATTGCAAATTTTGGGTTAGTCCTGGCTGTGGGCACAGTATTAACTTTGTTGTTGGCATTTCTATTTTTTTGTACACGGGGTAAGGGATATTAGCCAATGAAAGAAATTAAGTCTGACGTTGTTATTATTGGTGCCGGACCTGCTGGAGCTGTAGCCGGTGCTTTGTTGGCTAAAAATGGCTGGAGTGTATCGATCGTTGAGCGAGAGATGTTCCCTCGCTTCTCTATCGGCGAGAGTTTGCTGGCACAGTGTATGGAATCTCTTGAAAACGCAGATATGTTGGAGGCAGTAAAATCCGCAGGCTTCCAATTTAAAAATGGTGCTGCTTTTGAATGGGATGGTGCCCGTACTTCATTTGACTTTCGTGAAAAATTCACACCAGGGCATGGTACAACTTTCCAGGTACAGCGAGCCAAGTTTGACAAAATACTGGCCGATGAAGCTGAGCGCCAGGGAGTAAAGATTTATTATCGTCATTCTATTGTATCAGCTGATATTGCCGAAAATGGTGCGGAACTGATTGCAGAACACAACGGTGAAGAGCTTGCTTTCCAGAGCCGTTTTGTTCTGGATGCAAGTGGTTTTGGACGAGTTCTACCAAGATTACTGGACCTGGATCGTCCGTCAGAGTTTCCTGTACGTGAATCAGTATTCACACATGTAGAGGACAATATTACTGATAGTAATTTTGACAGAGATAAAATACTTATCACAGTCAATCCCAATGAGAGAGATATTTGGTATTGGTTGATACCTTTCGCCGATGGCAGAGCTTCTGTTGGCGTTGTTGGTGAGAAGGAAAAGATCGCGGCTTGGGGACAGGATCCAGAACAGATCCTGAAAGGTGCTATTTCGGCCGCACCAGAGTTGGCAAAAACTTTATACAACGCAAAATTTGATACCGAGATTCAACGTATTCGTGGATATTCGAGCAATGTAACCAAGCTGGCAGGTCCAGGCTTTGCTCTTTTGGGAAATGCTGGTGAATTTCTGGATCCAGTATTTTCTTCAGGCGTTACCATCGCAATGAAGTCTGCAGAGTTAGCCGCTGAATGTTTACACCGTCAACTCTCTGGAGAGAGCGTTGATTGGGACAAAGAGTTTTCTGTGCCTTTAAAGCAGGGTGTTGAAGTTTTTAAAACGTATGTAAAGGCTTGGTATGATGGCCGCTTTCAGGATGTGATTTTTTATCAGACTGAGCAAAAAGAAATTAAAGGAATGATTTGCTCAATATTGGCAGGTTATGCCTGGGATAAGAAAAATCCTTTTGTTGCTGCTGCAGAGCGTAGATTGAATACACTGGTGGAAATATGCTCCGCTGGTTAGTGCTTTATTTTAGTATCTTTACTCTGGTGGGTTGTATTTCCCCAAGGGTGGAAAAAGATAAGTCTGAAAGCCGGTCTTTGGCGCCTCTTTTAGCTGAGCAACCGCGTCAGATGAATCAACATTTGCGTATTGTTTATCAAAACAATGTGTACGAAGTGATTGCGGCCACCTTGCTCTCTTCAGAGAACATGAGGGTTTCGCTTCTCAGCCCTGAAGGTATGAGTTTGTTAGATATTGCATATGATGGTAATGAGATAAGCACTCATCACTACATGCGTAGAGCGGCAAGTCTGCCACCTGAAAAACTGTTAGCAGACATCCAGTTTGTTTATTGGCCAGTTACTCAGCTGCAGAAACAATTACCTGTTGGTTGGAAGTTGCAAGAGTCCGTAGTTGAGGGGACTTATATCCGTCAGCTCTTCCACAATGGAGAAATAAGTACAGAGGCGCGCTACAGTACTAATGATATTTGGGAAGCACAGGTTGAGCTTGAGCACAAACGACTTGGTTACAGGTTAAGCATCAGGAATTTCTAGGTATGACTAATTTCTATCTTAATCATATGGGCATCATCTGTACCCTGGGAAATTCTGCTGAATCGGTAGCTAAACCCCTTTTTAGCGGTGATAGCTCTTTTATGCGACCGGATGAAAACCGATTATTAAACTATCAGGGAAACCTGGGTATTGTGCAGGAGAAGTTGCCAGAATTACCGAGTTCGCTACAAGCCTATCACTGCCGTAATAATCAGCTGGCTTTGGCTGCACTGGGCCAAATCGAATCAGAGATCGGTAGTCTTGTTGAAAGATATGGTACAAGCCGAGTTGGAGTGGTTATGGGAACTTCAACTTCTGGGATCGATTCTGGTGAATCTTACCTCAGTGGTAAAAAAGACACTGGTTACAATTACCGGCTTCAACAGCAAATGGCAGGACTTAGTACTTTTGTCGCAAAGTATCTGGGTGTGCAAGGCGTACAACTTACGGTTTCTACAGCGTGTTCATCCAGTGCGAATGCCCTTGCCAGTGCCCGGCGTCTTCTCTCTACCAATGTTTGTGATGCTGTCGTTGTTGGTGGTGTGGATTCTCTTTGTGGCATGACGATTCGTGGCTTTCATAGCCTGGGGGCACTTAGCGCGGGCCAGACCAATCCTTTCAGCGTTAATCGGGATGGTATTAACCTCGGGGAAGCTGGCGCAATATTTGTGATGACCAAAGAGCCTGGTCCTGTGGTTCTATCCGGTGTTGCTGCCACGTCTGATGCCCACCATATGTCGGCTCCAGATCCAGAGGGGCGCGGTGCAGAGGCCTGTATGCGCAGAGCACTGGAAAATGCGAGCTTGGATGCAAGCGATATTGATTATCTAAATCTCCATGGTACGGGCACACCACAAAATGACTCTATGGAGGCTTTAGCCGTTGAGAGGGTGTTTGGAAGCCAGCTGCCTTGTTCTTCCACTAAACCTTTAACCGGGCACACATTGGGAGCTGCTGGTGCTCTTGAAGCGGCCTTTTGCTGGCTTGCCCTGCAAAATGATCAACTCCCCCCCCATCAGTATGATGGGCGTTATGATCCAGAGATTGTGCGGCTGAATCTTTGCCAGGGCCAAGAAGCTGCTGGAGGATTGCGCTACGTAATGAGTAACTCCTTCGCGTTTGGTGGGAGTAACTGCTCGGTAATTATGGGCAGTCAGAGGTAAAATATATGCAAAAATATACTGCTGAAGAATTGGTTCCACACAGTGGAAATATGTCACTTCTCGATGAAGTAGTTTCAGTAGATGAGGAACAACTGCTGGCAAAATTGCGGGTCCGAGATGACGGAATTTTTTCTCGCAACGGTCGTGTTCCCGCCTATGTTGGAATTGAGTATATGGCCCAGTCAATAGCGGCATTTTCCGGTTACCACGCCAAGGAACGGGGCAAAGAGGTTCGCCTGGGCTTTCTATTGGGTACCCGTAAATTTGTGTCAAATGTTGAAAGTTATCGCTGTGGCGATGAACTTACGATTGAAGTCCAGCGTTTGCTGCAGGCTGAGAATGGCATGGCGACATTTGAGTGTGTAATAAAGGGCCACTCCATCGAGCAAAGCGCGCGGTTAAATGTATATCAACCGGACAATGTGGAACAGTATTTGAAGGGTAGAAATTAAATGTCTGAGTGGATTTTAGTTACGGGTTCAAGCCGTGGTATAGGTCGTGCAATTGCCCTTCAGTTAGCTGAAGATGGTTATAATATCGTTTTACATTGCCGAAGCCGCCGTGACCAAGCTGAAGAGGTTGCAGGGGAAATTGCCAAGCTAGGAAGTAAAAGCAGAATTCTTCAGTTTGATATTTCTGATCGGAACCAAACTAAAGATGTTTTGCTAGAAGATGTCGATGAACACGGTTGTTACTATGGGGTTGTATGCAATGCAGGTGTAACTGCTGACAATGCTTTTCCCGCAATGCCTGCCGAGGATTGGGATTCAGTCGTTCACACAAATCTAGATGGTTTCTACAATGTCTTGCATCCGCTGACTATGCCCATGGTTAGACGCCGTGCTCCCGGTCGAATAGTTGTGATGACTTCAGTCTCCGGCGTCGCTGGAAATCGAGGACAGGTAAACTATTCCGCGTCTAAAGCTGGTTTGATTGGTGCGAGTAAAGCGCTCGCACTGGAGCTGGCGAAACGAAAAATCACCGTTAATTGTGTTGCTCCGGGTCTTATTGATACCGATATGCTGGATGAAGATTTGCCGGTTGAAGACATTTTAAAAATGGTTCCAGCCCGCAGAATGGGCAAGCCTGAAGAAGTCGCAGCGACTGTAGCCTTTTTAATGCATGAGCGGGCTGCTTACATTACCCGTCAAGTTATTTCCGTAAATGGTGGTCTCTGCTAATGAAGCGTGTTGTTGTTACAGGAATGGCCGGAATATCTCCTATAGGCCAAGATTGGGAGTCGGTTAGTGAGTCTTTGCAGAGCCGTCGTTCCGGAATTGTTTATATGGAGGACTGGGACAAGTATGAGGGACTTGAAACTCGCCTTGGTGCCCCAGTAAAAGATTTTGAAAAGCCATCTCATTACAATCGCAAACGCGTTCGCAGCATGGGGCGCGTCTCATTAATGGCGGTTCGCGCCAGTGAAATTGCTCTTCAGGATGCGGGATTGTTGGATGACCCCATTCTCAAAAGTGGAGCTGTCGGAGTTTCATATGGCTCGTCAGCAGGCACTCCGTCAGCAGTGGCTGATTTCGGCAATATGTTGATAAATCACCGCACCGACGGCCTTAATGCCACCAGCTATATAAAAATGATGTCTCACACGGCTGCGGTCAATATCGGAGTATTTTTTGGTTTGTGTGGGCGGGTTTACACCACCAGCTCTGCTTGTACTTCTGGCAGCCAGGGAATTGGGTATGCCTATGAAGCGATCCGCAATGGTAGCCAAACTATTATGGTCGCCGGTGGTGCAGAGGAGCTGTGTGCAACTGAGGCAGCAGTTTTCGATACGCTTTATGCTACCTCCACAAAAAATGATACTCCTGAAGCGACCCCGCGTCCCTTTGATAGAAACCGGGATGGTTTGGTGATCGGTGAAGGTGCTGGCACGCTGATTCTGGAGGAGTATGAGCATGCTGTTGCACGTGGAGCCAGAATTTATGCGGAAGTTGTTGGCTTTGGTACAAATTCTGACGGTAGCCATGTTACTCAACCCCAGTCGGGGACTATGCAGGTGGCTCTGGAGCAAGCTATAGCTCAATCTGGCGTTGATGCTAGTGAGATAGGTTATGTCAGCGCACATGGTACTGCAACGGACCGAGGAGATATCGCCGAGAGCCATGCGACTCGCAATGCGTTTGGTCGTGCTGTGCCTATCAGTTCCCTCAAGAGTTATACCGGCCATACGCTGGGTGCCTGCGGCGCTTTGGAAGCTTGGACAAGTATCCAGATGATGCGCAATGGTTGGTTCCATCCCACAATGAATTTGGCAGAGATTGATTCTGATTGTGCTGACTTGGAATTTATCCAAGGCCCTGGCAAGCATATCGATACAGAATATGTCATGAGTAATAATTTCGCCTTTGGTGGAATTAATACTTCATTAATATTTAAAAGAATTTCTTAATTAATAGATGAGTGACCTTTAAATAAGGGATAGTAGATGAAGTGGATATTGGCTGTAGTTTCAATAATTTTCTTGGCTCAGCCAGTATTAGCTGACGATTTGTTGTTGAGTTTTGGTGGTGGACCACAGCCGGATTCAAAACAAAATAACAATACCTTTGGCTTAGACTACTCCTTTAAAACGTTTGAAAAGAGTTATCGGCAGCATATTGATATAGGTGTAAGTTACACAGAAATTAGTACTAGTGCGGATGAAAATAAACGCATAAGGGCTTTTTCCATTTACCCGCAGTTAAATTTGTACCCAAGGCAAAGAAGTTGGGGGCAAGCCTTTTTCTTTGTTCGAGCATTGGGCCCCAGTTATATATCCAGTAACTATTTAGGCGATCGACGCCAAGAGAACAACTTTTCTTTTCAGGCGCAGGTGGGTTATGGCGCAAGAATTAACTGGAGGAAAAAGGAGGATCTGGTACTAATGGTATCTTGGAAGCACTTTTCAAATGCTAATTTGTTTGATCAAAATGATGGTATAGATATGCCATTTGTCTTAAATGTTGGCATAAGGCTTTAAAAAATACTCGTATTCTCCCAATGATAGATATCATTGGGAGAATTCTTAAGCTTTAAATTGATAACTGCTTAATAATCGCATCATTCAAGTTACGTACCCAGCGATTATAATTTCTGTGGATAGTATAGTATTTTTCATTGTAATCAAGCAGGTCGCTATCTTTATAAGTAATACTATAATTATCTATATCGTATTTGATATCTGCTTCAGCGTGATGTTTGCGAACGTTAATTGAAGCGATTATTTGTCCAGGGGCGACCTCACGACAAGTCCAGTTTCTTGCTATACATCCCGCGATAATTGATTTTTTAATGGTATCCTGAGTTTGTGCGGAACCATCAAGGCGGTCAGGAATACTTCTTTCTTGGATATTCATGACTGGATTACTGGTGCAGCCAGCGAGAGTTAATGCAAAAGCCGCAGAGAACAATATTTTCTTAAAATTTTTCATTTAAATATCCTGTTGGTAGTTTTAGGATCAAATTTCGTGGTTTTTCTTCATCCACTTCGCTACATCATTACCAAGTGTATGAACACAGCGTTGGAGTACTTGGCAAGAGTTTTTAAAATTTGCACCAAATCCACCGCTAGAATTTCTAGTATTAGTAAAACTGTCTACTAATTCTCCATTATTGTAAAGTTCCGCCTCAATAGATACCGACTTTCTATGTCCTAACCAAGCGTTACCAGAACTCAGGGCATTTAGAATACTTAGTTTGAGACTATAGCCCTCTGACTGAGGATTTAGTTCAGACGTTGAAGAGATATAGTATCCATATTTACTAAGAAACTTCTGGGTCGAATTAGAAAACTGCGAGCCGAGATTCGGGCATTCACTAAGTATATTGGCAGCAATTACTTTCTCATCATGATAGTGAGCTGCTGAATTGATCTTAATGACATCTTTTGCCATTGCTAAAGAAGAGATACTTAAAATTGTACCAGCTAGTACGACTTTAAATCCGCTGATATTCATATTGCCTCAAAGGAATATTACAACTGCCAGGAAGTATACAGATGTAGCCAAATTGATAAATTGTCGAATTTTTATGCGCGATAATTTACCAGATAAGAAAGCCTGACAATAGTGGTTAAACGAACTTTAGGACAGAGGATTTTTCACTGAAAAGTAATATAGCGGAACTCAATATTCATTTTATACCCATCAGTCATCTTTAAATTTCTCGACACTGACAAATGTATATTGCCGTCAAAAGCTAAAATTTAGCAGTTGATACCGTAGTGCTCGGAAAACTAAATCTCATTGAGGGTTCATTTAATTGATTTCGATGGATTGGCATAACTCCAACCATCGCTCAATCCCCGCACTTCTATATTTTTGTCGATGAAGGGCGAAATAAAATTCTCTGTGGAAATTTCTCTGCGATACCGGCAATTCGATCAATGAACCCCGCTTCAGGGCATCAGCTAAAGAGACTCTAGATAGGCAGCTGATACCGAGCCCAGCTTCCACCGCTCGCTTAATGGCCTCTGTATGTTGAAGCTCCAACAAAATATGGAGTTTTGGTAGTAGTCCGACCATTGCACGCTCAAAAGTCTGACGTGTACCGGAACCGGGCTCCCGGGTAATCCAGGTGGCTTTGAGCAGATCTCTGTCTGTCAGGCGCTTGCGTTTGGCCAGGGGGTGAGAGGGGGCGCAAAAGACGACTAATTCATCACTACGCCAGGGAATCATCTCCAGATCCGGGTGATTAAATTCACCCTCAATAAGTCCAAGATCCAGCTCAAAATTGAGCACCCGCTCGGTAATTGCCGAGGTATTGGCGACCTCCAGCTCCACGCGTGTGCCGGGTTGCTCCTCCATGTAGCGCGCCATTACGTTCGCAGCCAGGTAATTGCCGATGGTTAGGGTTGCCCCTATTTTTAGGCGGCCCAGATCGCGATGACTGGCCAGGCTCTGTTCTAATTCCTGTGCCCGTTCCAGCAGTTCCTCCGCCTTGGGCCATAGTTGCCTACCCAGCTCATTCAGGCGCAGGCGCTTGCCGGTGCGCTCGAATAAGCGCAGCTCAAACTGTTGTTCGAACTCTTTTAGGGCGGTGGAGGCGGCAGACTGGGACATGCTCAGGCTCTCTGCCGCGCGGCTCACATTCTCGTGGTGGGCACAGGCCAGGAATACCTCCAGTTGGCGCAAGGTATAGCGCAAAGGGAATTCTCCACTTAATCGTTAAAATAGATAAGGAATATCGAAATATCCCACTTTGCCAATAGATCTTCCAGAGCTAAAATTCAACTATCAAGAGACTCGTGGAATAACCGGTTTTAAGTTTATGTCCAAATTGAATATAGAGAAGGTGTTGGATGTCCATCACTGGAACGACACGCTGTTTAGCTTTAAGACCACCCGAGATTCGGGTTTTCGCTTTGAGAACGGACACTTCACGATGATCGGTCTGCAGCAGGACAACGGCCGTCCACTGCTGCGTGCCTACTCCATTGCCAGTGCCAACTACGAAGATGAGCTCGAATTCTTCAGCATCAAGGTACCCGATGGACCCCTGACTTCTCGTCTGCAGAAGATTGTGCCGGGTGATGAGATCTATGTGAGCCAGAAGCCCACCGGTACTCTGGTTGCGGATCACCTGCTACCTGGCAAGCGCCTGTGGTTGCTGTCTACGGGTACTGGTTTGGCACCTTTCATGAGCATTATTAAAGACCCCACTGTCTACGAGCGTTTCGACCAAGTGATTCTTACCCACGGGGTGCGCTATGTCTCTGAACTGGCCTATCAGGAGCAGATCGAGAATGAGCTACCTGAGCATGAGTATTTTGGTGAGATGGTGCGTGAGCAGCTGCTCTACTACCCTACTGTGACCCGTGAGCCTTATCGTAATACCGGCCGACTGACCGACTTGATGCTGACCGGTAAGCTCTTTACAGATCTCGATGTGCCCAAGCCGAATGTCGAGGAAGACCGCTTTATGTTGTGCGGCAGCCCGGCAATGCTGAAGGATCTCACCAATATCCTAGATGACTGGGGATTCAAGGAGACCCGCGCAGGTGTGCCTCACGAGTATGTGATTGAGCGCGCTTTCGTCGAAAAATAAGTTGGCCAGTTCACCCATAAAAAAACCACCCTCGCGGTGGTTTTTTTATGGGTGAAATACAAACTCTCGAAACTATCCTGACCTTGTGAAACCCTTGTCTTCTATTTTGATTTGAGGGTGAATTTGCTGGGAGTGGCTAGATGAAGCAGTTTTCCCTGGGAGTACTACTGTTTTCCTTCCTGTGGTTAGGTGCCTGCACGCGGGTACCGGAGGGGGTTGAGCCAGTACAGAATTTCCAGCTGCAGCGCTATTTAGGCCACTGGTATGAAATAGCCCGTTTGGATCACTCTTTCGAGCGCGGGTTGACCCTGGTAACTGCGGACTACAGCCTCAACCCCGATGGTTCTGTCGCAGTGGTGAATACCGGTTATTCACAAGCGCGTGATGATTGGCAATTGGCGAGAGGGAAGGCTGAGTTTGTTGGCGCAAAAGATGTAGGACACTTGAAAGTTTCTTTCCTTGGGCCCTTCTATTCTTCCTATATCGTGATTGCCCTGGCAGGCGATTATCAATATGCGATGGTTTCCGGCTATAACAAATCCTATCTGTGGATATTGTCCCGCACCCCGACTATGCCCAAGGATGTTCTGGAGCGGTTTTTACAGAAAGCTAAGGCGATGGGTTATCCCGTCGATCAGCTGATATTCCCCAAGCAGGAGGCGCAGCCGGGTAATAAACCCTCCGCGCAGTCTTCAAGATAAGGGCCTGTTCAAGATTCTGCGCTCCCTCCACCAGCTTGTGCAGACCAATAACAGCAAAATCAAAGCCGGCCATTGGCGCTCAATGGGCATTTTGCCTGAGTGACGATTATCAACTGGCCCCAAGCGTGCGGCGGCCATTTGTCGGGCCTCCCTGGCATTTAGGGACCGTTGCCACTTGGGCCAGTCCTGTTTCGCAAAGATATAGAAGTTTAATACCGGCTCCCCATCCATATCAGTCTTAAGCTGATGCCAGCCAGAACCCTGTGGCCAGAAGCTGTAGCACTGGCCCTGGGAATTACTACTTACGGCGACACCACTGATGGGTAGGGAGTTTTCTTGGGAGCTGAATAGTATTGGTCTCTGATTAGAAAAAAGTGGGCTGCATAGGATGGTGCGTTCCTGAGTCCGCGGTAACTTATTGGAGAGGGTTACTGGTGGCTGACTACCCAAATGCTTGAGTTGGTAATCAATAATGGACTTCCACAGGTTGGCGAATTCAGTAGTAAAGCCACTGGTTAGCCAGCGATGGCTGTCACTAAATAGGATAAACCCCAGGTGTTGTGTCTCAGTCGAACGCCCCCAGAAAAGTGGGGGCTCTCCATTGCCCAGTAAAAAGTCGTAGGAGCCGGGCTGTGTGACTTTGAAGCCAAGATTACGCAGTGGGGGAATCTCCGGATTGTCCGCTTTTTGGTAGCCAAAGCCGGAATGTAAGTGGGTGGCTTCTTCCTTTTGTAGAGGCATGGATTGGGCAGCAGCGTATTGGAGAAACTCTTCAGAGCTATCGTCACTGACTAACCATAACAGTGACTTTGTAGTGGCCAGTTCGTTGAGCTGACGCTTTTGCAGAGCAGAAAATTGTGGCCACAAACTGCTGTCGAGTATCACTAAATCGAAGGGACTTTCATTCGTGAATAAATCCGCAGACTCGGTAAGTGGAAGGCCGTTGAGAGTTTCTTTTCTACTAATTTCAGGTGCCAACTGGGTCATCACTTGTGCTGTTACACCGGATTGGCGCAGCCAGCGAGAGAGGGCGGCCGTCTCAAAAGAGGGGCGTGCCAGCCACAGTAACAATTTGGGCTGGAGCGGTTCTCGCACCAGGATGGGTAAGGGGTCTGTATGGGTTTCGCCGGTTTCGCTTTCCGTCCGTACTCGGTATAGCTGGGGGCCCGCGAGTTTTGGAGTGGCAGTGAGTTGTGCCTGAATTGTTTCTCCCACTTTTAGCTCAAGACTGTCTTCAATATGGCCGTAGGGATTGAGCAGACTAATTTTTACGTTTTCAGTCAGTGGCTGGCTGTTGTGAACCTTTAACTTTAAAGAATCACCCAAGGTAATTTGCCGCTGCCAGTCGAATTCCCAGCTGCTATCAGATTCCTGGATATTCGATAGCTCCAGGCGCACTGGTGCCAGGTCCCGAAGTTTGTCGCGGCCGAGTGGCTCCCCATTGAGGGAGATATTTTCCACACCATTGAGATTTATTGGATTTGAGCTCGCCAGCTGTTTGCTGTCGATAGAGATATTGCGCTCGGCGGGAATGATTGCTGGCGGCTGCCAGAGCATCCAGGCACTCAACCAAATCACCAGTTGCAGGCCATAGTCGAACGGCTTGGCACCTCGGCGGCGCAATAGTACGAGTGATGCTAAGCAGGCCAACAGGCACAGGCCGGGTATCAAGAAATTAATCACAATGATTTCTCCCCTTGCTGGTGCAGCCAACGGCTGAAATGGCCGTCGGCCTCAGTTTGCAAAGGCAATGAAGGCGCAGACTTCGGTGCTGGCAGTAGCTGATAGAGCAGCTGATTCAGGGAGTTTGTGCAATCAATGCAATTCGGTTGCTGGAGGCGCTGCTGGTATAAACGCAGCTGTTTGGACAGCTCCAGGCCAAGATCTAATGATTGCTCTGCAGCTAGCTCATTTATCTGCACCAGCAGATCGGTATCGAGTTCGGCGCCAGAGTCTACCTGGGCCATTAGGGCGAGCACCTGTGCTCGTTGTTTTTGTTCAAATGCACTGTCGACAGTTTCTGTCGCTACGTCTTCCCGTTCACCGCTAAGCCGGCGGCTTTCGTCTATCGGGGGCGCCTCGAACCCGACTCTTTGTAAGTAAATACGCGAAGCCTGCTGTACTTCCTTGATAAAGCGCAGAGCCCGGTGCTGGTGGGGCAGGGAGGCTTGGGGCTCTATAACCGACAGGTCGCGCCAGGAACTCCACATGGCATTCAGCGCATTGCGCAGTAGCTCCTTGGTCTGGGGGTCGAACAGGGTGGCATGCTCTGAGCTGTCATGTCGGTGTCCGGCAGAAGCAGCTATGCGCTCTGCCTGTTGGAAATGGGAGTCTCGCTGTGCAAAGGGAGTGGCATTTTCTTCGCCATGTGACTGGTGCTCACCTTGTTCTGTATGATCGTGGCTATGGCCGTGTTCGGACTCCTTTTCATCATCATGCTTCTCGCTTTCTGCGCCAGAATGCTCCGCTTCCGAATCCTCTTCGCCGAGAAAGCGGCCGTAGCGCATGCGCAGCAAATTCTGTTCATAGGCTAAACCCTCGGAGCGTTTGCGAAACTCCTGTGGATGCAGCTGCTCTCGCTCGGCTAGTAGGGCCTCGGTGTCAATAATCAGCTGGCGTTGGCTGCGGAAGTACTCCGGTAATATCTTAATCGCCATCCCCTCGCTGTCACTCAGCCCGAAAATCTCTTCTTGCGGCCAGCGCAAGATAAAGTGTTGGCTCTTGGCAATGTTGGCGCTGGGCTCGCGGTTATCCCTGGCCTCCAGGTACCAGTAGAGTTCATCTCCCGCTTCCATGGAAAATTGGTGGATGGGTAGGATGAAATCGTAGCGAGCTGTTTTCTTATCTTCCGAGAGACTTGTTGATAAAGCAGTGGATTGCAAACTGGTGAGTGCAATACGCTCTTCGCGAAAGCGTAAATTTTCCCCGGTGCCGCTGGCGAGGGTGACCAATAAATCCGCAGAACTCACCTGGTAATCATCATTAATGATTACTTTCACGGGAATACCTTGGGCGCTCCCTTGAATGGTATCGACGCGCAGGCTGGGTGCCTCAAAGGTAAACTCCGGGGCACTGTCTTTTTGCACCCGAATATTATGGATTTCCGGCAATAGCAATTGGCTCTCCGCGAGTTGTACTGAGAGCTGGTAAAAGTCTGCCTTAGCGATAGTGCGTTGTAATTGCCATTTTGTACTGGGTAGATTACCTAGCGGAGAAAAGGCGAAGCGCTCAGTTTCGGCCAGCATTTCCAGCCCTTGCACCGGCTGATTCAATTCAAGTTGCCATTCGACCTTGGACTGCTCCGGCACATCGACTTGTAGGGATTGGCTATCGGCTGCGAGCCCAGTGTAGGCGGGCGGCTGGATATGGGTTGCCGCGCGGGTTATGGCGAGCTTTTCGGCAACGGGAATAGCTGTATTTTGTTGCGTGGTCTCAGTTTTATCCCCGGTGAAGTGAGAATCGCTCAGTACAAATAACAATAGTCCCAGGCAGACACCGAAGGCATTTGTCAGGGCACTGCGGAGTTTTTTTGGACCGAAAAACGACCGGTCGCCACTTTCCAGCAGTTGTTGCAGCGCTGTTTCGATACGCGTGCGCTGTAATTGCTGCAAAGGACTTAGGTTGGTTTTCTGTTGGCTAAGCAACTGGCTGCTGTCTTGCAGCTGTGGATATTGTCCATCCAACTGTCGACATAGGCTCTCGGGGCTTGGGCGCCAGCTGCGATCCAATAGAATTGCTACAACAATAATTCCAAGCCAGGCAAGCAATAGCCACTGTGGCCAGCCGAATACAAAAATACCCAAGCCTGCCAGAAGGCTGAGGCCAGTGGCAAGCCAGAGATAGGGCCGCAGGGCTGTCAGCTGCCAGCGCCTGCGCACAGCGTTAAGGGTTAACTGGTGCTTATCCATAGTCGGCCTCCCCATCCCGATTACTATCGGTTGCCATGATGGCTGGAGGTCGCGATAGGGCAATTAGGCGTTCAAAGGCCAGAAGTAACAGTAGGGCGATAATTAACCAGGGTTGCAGGTGTTCAATGCGGCGGTTTTCTACCTCGCTGTCTTCTACAGTAAGACCTGCCCCTGCTATGTCTGCCACTACTTTATTGGCAGACCAGTAGCCACGATTTTGGTGTTGCAGATCCCAGTCTTGCCCAGACCACTGCTGCCATAAGCGTTCAGGTAAATCCGCACGGCGATAAAAGGCTTCGTTATACCAGTCACTTTCGTAGCGCAGCCAACTTCCCCGTCCCACTGAGGCCGCCTGAGCTGACTGGCTGTTATCCACAGCAAAGAAGTTGAGATTATCGGCAGGGGGGATACTGTTGTCGGTGATTAACAGGCCCCCATCTGTAACAAATTCCAGCACGGCTTGTGGCAGGGGAGCGAGGCCTGTGTAGATAAGCCAATCTGTCTGCTCCACGCTGGGCGTATCTTCTCGTTCCAGAGTTTGCACCGATAGTCCCGGCATATTGTTGTGCCAGTCTTCCAGCACAGGCGCCCACCAGCTGGGCGCTTTGCCGATTAAAGCGACACTCGGTAATACCGGTTTCCGATCTGTGGATGGTTTATCAAGGCTGTGCCACTGCCAGTGGGGGCTGACTCTCAGTGCCTGGTGGGATGCTGGAACCCCGTTGTTTATCAACAGGATATGAGCCCTGCGCAAATCTGCCCGGCGTGATAGTACCGATAGAGTTTTCCACAGGTCCACATTTTGTGGTGGGGGTGAGGTTACGGAAGGTGTTTCTGGGGATAACCACAGCACTTTATAACCTTCCCCGACAAGCTGCGGCAGTGAATTGTGGATAAATGTATTCGCTTCGCCCGCCTCAATTCTGGGGTCTACCAGTATCACGCCCTCTTGGGGATAAATTTCCCGTTTAATCAGTGGCTGTGCCAATAAACTTGCCAGCAGGGCGACGATTAGCAGGCGCAATAGCAGCAGCCACTTGTTATCCACAATAGGGCGGCGCGCACGACTCTGTGAATATCTTTGTACCCATTGCAGCGCAGCAAAGGAGATCTGCTGTGGATTACTTCGGCGCAGCAAATGAATGGCGATAGGGATAATCAGGGCTGTGAATAGCCATAGCCACTGTGGGGATTGAAATAAGTTATTTATCCACAACATCTCAGCACAACCTGCCGTGCAGTTGAATAAATTGCCGCAGTGACTTTTCCACAGGCTGCTCGATAAGGTCGGTCTGTAGTGAACACTCCTGTGTGGCAAAGCGTGCTTTTAACTCGCTCTGTGCTTGAGCAAAAGCATCCAGGTAAGACTGGCGTTGCCGCTCGGCGTCCACTTCTAAAGTTGCGGGAGTAATGGCGCTTACTTCTGGATTGAGCAGCTTTAGCTCTCCGCCAAAAGGAAAAGTCTGTTCTGCCTCAACTAACAATTGCAGTGGCAGGCAGGGGCGGCCGGCGGCATGCAAGCGTGCGGCAAAATCGCCGATCTCATTGCCCTGTTGAAAAAAATCACTCAGCAACACCACCTGACAGGGGCGTTCAAAGTATTGCCACAGCGGCGCCAGTTGAGCGCGATCTGGCCAGTGGTCGCTGGCGTCGAGTTGTTGTAGCTGAAGGGCGATTTGGCGCTGGTGGCCCTCGCCCTGGCCTTCGGGCACATAAACCGTCCGGCTGCTGTTAAATGCCAATAGGGAATAGCTGTCTCCCTGAGCGTTGAGCAGCCAGCAGAGGCTGGCAATCCAACACTTGGCGTAATGCAATTTATTCAGGCTGGGCTCGACAAAGCTTGCCTGGCCCAGGGAGGCGCTGGTATCGAGCACAAAGCACACGTGCATACGGCTCTCCTGCTCGGTCTCGCGCACATAGTAGCGATCGCTGCGGGCAAACAGTTTCCAGTCGATATGGCGGATGGAATCGCCCGCTTGATAGCCTCGGTATTGATGAAATTCCAGGCCGGTGCCACGGCGCTGGCTGTGTTGCACACCGAGCATTACGCCCTCGGCGATATGCCGCGACAGCCACACCAGATCGCGACAACTGGCCAAGGTTTTGGGGGACAGGTATTCCACGCTGATCAGTCCCTGCCCGGTTCCGGCACCGCCGCCAGTAATTCGTCAATCAGCTGTGGCATCTGCACGCCATCGGCCTGGGCCTGGAAGCTGAGCAGCACCCGGTGGCGCAGTACCGGCAGTAACAGGCTGCGGATATCCTCGCGGGTGACGGCGAGGCGTCGCTGCAAAAGGGCGCGGGCCTTGGCGGCGAGAATCAGAGCCTGCCCCGCACGGGGGCCGGCGCCCCACTTGATCCACTGTTGCAGGGTATCGCTGCCGCTGGTTTCCATACGGGTAGCGCGCACTAGTGCCGCTACGTAGCGGTACAAATCGTCGCTTACATGAATTTCCCGCACCAGTTTCTGCATTTCGCGCAATTGCTCCGCATCCAGGCTGGGGCTGGGTTTGACCCTGCTGGCACCGGTGGTGGAGCGCAGGATTTCAACTTCATCCTGCTCATCGGGATAGTCGATATGAATATTTAACAGGAAGCGGTCCAGCTGAGCTTCCGGCAGTGGATAGGTGCCGGCCTGTTCGATGGGGTTTTGTGTGGCCAGTACGAAATAGGGATCGGGCAATTTGAGTGTTTTACCGCCCACGGTTACCGAGCCTTCCTGCATGGACTCTAATAGGGCTGCCTGGGTTTTCGGCGGTGTGCGGTTAATTTCATCGGCGAGCAGGATATTGGTGAAAACCGGGCCCTGCTGGAATTTAAAAAAGCGCTTGCCGGTGCTGTGATCCTCTTCGAGGATCTCACTGCCGAGAATATCTCCGGGCATTAAATCCGGGGTGAACTGTACCCGCTTAAAATCCAGCGCACTGGCATCGGCGAGGGTTTTTACCAGCAGGGTTTTACCCAGCCCCGGCACCCCTTCGAGTAGGGCGTGGCCGCCGGCCAACAGGCAGATCAGCATCTGTTCCACCACGGGTTTCTGGCCGACAATCACCCGCGCAATTTCCTGTTGAAGATTGTCGAGGCTGTGCAGTTGTTGTTCGATACTATTTTCCAGGGTGGTCAGCATAATCAGCTCGTCAGTGCGTAAATAACAATGTTCACCGCAAATTTTGTGTTGTCGATGGCGAGCCAGCGTTTGTTGCGGTAGTCGTAGTCCCATTCGCAGCCGAAATCTTTGTTGCTGTAGAGCACGGCGATACGGCCGTTTACAACAATGGCTTTCAGGTAGTCGTGTACCAGATCATCACCCCAGCCATTTAATTCAAAGCTGGTTACCGGCAATTCATCAAATTGAAAGAAACAGCGGTAGAGGTCGTGATCGTCCGGGAGTTTTTGCAGGCAGTCTTCGCCAAACAGCTCGGCCATTTGCGCTTCGAAAGATTTGGCAAAGAGACCGTCGATATCGTGGTTGCAGTCGTCGACAAATACAAAGCCACCGCGATTGACGTAATTGCGAAAATTCTTTGCCTCTTCCGTGGTGAATTGCACCAGCTTGTGTCCGGCGAGGTAGCAGAAAGGCGCCAGCAGCATTTTCTTATCAGCCAGCGGCACTATGTGCTCTTTGGGATCGACCCTGAGATTGGTGTATTCCACCAGTGAATTGAGCAGGTTGGAAGGCATGCGCTGATCCACATCCCAGTCACCGGACTCGTACATCAAGCGGGTGAAATAAAAATCGTAGTGCTCCTGCGCACTACCCGGTGCGGTATTTTGTGCGCGTGTGCCCAGCGGCAGCGCTGCGGCGCAGCTACCCAGGATCAGGCGCTGAAGAAAAGCCTTGCGGGTGAGGGACACGGGATAACTCTGTTACTGCGTTGGTTTATTGTTAGCTAGAAAGGAAAGTAGGTACTTCACTCAAGACCGTATGAGGCATGGATGCCGATTACGAGCGTACAGGGACGTATTCACAGCGCGTCTTGAGTGAAGTGCCTGCTTTCCTTTAATCATAACGCTAGGGCCATACCGGTTTTCCGGCCTGACCCCTGCGTGGATCAGTGATTAGCCCAGCTTGCGCTTGGTGTTAATCACATTGATACCGTCGAAGCGTGCAGTGGAACTACCGTGGGACACGGCACTGGTTTGCATCGGCTGTCCCTTACCGTCAAAGAAGGAACCACCCAGGCGGTAATCATCTTTGTCGCAGACTTGCGAACAGGCATTCCAGAATTCCTGGGTGTTGGACTGGTAAGCGACGTCCTCCACCATGCCGGTAATCTTGCCGTCTTCAATCTCGTAGAACAGCTGTCCACCAAACTGGAAGTTGTAGCGCTGCTGATCAATGGAGAAGGAACCGGCACCCACAATATAAATGCCTTTCTCCACATCCTTGATCATATCGTCGACGCTCAGCTCCTCCTTGCCAGGCAACAGCGAAACATTGGACATGCGCTGGAATTGCACGCTGGACCAACTATCTGCGTAGCAGCAGCCGTGGGATTTCTTTTGCCCCAGCATATGTACCTGGTCGCGGGTGGCCTGGTAGTTCACCAGCACCCCGTCTTTTACCAGATCCCAGTTGCGGGTCTTCACGCCTTCATCATCGTAGCCGACGGCGCCGAGAGAGCCGGGCTGTACCTTATCGGCAAACAGATTGACCTTGTCACTGCCGTATTGGAATTTGCCGCTGCGCCATTTATCGATAGTGGCGAAAGAGGTGCCGGCAAAGTTGGCCTCGTAGCCGAGCACGCGGTCCAGCTCCAGCGGGTGGCCGACGGATTCATGGATGGTGAGCCAAAGGTGGCTTGGGTCCAGCACCAGGTCGTACTTGCCTGGTTTGACCGATTTAGCCGTGAGCTTTTCCTTGGCTTGTTGCGCCGCCAGGCGTGCGTCTTCGGCCATATCGTAGGAATCGCGATAGAGCACCGTCTGCGCTTGGATCTTGTCTTCGGCGCGGCCATCCAGGTATTCAAAGCCGCGTCCTACCGGCTGGCTGAGGCCTTGGCGGGTGCGGAAGCCGCCGGTTTTCTTGTCCACTGCGGTGACCGAGAAGGGCGCCCATAAACGGTGAACATCCTGGTCGATATAGGAGCCGTCGGTAGAGGCAAAATACTTTTGCTCATTCACCAGGTACAACATGGAGTTGATATAGCTGGCGCCGGCATCCAGGGCAGACTTGTTTACATCCATCAACAGATCCACCTTGTCGGCCAGGGGGATCTGCATAGCGTTTTTCTGGATCGGTGTCTGCCAGCTGACTTCGCCATGACCTTTTACCGGGGCCAGTTGTACTGGCTCCTGCTGGTACTTGGAGTTGGCCTTGGCCGTGGCTACTGCCTGACGGGTGGCGCGGGCGACGCCATCGGCGGTCAGGTCATTGGTGGCAGCAAAGCCCCAGGTGCCATTAGCAATAACCCGAATGCCCATGCCGATAGATTCGGTGTTCACCACGTCCTGCACTTTCATCTCGCGGGTGATTACGTATTGATTCAGGTAGCGACCAATACGCACATCGGCATAAGTGGCGCCGAGTTTAGTGGCGGTATTCAGGGCTACATCGGCAAATTCTTTTTTTACCGAGAGATCGATACCGCTTTGGGTCAGTTTGCTCTCGGCCACCAGATTGCCGGACAGCGGCAACATGGAAACACCCAGGCCGGCACCGCTGAGCTGGAGAAATTTTCTTCTATCCATTTCGTTATCCTCAAGTGGTGCTGGCGGTTAAACGGCGTCAGAAAGGCTGCTGAAAGTAAAGTCGCGTACTTTCAGTGCGGGAATCATGGCGGACATGCCCCACATACCCACTCGCTGGGGGACGCCCATATCTTCGATATTGTTGAGCATGATTACCGGGCTCTCGTTGAAGCGGAAGTTCTTCACCGGGTATTTAATCTTGCCGTTTTCGATATAGAAGGTGCCGTCGCGGGTGAGGCCGGTGAGCAGCATGGACTGCGGATCGACCATACGGATATACCAGGTGCGGGATACCAAAATACCGCGGCGGGTATTTTTGATCAGTTCTTCGGTGGTTTTATCGCCGCCGATCATAATCAGGTTGTTGGGCTCGGGGACCACTTCGCCTTTGCTTTGCTCGGCCCAGTAGCGGCTGCGCGCTAGGTTTTTCACTACGCCGTCTTTCACCCATTCGGTGCGCCCCAGCTGCATAAAGTCACCGTCGGTCCAGGGTTGGGCCGGCACATCGAGACTGGTGGGGTCGGAGTAGAAATTTACGCGCTTGTCGAACATCTTCTCGCCGGTACGGTTGCCGCCGCCCTTTTTGCTCATAAAGCTGCGGCCTTCGTCGGCACTGCGCGCATCGAAGCCGCTCATCATGTAACCCACCAGGCCGGACACCGCATTGGGCTCCAGGATCACGGTGTACTTGCCCGGTTCCAGGGCGCGGGCTTCCTGGGACAGGACCGCCTTGTCGATGGCCACAGAGGAAGTGCTGCCAGTATTCATCGCGCCGAAATCGGTAACGTCACTTTCAGCCCAACCGGAACCCAGGCCATTCTCGGTGCGCATGGTCACGGTGAAGTTGGCTGAAGTGGAGGCGTGGTAGCCGAACAGCCCCTTGCTGGTGGCGACCGCGGCAAAAGAGCGCTCGTCTTCCAGGTAACCTGCGGCAACCACTTTCTTTTCCTTGGCTGCAATAATGGAATCTGCGGCTGCCTTGGCGCGCTGGTCTGGAGTGATATCCGCGGTGGACTTGGCAAAACCGTCCACGCTGACATATTTCTGTGGTCCCAGCATCGGCATGGCTTCAGGATTTTCCGGAGACAGCTTGGCCAGCTCTTCCGCGCGACGCATCACTTTTTCCAGGGAGGCATCGCTGAATTCATTGATGGTGGCCACACCGGATTTCTTGCCGAAACGGGCCTCTACAGCCAGCTCGATATCGTTGACGATGCCACTGGTGGAAACACTGTTGCGCGCATAGCGAATATTGCCGGTCTCGCTGCCGGCCAGCTGTGCGCTGGCTTCATCGGCGCGGCTGTATTTCAAAACCTTGTCGAGAATACGCTTCGCTTCACTTCTACTCAGAATTGCCATTGCCTTTTCTCCAATTACTTATTCTTGTGCGCCCTTCAGGAAATCTTGCGCTTGGTATTGATTACATTAATTTTGTCAAAACGGGTGGTGGAGCAGCCGTGGGATACCGCACTCACCTGGCTGGGTTGGCCCTTACCATCGAAGAAGGTTCCGCCCAGGCGGTAGTCGCTGCTGTCGCATATCGCCGAGCAGGAATTCCAGAATTCCTGCGTGTTGGACTGGTAGGCGACGTCCTCAACCTGACCGACGATCTCACCGTTTTTGATCTCGTAGAACAGCTGTCCGCCGAACTGGAAGTTGTAGCGCTGCTGATCGATGGAGTAGGAGCCGCGCCCGACGATGTAAATGCCTTTTTCCACATCGCGGATCATGTCTTTGGCTGAGTACTTCTTCTCTCCCGGAGCCAGGGAGACATTGGGCATGCGCTGGAACTGCACGCTGGACCAGCTATCGCCGTAGCTGCAGCCGTGGGATTCCTTTTGGTCGATCATATGCACCTGATCGCGAGTGGCCTGGTAGTTCACCAGGATGCCATCTTTCACCAGATCCCAACGTTTGGTTTTTACCCCTTCGTCGTCATAGGCGACGGCACCGAGGGAGCCCGGTTGTACCTTGTCGGCAAACAGGGTGACTTTGTCGCTGCCGTACTGGAATTTACCGCTGCGCCACTTATCCAGGGTGGCGAAGGAAGTTCCGGCATAGTTGGCCTCGTAGCCCAGCACGCGGTCCAGTTCTAATGGGTGGCCCACAGATTCATGGATGGTCAGGCATAGGTGCGAGGGTTCCAGTACCAAGTCGTACTTGCCCGGATCGATGGATTTGGCCGATAGCTTGGCTTTGGCCTGCTCGGCCGCGAGCACGGCATCCTCGGCCATATCGTAGGAGGCTTTGTAGAGCGTGGTCTGTCCGCGAATTTTGTCTTTGTCGTGACCAGCCAGGTATTCATAACCCCTTCCCACTGGATCGCTGAGGCCATTGCGCGTTTTGAAGGCCCCACTTTTCTTATCCACAGCGGTCACCTGCATGGGCGCCCACAGGCGGTGGATATCCTGGTCGATATAGGAGCCGTCGCTGGAAGCAAAGTATTTCTGCTCATTGACTAAATACAGGGAAGAGCGAATATAGCTGGCTCCGGCTTTGAGTGCCCCATTGTTAACATCCATCAGGAAATCGACTTTCTCACTGATGGGCACCTGCAGGGCATTCTGTTTGATCGGTGTCTGCCAGGAAACCTCGCCTGCGCCTTTAACCGGTGCCAAGCGCACGGGCTCGGTCTGATATTTGGCGTTAGCCTTGGCAACGGCAACCGCCTGGCGTGCGGCGCGGGCAACGCCATCGGCAGTCAGATCGTTGGTGGCGGCGAAACCCCAGGTGCCATTGGCGATTACGCGGATACCGGCGCCGAGGGATTCCGTATTGACGATATTCTCCACGTTAGTTTCGCGGGTCATCACGTACTGGTTGAGATAGCGACCGATGCGCACATCGGTATAACTGGCACCGGCTTTGCGCGCCGTATTCAGGGCGACATCTGCCAGGTGTCGTTTGTGCGAGCTGTGCATGCCCTCATTGAGCAGTTGCTCGGCGCTGACTTGAATGCCCTGCAGTGGTAATAAAATACCACTGGAGCCGACGCCGGCGATCTTGAGGAATTTTCTTCTTTCCATTGGCTACCTTTATCCCCCCAATAGGGTTTGGGGGTGTGCTTATTGTTATTGTGCCCGATACATACAAGAGGCCCGGCCGGGCGCCTTGTCCAGACAGCAAACCTATACAGGTAACAGGCCATGATTACTTTTGTAAAGTGTTGGTTCGGTGAAATGAGGTTTGCTAGGGGCAAATGGTTACGGAAAGAGGAGGGGGATGAATCAAGTTGCTATATGACTGCGCGCTGGCGCACCTCAGCAAAAGTCGTTTCTATAAGCAAATTGCCGTTACGAAACACTGGTCTCAGAAAGTTCTTGTATTGATTTACATCCTCCAGACGAATGGTTCTGAAGTCGCCATTCTCGCATTGAATCAGTGCCAGGCGTCCGCGTTTGGATTTTTTCTCTGGCCCTGTGCGTGGGTCCTTGTAGATGTCCCGCCAGATACCGTTGATGCGAATAGCACTGGCTTTCATGGCAAAGCTCATGAGGTCCCTGTCGACTTTTTGCAGCAGTCCGCCTCCCATACCGAAAGCGATATTCTCAGCACTCTGCTTATGCTTCTGCATTGCGTGCAGTATTTTGGGGATAGTGAAGCGGGAGATGCTATCTCCTTGGATAACACGAATATACTCAGGCAAAACACGGTAACCTTTGCTGTTGGTGTGAGCCCCAAATATATGCATCAATCGCTCTATACAATCGACAACAATCTGTACAGGGTTGCCGGAGTCTGGGCGGATAACCAAGGTCCCACCACTGTTTTGAATCGTGTTTTTTAATTGGCCACCCCAGATATTTTCCACTGCATGCCATAAATCATAGCTATCACTGACCACCGCAACGGTTTTATTTTTTCCGGAAAAATGTTGCAGAATGTTCTGATAGGCCAATGCTTCCCCATCCCGGCCCCAGGCGGTAATGGTGCTATGCTCCGCAGCCGGAATAGAAAATCCAGGCATATCGGCATGGTAAAAATTTCTCGCACCTAATATTCCTGAGAGAGTATCTGTTCCGTAAAAATTCACTAGATGAGCCATACCGCCCAACGTGGCACTTTCCAAGCTACTGGCCCCACGCGCACCGAAATCGTGTAATTGAAAGGGGAGACTCTTTTGGCTGTCGGCCGTTTGCTGTAAATAATGTGCAATGATTTTTTTGATTTCCCGACTCTGTGTGGCGACAGTACACGGATACCAGAGAGCGCGTACCAGTGCGGTCTCAAGATAACTGGTCAACCAGAAACAGGATGGGCAGGTATTAACAATTTGTGCCATAACATTGTGTAAAGGAATAATGCCTCCCTCCTCTACAGCACAAATCTCTAAAGGCAGCAGCCCTCGATGTTTACTGACGATATGTTCCCAGCCCGCGCGATTAAAGGGCAAACCGTGGGTTTCTAGTAGTGTTTTTGCCTCTTCGATATTGGCAAATGTGATAGGTCTTTGTAGGTACTGCTTAATAAAAGCTTGTAAACCAAAAAATACCGTTTCAGAAAATTCCCCGCCGCGGCACTCGATATAGCTGCTAATAAATTCCGTACCTGGTGGATATTGCAGGTAGTGGCTGGCTTTATAGCTATCGACATTGAGAATCAGGTTTTCTATCGACATTACATCCGTCAGTTGGCGATGGAACTATAGATGTGTCGCCAAAAGCCTGTTTCTGGGTATGAAAACAAAAATATTTGTGCGGGAATTTATCCCTGTAAGGATGTGTAATTTAAAACAACTGGCGGTAATCAGAACAAATCCTTACAAAAATCCCCTGAATTATAGATAGCACAATCAACAAAAGATTATTTTTCCACACCGACTGGTTCTGTCGTACCAATAGGTCATGCGAGTTTTAATTGACCACTACACATAGTGGTGTGTACTTTTGTATACATGGCAAGCAAGGGATCATTATGCTCAATAAAACACAATCTATATCGGCACGCCTATCGGCGGAAGATTATGCATATTTGATGTCGATTGATCGCAATGGGGCGGTCACCCAAAGTGAAAAAGTACGCGAAATTATTGCACTGGCGAGAGAGTCTATTGGCGGGGATTGTCTTTCCCGCAGCTATCTCTCCTCTGCAGAGGCCATGCTGCCGTTGAAGGCTCGTTATCTGGAGGAAAACCAGCGGAGTCTGTTGATTGAGGCGGTAATGGACCTGCTCACAGAAGGTGCCGCCATTATCCAAAATGTGGCCGGTAAAGAGCCAATGGCACCGGAATTGGAGAAAGACTTGTTGCCAAGTGTTGAGGCTTTCCTGGAAAAAATGTTGCTGTTGTCACAACAGAGCCGTCCACGCAGCATTCACCGTGATTCCGCCGTGAGAATTCGTGAACGCCTTGAATGTGAAACTGCGAAATAAGTATCTGCGCAAATGAGTTTTATGGTTAAGCAAGCGGCAGAATTACTGTTGAAATAAAAACGGTAATTCCACAGCCTGTTGTGGGAAGTAATTAATAGAGTTTGTCAGATCTTGAGGGACTTGGTCTGACTTTGATGGAAGTTAAACAGTAAAAGGAAAGAAAATTTTGAGAGAAGGATTAATTAAGCGCATTTCACGCTTAATCTCTGTGTCTGCGAATGCAGTTGTAGACTCAGTTGAAGCCGCTGCGCCAGAGTCAGTGATGGAACAGGCAATCCGGGATGTGGATGATGCGATTAAGGATGTGCGAGATCAGCTAGGAAAAGCAGAGGCATCTAAGTATCTAAATAGTAGAACGTTAAACGAAGAAAAAACACGTCATAAACGTTTAGCTGAACAAATTACCATCGCTGTAAATAAAGGTCGTGATGATTTGGCTGAAGTCGCCATCGCCAAGCAAATGGATATTGAGGTGCAGCTTCCAATTTTAGAGAAAGCGATCAGTGAAAATAATATAGAAATAAAGGAGCTAGGTTCTTATATTCTTGCTCTGCAAGGTAAGAAGCGTGAAATGCGTGAGCAATTACAGGAATTTATTGCAGTCAATAAAAATGCAAGAGGTAGCGTTTTTACTGATGAATATGGTAGGGATAGAAAATCGAAAGCTCAGGTAGAACAAGCTACAGATGCATTTAATCGAGCAGTAGGTAATACAGCTATATCGACATTCGACTCTGGGATAGATGCCAGCAAATTAGCAGAGCTTGAGGAGTTTGCACGAAATAATCGTGTGAAAGAACGTTTAGCCAAAATTAAATCGGGGGGCTGATGATATTTTTGTTGCAAGATCAAAACCTGATCTTCACTGGCGCGCTACTTTTAATGTTTATGATAGCGCTTCTTGAAGGCGTGATGACATTGATTGGTGTTGGTATTTCAGACTTACTGGATAACGTACTACCAGATTTTAATGTTGACGTACCAGACACAGGGTTATCAGGGGGGATGACTAAACTACTCGGATGGTTACGCTTTGGGGAAGTGCCTGCACTTATCTTGTTAGTTACTTTTTTGGTTGGTTTTGGAGCAACGGGCTTATTAATCCAAATGCTCATGGAGTCATTCTTTGGGTATCTATTGCCGGGTGGTTTACTTGCTGTCGGAGTCCTTTTCCTGGCTCTCCCCCAGGTACGTTTTGTTGGCAATATTATGCGACGCTTTGCCGTGGGTGATGAATCTGAGGCGGTTGAGAGAAACTCCTTTATTGGCCGTGTAGCGATTATTACGATCGGCAGAGCAGAAGCCGGTTCACCGGCAGAGGCGCGTTTTAGTGATGAATATGGAACCACACACTATGTAATGGTGGAGCCGGATGAGAGTGAAATATTTAATCAGGGGGATAAGGTGTTACTGGTTGAAGAGCTGGGAGCACATTTTCGAGTAACTCGCCCCAGCAGTATACATCTTATGGAGAATAACTAAATGGAGAATCTAGCAGTGATAGGAAACCTTCCGATTATGGTATTTATTGCCGGGGCTATATTAGTGGCCCTGATTGTTATTGGGACTATTTTTGCACGGCTTTATACCCGTGCCTCTAAAGAGCGTTCTTTTGTGCGTACCGGTATGGGTGGGCAAAAAGTTATTATGAATGGTGGTGCACTGGTATTACCGGTGTTACATGAAATTATTCCGGTGAATATGAATACCCTGCGCCTTGCGGTATCCCGCAAAGAGCACCAGGCGCTGATTACCAAGGATCGCATGCGTGTGGATGTACTTGCGGAATTCTATTTGCGCGTGAAGCCCGATGCCGAGGCGATTGCCAATGCGGCACAGACTTTGGGCCTACGCACTCTGGACCCCGAAGCCTTGAAGGAAATGATTGAGGGCAAATTTGTCGATGCGCTTCGCTCTGTGGCCGCCGAAATGGAAATGGCAGAGTTGCATGAACAACGCAGTCAGTTTGTACAAAAAGTACAACAGGTAGTTTCCGAGGATTTGTTGAAAAACGGACTGGAACTGGAGTCTGTTTCTTTGACTGGTCTTGACCAGACTCACAAAGAGTTTTTTAACCAGGATAATGTCTTCGATGCCGAAGGCCTTGCCAGCATGACCCGCTCCATTGAAGCGCGCCGCAAGGAAGTGAACGACGTCGAACAGGAAACTATGGTGCAGATCGAGAAGAAAAACCTCGAAGCCGAGCGCCAGAAACTGGAAATTGATAAGGAAAAACGTTACGCCCATTTGGAGCAACAACGCGAGCTGGAAAATCGCGAAGCCGCACAAAAAGCTGATATTGCTCGTGAACTGGCCGCACAAGACAGGGCTGCGCGTCAGGCAGAAATTGAAGCCCAGCGTGAAGTTAGCCAATCCCAGATTGCCGCAGAGCAGGCGACTAAACTGTTGGAGATTGAAAAGGAGCGCCGCCTGAGAGAGCAGGAAATTGAGCGCGAGCGTATTCTCGATGAGCAGCGTATCTCCAAAGAGAAATCTGTAGAGATTGCGGAGCAGGAGCGGGCAATTGCCGTTGCGGAAAAATCCAAAGAGCAGTCCCAGGCAGACCAGCAGGCCAACGTTGCACTGGCTGAAGCGGTAAAAGCGGAGGAGCAGGTGCGCACTGCCAAGGACGTGGAAGTGGCAGAGCGTGATAAGCGCATTGAGATTATCGAAGCCCAGAAAGTGGCTGAGCGTCAGGCTACCGGTATTAAAGTAATGGCCGAAGCGGAGAAGTCAGCTGCAGAAGATAAAGCCGAAGCACTTCGCTTGCAGGCTTCTGCAGAGGCAGAGGCAATTCGTATTAAGGTTGAAGCAGATCGCGAGAAATACGCAGTGGATGCTGAAGGTCAGCGCCTGATGAACGAGGCATACAACAGTCTCAGTGAAGCTCAGATTGCATTGAAGAAGGTGCTGAGCCTGCATGAGAATCTGCCCAATATTATCCGTGAAAGTGTTAAACCGATGGAAAGTATTGATGGCATGAAAATTATTTCTGTCGAAGGTTTAAATGGTGTGGATGGTCGTGCCTCCAGTGGAATTCTGGATGGAGAGTCGGAAGCTAAAGGCCAAAGCCTGCCGGAAGCTTTAGTCGGCAGTGCTCTGAAGCACCGTGCGATGGCCCCCTTAGTGGATTCTCTCTTGAAAGAAGCGGGTGTTGGCAACTTAAGTAAACCCGTTGAGACAGAGAGTTAATATTTTTCAGATTTGGTAGATAAACGATATTCGGGCTTTATTTACTAGTTATTTATCTGATAAAAACTCTAATCTCGCAGCCCAGGTCTTTAAAAAAGGTCTGGGTTATTTTTTATGGAAAAAAAATTATGAAACGTTGTACCAGTTGTAAAAAAGGTGTGCTCAAACCAGTTGTCATTGAGCAGTTGTTTCGTGCACATACCTGCTCAAGTTGTGGTGGGAACTGGATTTTGGTTGAAGACTATCTGACTTGGAAAAGAAAAAATCCCGAGTACCAGTTTTCCGATAATATAGCTGTGCTAAATGAAATCGTGGCTGAAGATACCAAGAAAGCTATTTTATGTCCGGTAACAGGCATGATCATGCAGAAGTTAAAAATTACTGCGGCTAGTGAACACCGTTTAGATTATAGCCCTACAGTTGGTGGTATTTGGCTGGATAAGGGAGAGTGGGAGCTTCTGAGAGCTGAGGGGCTTGCTGCTTCTTTGAACTCATTGGTTACCCATGAGTGGCAGAAAAAGGTTAGGGATACTAGGGCACAAGAGACTTTTTCTGAGGTTTATAGAAGCAGATTTGGCGAAGAGCTATATGACAAAGTAAAAGAAATTCGAGAGTGGTTACATTCCCAAGAAAAGAAAGCAGATATTCTTGCCTATTTGACCGCGGAAGATCCTTATTCTGCCGAGCGATAATTACCAGTTTTGTAGTGATGTTACTCTGGGAGCATGATTCATTTTTGTTTCCTTTAGCTGAGTAGTTGATGTTTATGTGCTATTTAAGTTGCTAATTGAAATGGCGCATCAACACTCTTTTTTTGATGTCGTCTTTAAAGGCTGAATCGACATTTAAATTATCCGTATTTGGATTTTATAAACTGATCTATTGGTAATGGAAAAAAATTGCATAAAATTGATAAAAGATTCTCAATTTTTTTCGTTAGGACTCTGGAAGCGCCTTTGAAGATTAAAATCTGGATGTTAACCTGATTAAGGTCGCTAATTTGGTTTGCTGCGACAACTAATATATAAAAATAACTAGGTTAGGAAAATGACTATCAAAAAAATTCTATTAGCGAGTTCCCTAATTTTTGCCTCCTCTTTAGCCGTTCCGGCTTTTTCTGCCAATCTTGTTTGCCAACTAAATGTCAAATCTGGCGGCCAAGTGTTTGGAAATGGCACTTCCCACTGTAATGGAATAGATTTCAGTTTTGGAAGCTCCACTTCTGGAAGTTGGAGTATTACCAATATCTCTAAATCTATTGATCGGGTCCATTGGATAAAAGGTTGTAATTCTGGGCTCTCATGCGGTGTGACAGTCAGAGCTTATTCATCCAACGAGGCACAGGCCTATATCCATTACAAGGATGGAAGTATCGAATATGTAACAGCCAACATGTGGTACGAAACTGGGCATTAAATTAATACTACGGCGCCGATTGTTCTATCGGCGCTTCTATTTACCAGTGGACATCTACTTAATCAGATAATAGTCGCGTCGATTTTCTCACTTTAAATACGTGGCGAACCCTCTCATCATCGGCTTTTATTAAAGCCATGGAATACAAGGACTATTACAAGATTCTCGGTCTGGAGCGGAATGCTGATCAGGCGGAGGTCAAGCGTGCCTATCGAAAGTTGGCACGTAAATACCACCCCGATGTCAGTAGTGAGAAGGATGCCGAGGAGCGCTTTAAAGAGGTGAATGAGGCCTACGAAGTGCTTAAGGATCCAGAGAAACGTGCGGCCTATGATCAGTTGGGTAGTGGCTTTCAGTCCGGCCAGGATTTCCGGCCGCCCCCTAATTGGGATCAGGGGTTTGAGTTTCACGGTGGTGGTTATACCGATGCCGATAGTGAGGCTTTCAGCGATTTCTTTGAGAGCTTATTTGGGCGAGGCGGATTTAGTCAGGGCTATGGCGGCAGACAGAGGCGCCAGTACAGTGCTCAGGGGGAAAACACCTACGCGCGAATCGCCATAGATCTGGAAGACAGTTATCGCGGCAGCAGTCGGCAGATTACCCTTAAACACACGGTGTTGGGGGAGGATGGGCGCCCGCAACTGCAGGAGCGCACACTAAACGTCAAGATTCCAAAAGGGATTACTGAAGGTCAGCAAATTCGTCTGGCCGGGCAGGGTGAAGCAGGCATTGGCGGCGGTAAACCCGGTGACCTTTATCTCGAGATCATTTTCAACTCTCATCGTCTCTATCATACCGAGGGCCCAACGGTTTATCTGGACTTACCCATGGCCCCTTGGGAGATGGCCTTGGGGGCCAAAGTACAGGTACCAACACCGAGCGGGCCCCTGAAAGTTACCATCCCTGCCAATAGTGATAACGGCAAGAAGCTTCGCCTCAAGGGGCGGGGTATCCCTGCCAAACAACCTGGTGATATGTACATCGTGCTGCAGACAGTTACCCCCTCTGCCACTAGCGATGCTCAGCGCGAGGCCTATCGTCAATTCAGTAAGGCCTTTGACTTTAATCCGCGCCAATCCATGGGGAGCTGATAATGAGAGTTAGAAAGGCCGAACAGGTCACCGGTGTGCTGCTTGATGAAGAGAGTGAACTGAGTTTGAGCGAATTGTGTCGCGCCTGTGAGCTTCCTGCTGAACGTATATTGGCACTGGTGGAGGAAGGTATTATCGAGCCACGTGCGCGCAAACCCCGCTGGCGCTTTAGTGGTATTTGCGTGCGCAGGGTTCGTCGTGTCTACACGCTGGAGCGGGATCTTGGAGTCAATCTTGCCGGTGCTGCGCTGGCGCTGGAATTACTCGAAGAGATAGAGCGGTTACAAGCACAGCTGGCGCGATTAGAACAGCGGCGAAAACGTTAGTGTTTATTCATGGCTGGCTTGTAACAGTGGACCAATGACTTCAATTTTCTCAATCCAGATAACACCGTTGTAATTCTTAGGCAGGAAATTTAAATCCTCTGGTCGGTAGATAGCGGTAAGGCCGCCCTTTTTATCTCGATGATCCAGCACTATGACTAAACTGCCGCTTTGGGCTACCCGGTCGATTAATCGGTTCGGCCAGCCCCAGAGTGCCCAATGCCAGGTATTGGGTGCCATAACAATACTGTTGCGGCAAGCCTCGGGGATATAGCCGCTCCACCCAATCAGCAAATATCCCAGTGCACAATCTTTTGCGCTGTCCCTACTGAAGGCCAAAGCTTTGGGCCTTAACTCCCGTATTCTTGCGATTGGGAGGGGGCCGCCGTAGACCATTAAGCGGGAATCGGAGAGTAGTTTGTGTTGGCGTAAATAGTTATTGAGTAGGTCTGCTTCATTGGGGTCATTACTTTTTATATTGATCAGGAATTGTCGATCTGGGAAGTGTTGCAGAACTTCTTTCAATGTGGGCAGTAGTCCAATGCCCTGGCCGCGAAAAGGGAAGCTTTTTCCGCCATCGAAGGTGTACCCATAGCCGATATCGAGCTTCTTTAGGTCAGTGATGGCATGCTTCCGAGTGACGCCTCTTCCATTTGTACGGCAATCCAAAGTCCAGTCATGAAATACGGCAAATTCGCCGTCGGTTGTGGGATGGATATCGAGTTCGACAATATCCGCGCCATGCGCAAATGCTGCTTCCATGGAGGGAATGGTGTTTTCAAGATAGCGGTGCTCAGGCTGGAATATGCGAATAGCCGTACAATCGTCACGCCCTAGATTATCGCGATTGTAGGTTTGGTAGACACCGCGATGGGAAATAAGAACGGGCTCGCCCTGGGGTGTTGGAGCCAACCAGGAAGCATTTAATAGGTAAATAGCTCCAAAGCCGAATAAAGAACCCAACATGCCAACTTTGGCAAAAAAGCTCCGCCTCATAAAAGCATCTCCGTCATTATTTCCCTTGAGGTGCTGCCAATACTAGCTGGCACTGGTCTGGAAGAACGGGCTTTTTGGGGGCAAATTATGGCGAATTCAGGCGGTAAACTTGGGGTGGTGTGAAGCCACCCCAAGTACGGTCAAAGTGCGGCTTTAGTAATGGTGGTGATGAGGTAGCCAGTGTAGATAAGGTAAGCTGTCAAAAGAGCACCGCCTTCCCAGCGGTTGATTCGACCCTGGCCACGAAAGCCATAGGCGAAGACAAACAGGGCCAGGGTCAAGCCGATCACCATGGGCCAGTCTCTGGTGAGTACTTCCGGTGGCACACTGGACATGGGAGCGATAGTGCCGGCAATCCCCACCACGGCCAGCAGATTGAACATATTCGAACCCACCACGTTGCCTATCGCAATATCGTGTTCGCCTTTGCGCGCGGCTACTATGGTGGCTGCCAGTTCTGGTAGAGAAGTACCGAGGGCGACAATAGTAAGGCCGATAATCAGATCGCTAACGCCCAGCGATTCGGCGATGGTCACTGCGCCCCAAACCAACAACCGCGAGCTGACAATCAGAAGTACCAAGCCGGCGACTACCCAGAATAGAGCCCGGCCCAGGGGCATGGCGTGTTCTTCCAGCTCCTCAGCGACCTCACCTTCCAGATTATCGCCTTTGCCGCGCAGGGCGGAGAATACACTCCAACCGATCAAGCCGAAGAAACCCAGTAACAGAATGATCGATTCCCAGCGCTCCAGCTTGTCATTCCATAGGAAGGCGCCACTCAGAAGAGTGATGGCCATTAATAGCGGTAGCTCTTTGCGCACAATTTTCGAATGTACGCTCAAGGGAATTATCAGGGCGCTGAGGCCAAGGATCAGGCCGGTATTGGTGATATTGGAACCATAGGCGTTGCCCAGGGCCAGGCCGGGGCTGCCATCCAGCGCGGCAATGGCTGAAACTACCATCTCAGGGGCAGAAGTACCGAAACCGACAATCACCATGCCGATCAACAGCGTGGGCATACCGGCGTGCTTGGCTGTGGCAGCGGCGCCTTCCACGAAGCGGTCAGCACTCCAGACCAGCACAATAAAGCCGGCGATAATGGCGAGAGCGGCGAGAAGCATAGGCAGTCCTCAAAAGATACAGGCGGATTGGGGCATGACCCGACAAACGGTCAGCGATTGTACCGGCTCTCGGCGTCACAATCAGTGAATTGCTGAGAAGGTAGGCGCGATATCTGTAAAAAATCGAAAGTGTCCCGCCAGTCAGATGGTTCCGCTGCCAGTGTGGGCTACAGTCAATGCATGGCCCGGTAAATCTACGGGATGGCTGAGAGGCTCTGTGCCCCGGTGCGAAGCCCGCTCAGTTGGTGGAGATGTCGGGTATGTTTACGCGGGTCGCACAGAGCCATGGGCGGCGGATTCCGCGACATCCATGTCACCGGCCACTCGCCGGCTAGTTAGGAGGCCTATATGCAATTCAAAGCTTCAATCGGAATACTGGCGGCTGCGCTGGTGCTGACCCTCTCCGCTTGTGAACAGAGGAAAAAGGAAGAGTCCATGGACAAAGGCGGTATGGGCACTGCTGAAACCGGGTGCTGCCAGCATGCAGAAAGTGCCTGCGCCGGGGATGTTACCAAATCCCAGTGCGACCAGATGAGCGGCAAGTTTCATAAAGAGCATATGTGCCGCACCGATACTGGCAAGTGCGCTCGTAAATAGCATCTGCTGCTGAGGGTGCGGTACAAACCTGTGCTGCGCCTCTCTTTCTCACCTGAATCGCTTATCTAGCGGTCTTTCTTACAATTCACGTGAATGCATAACCTCCTCATACTTAGTGACTGAATGCTGCCTTTGGGTACGTATTCCTGGCCCCTTGACATTAGTTACATCTGCAACTAACTTCCTTTGCGCTAGAAATTAACCAGCGCGCAGCCCCGATAAATGGCGCCGCGATGATAAGAGACGGAGGACTGCATGGCCGACTTATTTGAGAACCCGATGGGTTTGGATGGCTTCGAATTTGTAGAATTCACTGCGCCGGAGAAAGGCATTCTCGAGACTGTGTTTAGCGCCATGGGCTTTACTAAGGTGGCCAGCCACCGCTCTAAAGCCGTGGAGTTGTGGCGCCAGGGTGATATCAACTTTGTCACCAACTACGAGCCCAACAGCCACGCCTATTACTACGCCCAGGAGCACGGTCCCTCCGCTTGTGGTCTGGCCTTCCGCGTAAAAGATGCCAAGTTCGCCTACGAAGAGGCCCTGCGCAAAGGTGCACAGCCTGTTCATGTGAATACCGGCCCGATGGAACTGCACCTGCCGGCAATCAAAGGTATTGGCGGTGCGACCCTGTACCTGATCGACCGCTACGAAGATGGTGAGTCTATCTACGATATCGACTTTATCTGGGAAGAGGGCGTTGACCGTCGTCCGGAAGGTTGCGGCTTCCACACTCTGGATCACCTCACCCACAATGTGTATCGCGGCCGCATGGATTACTGGGCCAAGTACTACGAAGATCTGTTTAATTTCCGCGAGATCCGTTACTTCGACATTAAAGGCGAATACACCGGCCTGCTGTCCAAGGCGATGACAGCACCGGATGGCAAGATCCGTATCCCGCTGAACGAAGAAGCAGCTGGTGGCGGTGGCCAGATCGAAGAGTTCCTGATGAAGTACAACGGCGAAGGTATCCAGCATATCGCCTTTGCTTGTGATGACTTAATTGCCTGTTGGGATCGCCTGAAAGAACGCGGTATGGAGTTTATGACCCCGCCGCCGGACACTTACTACGAAATGCTGGAAGAGCGCCTGCCAGGACATGGCGAACCTACCGAGGAATTCCAGAGCCGCGGCATCCTGCTGGATGGCACCACTGAGGGCGGCCAGCCGCGTCTGCTGCTGCAAATTTTCTCTGCCAATATGCTCGGCCCGGTATTCTTCGAGTTTATCCAGCGCAAGGAAGACGAAGGGTTCGGCGAGGGCAACTTCAAAGCCCTGTTTGAATCCATTGAGCGTGACCAGCTCAAGCGTGGCGTCATTAAAGAAAAGGAATAACAATCGGAGGCTTCTATGGGCATTAAGCGCATTCACCACGTGGCGTATCGCTGCAGGGACGCTAAGGAGACGGTGGAATTTTACCGCGATCTTCTCGGCATGGACTTCCAGCTGGCCATTGCCGAAAACGAGGTACCCTCAACCGGTGAGCCGGACCCTTACATGCATGTCTTTATGGACGCGGGTATGGGGAATGTGCTTGCCTTCTTCGAAATCCCCAACTCCCCGGAGATGGGGCGCGATGAGAACACACCCAAATGGGTGCAGCATATCGCTTTCGAAGTGGAGTCCATGGAAGAAATGCTTGAGACCAAAGCGCGACTGGAAGCGGCCGGGGTCGACGTACTCGGCCCTACCAATCACACGATTTTCCAGTCTATCTATTTCTTCGACCCCAACGGTCATCGCATTGAGCTGGCTGCCAATACCGCCAAGCCTGGTATGCACAAAGAGCTGAAGCGGGTTGCTGAGGATATGTTGGAAGAGTGGTCGCGTACTAAAAAAGCCCCAAGGCACGCCGCCTGGATGCACGGGGAAGAAGAATTTGTGGAAAAAACTGAAGGGGAGGCACAGTGAAGTTAGCCAGCCTTAAATCCGGCCGCGATGGCCAACTGGTTGTTGTTAGCGATGATCTTACCCGTATGGTGCCAGCTGGCGATATTGCCCCCACCATGCAGAGTGCGTTGGACAATTGGGCATCAGTCAGTGGTGAGCTGGAGAAGCTGCACGAGCGTTTGCAAAACGGCGAGATTGCCGGTGAGCCATTCGAGCAGAGCCTGTGTGCATCGCCTCTACCGCGCGCCTATCACTGGGCCGATGGCAGTGCCTATGTGAACCATGTTGAGTTGGTGCGCAAGGCTCGCGGTGCCGAGGTGCCTGAGAGCTTTTATAGCGATCCGCTGATGTACCAGGGGGGCTCTGATACCTTCTTGGCCCCGCGCGAGCCGGTGACCATGCCGCAAAGTGAGGGCTTTGGTATCGATTTCGAGGCGGAAATCGCCGTAATCACCGACGATGTACCTATGGGAGTATCCTCCGAGGATGCGCTCTCCCATATCAAATTGGTAATGTTGGTGAATGACGTTTCCCTGCGTGGATTGATTCCTGCGGAGTTGGCTAAAGGTTTTGGTTTCTACCAGTCCAAACCCTCTAGTGCTTTCTCACCAGTATGCGTGACTCCAGAGCAGCTGGGTGAAAACTGGCGTGAGGGCAAATTGCACCTGCCACTGGTCTCACAACTGAACGGTGAGAAGTTTGGTGAGCCCAATGCTGGTGTGGATATGACCTTCCATTTTGGCCAGTTGATCGCCCATGCGGCGAAGACCCGCCCACTCTGTGCGGGTACTATTATCGGTTCCGGTACCGTATCCAATAAGCTGGATGGCGGTCCCGGCAAACCGGTAGCAGAGGGTGGCGTTGGCTACAGCTGCATCGCTGAGATCCGCATGATCGAAACCATCCAGAATGGTTCGCCTAGTACACCGTTTATGGATTTCGGCAACACTATCGCTATCGAGATGTTCGATGGTGAAGGTCAGTCTATTTTTGGGCGTATCGAGCAGACAGTGGAGAAGGTTTAATATCACCTTCTTGCCACAGTCTATGTCGTAAAAAAGGGGCAACCGTTAGGTGCCCCTTTTTTATTTAGGCACCTTTTGTTTAGATTCCTTTTATTTAGACCCCAAGCCGACGCATGGAAAGTAATGGCATTTGCCGCCGTATATTGGCCAACTTTTCAGCTTCTAATGTGGCAGTGATGACTGCTTCACCCTCGCCGGCTTCGGCCAGGATTTCACCCCAGGGATCAATAATCGCGGAATGTCCCCAGGTACGTCTTTTCTCCGAGTGGATCCCCCCCTGATTGGCGGCAATTACAAAGCAGCCGTTCTCAATCGCACGTGCTTGCAATAGGGTCATCCAGTGTGCCCGCCCTGTGGTGTGGGTAAATGCCGCAGGCACCAAAAAAATCTCAGCACCGGCTATGGCCAGCTGGCGGTAGAGTTCGGGAAAGCGCAGATCAAAACAGATACTGAGCCCCAGAGCCCCCCAGGGCGATGTCGCCACACAGGGCTCGTTGCCGGGTTCAATACTGGCGGATTCACGATAGCTGCCGGTAGCGTCCTCAACTTCCACATCAAATAAATGTATTTTGTCGTAGCGAGCCAGCAAAGCGCCTTGATCGTCGAATAGCAGGCACGCTGAGCGGCTGCGCCTCCCCTCAGTAGGGCTACCGTCGGCTCGCTCCAGTAAGGGTATCGAGCCTGCGACCAGCCAGATACCCAGCTCCTCTGCCCAATTTGCAAGTGCGTGTTGAATGGGTTGTCTATCTGCATTGGCTTTACCAGAAATGCAAAAAGGTTCGGCCACGGAAAAACTACCTTTATCCGAGAAATGCGCAAAGTTTTCCGGCAGTAGTATCAGTTGCGCGCCGTGCCCGGCAGCTTCCACAAGTAGTTTGTAGGCCTGTGAGAGATTATTTGTAACGCTCTCGCCACTGACCATTTGCACTGCAGCAACACAAAGGCTTTTCACTACGGGTCTCCTTTTTCTCCAGTTTTATTGCGGAGTATTGATAAAGCTAAAACCTGATGATGAGAATGAAATGTAACAGAATGATAATTCTCACTTTGCTAGCCCCACTTATCTTGAGGCGAACTTTGGATAGGGTGAACCCCATATTGGTTTAACAAGCTCTTTTTAGTGTAGGTCCAGTTTCGTAGGGGGATGGCTACTGAAATTTCTCAATAGTTTTCTGCCAAAATTTCCCTCTCCATTTTTCTTTATACTTTTTAAGCAATTAAAAAACTGGGTGGTTTTGTATATGGTCTTAGCAGAAATGGTAATTCCGAGGGAAAGCCCTACCAATTAAAATTTCAGCAGTAATTTTTAGACTCTTACTATCTATTTTTTTCGTGGTTGAACAAAAAAATACCACTATAGCCAATAAAATTTGGCCAGCACCACTTAAAACCTCCCTTCAAAATAAGCATTTATGCGGCCTGGAAAAAGAGTGCCAGAGTCGATTTAAAAAGCTTTTCTATTTCCTGTTGGCGCTGAAACTTTTCTGCTTCAATGCCGGCCCAATCTGATAAGTGGCGTAGAAAAATTCCACTAAATTTTTAAAAGGGATTTTAAAAGCGCTTTTCTTGCCTAGTAGAAGTGAGAGAATAAAAATGCCTATTTGGGTCGACAAAACCATTCTTACCGTAACTGGTACACGTGTACAGCCCGTGCAACAGGCGGTGCCCAGATACAATGGAGTAATTGTCAAGGACTTTAGCCAATGCTTCGATCCGGTGAAGGGGTTGATCACCATGCATGAAGATACTGCTGGTGGTGTGTGTGAATCCCTCTCGGCTTTTTGGATGAAGTATCACTCTGAAGGCGGTACTTTGTGGAGCTGGTTATACCCCAATAACACGCTCGATGAGCGCCATCTCTATCATGTGATGACTTTACAACAGGCAGGCATGCACGATGATCAGGATCGGATTACCGAAGCCTGGTTGGGGGTGCAAAACCTGTATCCTGTCAGTCAGAATATTTTTGGGGGGGCTTTCCCCAATGGGCGTGGTGGTAATACGATTCGTGGTATTAATAATCCGCGCAGAGCCAATGGGCAGAGCGGTTTGTTCTCTCCCAATGCCTTGGCTCGGGAAATTATTCTCGATCAAACGGGCGGAGCGGGCTGCTATAAAAAAATCAGCCTGGATGGCACTTTCGCCGGTCACACCATGGCTGCCTGGGTAGCGCAAGACATCGCCTTCTTTGATCCGAACTTTGGCGAATTCTGGTTTGAATCCCGCGCGTCTTTCTTTAATTGGTTTACCCAATCCTTCTGGTATCAGTCCATGTATTCCGCCGGTTTGAGTGGTGGCTTTGCTATTCGCTCTTATGCGCGCAGGGGCTAATTAGTCACCGATAGTGTGGGAGTTGCAGCCACTGCGGCTCCCACAGTCCTCTCAATTCACACCTTTTTATGTAATCAATCTTTAACCACCTCGTCCTCAAGTCACGAACTATCTCGGTTTCAGAGTCACGGAAAACAATCTTGCAGTGTGTCACTCATGTTAAGGTTGGCCGATCATAACGAATATCAATTTCGATGAGCATAAACTTAGCGATTAAATGGAGAGCAGCGTGAAATCCGGCAAGGCCCTGGCAAAACACTTTAAGCGGCTATCTGGCGTTATCTTGGCCACTTGTGTACTAACCCCAGTATCTTGGGCCACAACGGCAACAGAACAGCTTCAGGATGTGATCGAAGACCACTGGCAGTATCGCCTGCGCGAGGATCCAATTACCGCGGGACGTATGGGGGTGTCGGACTATAACCGTCAGTTGCCGGGGGTGACTGCTGAGGATAGAGCGCGTCGGTTGAAGTCTGAACAGGAATTGCTACAGCGCTTGCAAACGATAGACCCTAGCGAGTTAGCGGATTCGGACAAGGTTAATCGGGAGTTGCTCACCTGGGTACTGGAAAACTCCATCGAGGCCAATCAGTTATTCTTAAAGCGTATACCGCTCAATACCTTCTCTAGTTTCTTCGGTACAGCCCTGGATGCGCACAGTGGCCTGGCGATGACCAGCGTCGCGGATTATGAGGATTACACCGCTCGTATCCGCGAGTTTGGCCGCTTCTTTGATGAGAATATTGCCAATATGCGCGAGGGTATTCGCACAGGTTTTGTTTTGCCCAAAATAGTGGTGCAAGGCATAGCCCCTACGGTGCGAGCCCAGGTTTATAAAGACCCAACTAAAAGCAGCTTGTATAAGCCATTTGCGGAGATGCCTGCTGCAATTACTACTGAAGAGCAGCAGCGCCTGCGCAATGCCGGCAAAGAAGCCATTGAACAGGTCGCTATTCCGGCTTTTGACCGTGTAGCAAACTTCCTGGAAGGGGATTATCTGAAAGCCGCCAGTGAGACCCTTGGGGTTGAACAGCTGCGTGGTGGTAAGGATTACTATCGCTACAACATCGGCTATTACGTCACCTTGGATATGGATCCAACGGAAATTCACCGCACAGGTTTGGCCGAGGTGAAGCGTATTCGTGCAGAAATGGAAGCGTTAATAAAGGAATCTGGTTTTAAAGGTAGCTTTGCGGAATTTACTCACTTTCTGCGTACGGACCCCCAGTTCTATGCCAAAACGCCGGAAGAGCTGCTAAAGGAGACTGCCTATATCTCTAAGCGAATCGACTATGTGTTGCCGGAGTTCTTTAATCTGCTGCCACGCACCCCCTATGGCGTCGTTCCGGTACCCAGCGAAATCGCGCCCAACTACACCACGGCTTCCTATAATCCTGCCGCTATCGGTGGCACCCGTGGTGGGGCCTATTGGCTGAATACACACGGCCTGGATCAGCGCCCCTTATATGAACTGCCTGCACTGACCTTACACGAGGCGGTACCCGGTCATCACTTGCAAGGTGCTTTGTCTCAGGAACTGGAGAATGTACCGGACTTCCGCCGTGAACTTTACTTAAGCGCTTTTGGTGAGGGATGGGCGCTTTACTCCGAGCGCCTTGGCAAGGAAATGGGCTTATATACAACGCCTTATGAACACTTTGGCCGTCTCAGCTATGAAATGTGGCGTGCGGCACGTTTGGTGATCGATACCGGTATTCACTCTCAGGGCTGGACTCGCCAGCAGGCGCTCGATTTCCTCTCCAGTAATACCTCGCTATCTCCCGCGAATGTACGCGCAGAAGTGGATCGTTATATATCCTGGCCGGGCCAAGCCCTCTCTTACAAAATGGGAGAAATTAAGATCCGCCAGTTACGCGCTCAAGCGGAAAAGGAGTTGGGAGAAAAATTTGATCTGCGTGCTTTCCACGATGCACTGTTAAAAAATGGAGCCCTACCGCTTTCCATGTTGGAAGAGCAGATGCAACGGTTTATTGCGGAGCAGAAAGCCTCTTAAAGTGTCTTGTTTTGCAATCCCGCTCTTCATTGTTAGAGCGGGATTGCCAGAATAAGCCAGCGTATAACCGGCAAATTATTGATACAAGCGGTAAAGCAGCTTGTTTTCAGATAAAACCTATCCATCCCATAGCGTGTGCGTATTTTATTAGCATTCCGCTACACATCAGTACGACTACCCCTCTCAAATAGGTGGGGTTGATTTTAAAAAGGCAGTGTGACCCTATCCATGCACCTATGACTTGTCCAGCCATCATCAGGATACCTATAACCCATACCACTTGCCCTGCAACTAAAAATACCAATAAAGAGGCTACGTTGGTGGAGAAGTTAAGAGGCTTTGCCATTGCGGTGGCTGTCAATAAATCTTGTCCTCGGCAAGCAATGCCTGACAAAGTGAAAAATGACCCAGTCCCAGGCCCAAACATGCCGTCGTAGTATCCAATAAATGGAATTACCCCATATTGATATTTCTTGCTAGATAATTTTGGTTCATCATTATTCTGGCCTATAGCCGGAGAAATCAGAAAGTAAATAGCAATAAATAACAGTACTATAGGGATAACAAAAGATAAGATGTCAGTATTGATAAGTTGTACGGATATGGTTCCAATAGCGGCTCCAATAAAGGCGGATAGCATCAACCTCCTAACCCCATCCCAGCTTACCTTTTTACCCCTAATCATCATATAAGTGGCTGTTGCTGTACCGATACTGCCTTGTAATTTATTGGTACCTAAGGCAGATAGTGGTGGAACACCGCTTAAGATTAAGGTCGGAACGGTTATCAGGCCGCCGCCACCCGCTAATGTATCGAGTAGGCCGGCAAAAATAGCAACGAAAAATAAGATAAGTAATAACTCTGTAGAGAAGCTAGCGAAATCCAAAAAGATACCTCCTTTCGCTTACTGTTAGATTTATTAGCTAATAAAGCCTGAATATTTTTTACAGGAAGAAGCATTTATAAATTTCCCGCCAAATTAATAAGAAATAACTTATTTCTGACGAAGAAATACCCGTCTAATTTGCTTTCTCTTTCCCCTGCCACCACATCAGGAAGTCCTCTCCCACTGAATACTGGGGCAGGGAGTGACGGCTTCTGCTAATTTCCTGCTCCTGCTCCATTTCGGTTACTTTTAATTTTGTAGCTTCAAACCAGGCTTCAGGATTGTCTACACCTTGGTTAAGGGCCTCACCGTAAAGGGCTGAGCTAAACCAGGTGCGCTGAGAGTCGTCACTGCAACCAAAGGAGCTGCGGTCGGCAGCGGCTGAAGTAAAGATTACTCTGTTGGGGTTATTTAAAGCTTCTATCCACTGGCCGGAAAAGCAAGCCGAAACTATGATCCATTGGTGCTGGGCGTTAATATTGTCTAGCCACTGTTGCCCATCTTTTAGAGATAGGTCGTTAAGTGGTATTTCACCTTCGGCAATTTTGAAGTCTCCATTGCGAGCACCATGGCTTACAAGGTGCACCAGAAGCAGGTCTTCTTTGGGATCCATCAGTTGATCTAGAGCTGTTAGACTTTCCTGGATACTGGTTCGAGTGGCCAAGGGAAAACCGTAACCGCCACCGTTACTAAGGCGCAGTAGTCGCTGGTCGATATCAAAAGCTTCATCTAGGCGTTCTGCCACCCACTCCAGCTCCCTTGCAAATACCGGAGAGGTACCATCACCACCTACTAGTAGTGTGTAAATATCACGGATGCCGGGTCTTTGTGGGGGCAGTGCGTTTATAGCGTTTCGTAAGCGTTCACTCTCACTGTAGAGGCGGGTTTCCGCTTGGGCGGCGGGTATATTCGCCAGTGCGCGCCAAGCAGCTTCGCTAGGGTAATAAATACCTTCGGAGAAATAGCCAGGTTTCTCGATAATGTTGCCTTCAGCATCCGTACTAATTTGTTTACCTTCCCCCTCAGCTTCCCCATAGCTGAATGTGGCATGGATCACAGTGCCGTCAGGCTGAGTGAGTTCACCCTCGCCAGAGTATGAGCCGTACTCAAAGCCGCCGGTATAACGATAGCCATCGCTATCCGAGTAGTTGCCTTGTATTAAATAGCCGTTTTCAAAAGTGCCCTGATAAAGGCTGCCATCATCGGTACTGAGTTTGCCTTCGCCATGAGGGTCAAAAGCCAAAAACTCGCCATTGTAAATGTCACCGTCATCCCAATTTAACGTACCGTTTTTTAGCTCCCCTTCAAGGAATTCGCCTATCCACACAGTTCCATTGCAGGTATAGCGACCTTTGCCGTGGGGCTCCCCATTGAGAAACTCGCCTTCATAAGTACAACCATCATTTCCGGTTAATACGCCTTCGCCCGTCATGCGGCCTTCTCGAAAGTTGCCACGATAAAGGCTGCCATTGGGCCATTCGAGTTGGCCCTGCCCATGAAATAGGCCGTTTAACATATCGCCTTTGTATACCGAGCCATCTGGCAAGGCGGTTCCGCCTGCAAACTGAGTTGGCTCGCAGGCACTGAGTAAAAAAATAAGCGGGAAAAAGTAGATAGATCTCATTCCGTGATCCAGCATCAGGGTTTAGGAATGAGACTAACAAAAAATGGTGCCAGGCGGCCTCTATGTTTTATTCAGTTGGTCGAATTTAAGACCGTATTTATCTAAAAGTTGGCGTATCCGGTGAGAGTCGTTATTGGATTTTTTTGCTGTGCGGCTCACTTGGAACAGTTTGCGCCCGGCCGCCGCCATAGAGTTGGACTCCTCACAAACTTGAATCAGTCCCGCCAGCTTGATCTGCTCGTAGTAATCCATCTGTTCGATGCGGTCACGGCCCAACAACGTTTCAATACGGGCAAAGGGCAGTGATGACTTAATCTGTGGGCTTTGCCACTTAATCTGTAATCTGTGAATTTCCTCCTCCACTACCTGGGTCGTGATACGCCCGCCGTCGGCGAGGGTGCCCATGCGCAGGATACTGGCGTTAAGATCGCGAAAGTTCGCTGACCAGCTGGCCTCTCCCGAGCGGCCAAAGTTCAGGTACCTCTCCCGCGCCGCTTTATTGAAGCTCACCAGGTGGCCAGACTTTGTGGAGAAGGCTTCAAGCTCAAAGTCGATATTGGGTTCCAGGTCTTCAATACGCTCACGCAGAGAGGGCAAGCGGTAGGTCCATAAGTCGATACGGGCCAGCAAGTCTGCACGAAATTTACCCTCGCGACTGAGCTGTATTAGATCCCGGTTGGTGCCGGCGATCAACTGGAAGTGACTGCTCACTTCTTTATCTGAGCCAAAGGGCATAAAGCGCTTGTGCTCTATGGCCCGCAGTAGCATTGCCTGTTCGTCCAGTCCCAACTCGCCAATCTCATCCAGAAATAGCAGGCCCTTATCCGCCTCCATTAATAGCCCAGGGCGGTGTGTGGTGGCACCGGTAAAGGCCCCTTTGCGGTGGCCGAATAGGGCGGACATGGCATTCTCACCGCGCAGGGTGGCACAGTTTACTGCTACCAGGCCTCCTTCCAATTTTCCACGCTGTTTACGTAACTCATAGACACGCTGGGCCAGCTGGGATTTTCCTGCCCCCGTTGGTCCTGTAATGAGAATGGGCGCATCGGAGCGAATAGAGACCTGCTCTAACTGCTCGATCATCTGGTTAAAGGCCTGGTTGTTGGTTTCGATACCGCCTTTCAGGTAGGTAGTGCCCTCCTGGTGTTCTCGCTGGAAACGTGAGGCAATCTGGTCGTACTTGGATAGATCCAAATCGATAATCTGGTACTGACCCGGCAAATTACTGTTTTTCTGTGCTGGAGAAGTTTGCAGCAGGCGCCCAGGGAAATAACCGGCCTCTGTGAGCAGGTAGAGACAGATCTGGGCCACGTGGGTGCCAGTTGTAATATGTACCAGGTATTGCTCCTGATCCGGCTTAAAAGCGTAATCGCGGGCGAAATCCAGCAGGTTGCTGTACACACTCTCGAAATCCCAGGGGTCATTGAAGTTGACCCGGTGATGGACCACGTTGGTTTCAGGGGAAATACGTGCAATGTCCTCAGTGACCTGGTCTGCCAGGTTTTTCGAGTGGTTGTCGAAAAGGAGCTCAAGCCGATCGATCAGCAGGTCATCGTGCTGGCACATAGAGATATTGGGGCGCCACTTGTTCCAACGCTTGTCACTTTTACCGCGCCGGTCTTTAGTCGTGCCGAGAATACTGATAGCTACTGTTTTCATACTATCTAAAATAATAAATAGCTATCTTAAAAGATAGATTTTCTAAACATCGTACTGGGCTAACCCTCCCTTAGAACGCTACCTATAAAATAATTTTTTCATAAAAAACAATGAGTTACAGAAATTTGGAAAGTTTCTGCAAAAGTTGGCACTCGATTCGCTATATCAATGGCAAAAGAAGCGCGTGAAGTGGTAACGCGGTTTCATGAGATTCTTAAAGGAGCGAGAGATGAAACCATTGCCGTATGAAGTGATGCAGGCAGGTGGGGTACCGATTAAGTCCTGGACCTTAGGTGTGCCCTTTGAAGAAGAAGCCAGGGCTCAGCTTAAAAATATTTCGCAGTTGCCTTTTATCCACAAGTGGGTGGCGGCAATGCCCGATGTACACCTGGGCAAAGGCGCCACCATTGGCAGTGTGGTACCCACCCTGGGAGCGGTAATCCCCGCAGCCGTGGGTGTGGATATTGGCTGTGGCATGATGGCAGTCCGCACCAGCCTCACCGCAGCACAGCTGCCAGACAACCTGGCGGGCGTCCGCAGTGCTATTGAGCGCGCCGTGCCCCACGGCCGCACTGGTCGGCACCGGGGTAGGGGTCGGGATAAGGGGGCCTGGGAGAATCCGCCGGACGATGCACTTGCCGGCTGGGCACCGTTGGCAGCGCAGTTTGAGGTGCTGAAAGAGAAGCACTCAGTATTGAAAAATACAAATAATATCAATCACTTGGGAACGCTTGGTACCGGTAATCACTTTATTGAGATGTGCCTGGATGAGCAAGGCAGCGTGTGGCTGATGTTGCACAGCGGCTCTCGTGGTGTGGGTAACCGTATTGGTACCTACTTTATCGAAAAGGCCAAGCGGGATATGGAACGCTGGCATATCCACTTGCCCGATAGTGACTTGGCCTATTTCCCCGAGGGTAGCGAGCATTTCGATGACTATGTGCGGGCGGTGGAGTGGGCGCAGGAATTTGCTCGCATCAATCGTGAAGTCATGATGGTACGCACTATTGGCGCGGTGAAGCAGGCACTAGGTATGGATTTTGAGGCGCGCATGGAGGCGGTAAACTGCCATCACAATTACGTTTCCCGCGAACAACACTATGGCAAGGAGGTACTGGTAACGCGCAAGGGCGCTGTAAGGGCGCGTGTTGATGAAATGGGCATTATTCCCGGAAGTATGGGGGCCAAGTCTTTTATTGTGAGGGGGTTAGGAAACGAGGAAAGCTTCTGCAGCTGTAGCCATGGTGCCGGGCGGGTGATGTCCCGCACCAAGGCGAAAAAACTGGTATCCCTGGAAGAGCATCGCGCGGCTACTGTCGACGTGGAATGCCGTAAAGATGAAGGTGTGATCGACGAAACCCCATCGGCCTACAAACCTATTGAGAAGGTTATGGCAGCACAAAAAGACTTGGTGGAAATCGTTTACACCCTCAAGCAGGTAGTCTGTGTCAAAGGATAGTTAGCACCGGCCAGGGATAAGGCGTTTAATAGTGAGGAATGTCGGAAGTTATGCCTAAAGGGCAGGCTCTCCGCAAGCAAGTTTGAATGTTTGTGTTCCAGTCAGCGGAGCCGGTTCTGTATGCCGGCCTGGCACCCCCGACGCTGGCGGTAGGTGTACCCATTGGGGCAATCTTCAAACGCCTACTTTGTAGCTCAATTGGTAGAGCAACCGTTAAATCGGTTTGTTACAGGTTCGATTCCTGTCAAAGTCACGTCGCCTGGAAAGCGACTTTAAGGGAAGGCGAGAGCCTGGGGTTCGAGTCCCCACAAAGAAGCCCTCTTTGTTGAAATCTATCCGGGGCCTACAGTGCCTTATGGTTTCGGTTATTGGGAATTGCAGCAATAGCTAGCCATAAAGGCACGCCGGCGGCAGTGTCGCCTTGCGTGGGTTTACGCTGTGTGTGTGGATTACAGCATTCGCATTGATTCTATTTTGGCCAAGGATGTTGGCTTCGTTACCCAGGATGGGTGCAAGAAGAATTTTGCAGAACCGCTGTATTTTGCACCCTCTGTGTATAAGCGTTGGGCCACTCTGAGATCAAGTGGGCCCCACCCTAAAGGAATAAAATGATAAGAGATCGGAGAAATGAAGTCTCTCTTTAAAATATGGAAGATTGTCAATGTGGCTGATAACGAGCGAGCACTACTGTTTCGCCGCAGCCGATTTGAAAGGGTGCTGCCACCAGGGCGTCACCGTATTTGGCTGCTCTCAGGTGATGTACGGGTGGAGACCTATGATATTACTGAGGTGGTTTTTGATGCGATTAAAGCAAAATTCCTGCTGAATACTTATAGCGAAGTGTTAGGTGAATATTTGCAGTCCTACGAATTGTCTGATCAACAAGTCGGACTTTTCTATCGGGATGGTAACCTGGTAGATATCCTTCCCCCTGGTTCATACCGGGCCGTATGGAAAGGAGGGGAAACCGTTCGTGTAGGTATTGTGGATATTTCCAGGGAATACACCATTGATGACAATGTACTGGGGCTTCTCGGTCGCGGTGCCTGCGCAAGCCAAATACGCATCGCTGCTCAGGCAGTAAGCTATAACGAAGTCCCCGATGAGCATGTGGGTCTTTTAGTTGTCAATGGAAAGTTGGAGAAAGCGCTGCAGCCGGGTCGTTATGGATTTTGGAAATACAATCGCTCTATCGCAGTGAAATTGATAGACATGCGCCTGCAAACTATTGAAGTGAGTGGCCAGGAAATTCTAACCAAAGATAGAGTTAGCCTGCGTATCAACTTAAGTGGCAGTTTCAAGATTACAGATCCACAGCGGGTGGCATTGAAGCTCAGTGATTATAAAAACCATATTTATCGTGAATTACAACTAAGTTTGCGTGAAGCGGTGGGTACCCAGACTCTGGATAGCTTATTAGCAGATAAAGATCGACTGAATATTGTTATTGCAACGGCTATCCATAAAAAACTAGCGCATTATGGTATCGAGATTGTCAGTGTCGGAGTGAAAGATATTATCTTACCAGGCGACATGAAGATGATTCTTAATCAGGTAGTGGAAGCTCAGAAGGAGTCTGAAGCGAATTTAATAAAGCGTCGTGAAGAGACCCAGGCTATGCGTTCCCTGCATAACACTGCCAAGATGATGGATAACAATCCTACATTACTGCGTCTAAAAGAATTGGAATCCTTAGAAAAAGTCAGTACACGCATCGATAAAATATCAGTTTATGGCGGCCTAGAAGGCGTGCTTAATGATTTGGTGAAGCTGCGTCCAACAGCTTAAGGTAGCAAGCTACCAAGTAAGCTTTGAGTTTTAAGGACTTAGGCAGTGACTAAGATAGACGGTGCTCAGGGGAAGGGCTGCAGACAGATTTTGCGGACTTTCCTTACTTTGTCCTTATGACTGGGAATGCCGGTTCTTATTAAAACTATTCGTGCAGGCCGTAAAAGTTTGGCCTTTCAAATCGTATTGTCACCGCTATTGTTGACCAGTGGAGTAAGCAAATTATGCTTTGAACACTGTGTCTACAATAAAAAAACCATTTTAGATTTTTCCAAATAGAATTTTTTGTCGACGTTAATACGTATGGGTGCAGGAAAATAAGCTGGACGAAGATATAAATACTGGCTGTAGATTTTTCATGAGAAATCGGTTCAAGGGTAATTAAAATAATCCGATGAAAAAGTTGGATAAAAATAGAACGAAAGTAACTCAAGCAGCGCAGTTAATTGAGGAAAACCTTCATAGAAATTTGAAAGTTACCGATATTGCTAATCATGTTCATCTGTCGCCTTTTCATTTTCAACGATTGTTTTTTGCCTATATGGGAGAACCTGTGAATCGCTATATTGCGGTGCGCCGTCTGGAGACCGCAGCATTGGAACTCACCAACACTCCAAACGTCAACTTACTGCAGCTTGCACTTAATTGCGGTTTTCAAACCCATAGCGCGTTTTCTCGGGCATTCAAAAAACAGTTCGGAATAAGCCCCTCTGCTTTTCGCAACTCTCCCGAAGCCGCAGAAACAGGGGTGCAACAGGGCCGCCCGTATTTGATCAATCAGCCGCCGCGCCAGGTGATTGAGCCAGTCGAGATCGTCACTCTACGACCATTTTATTTTCGGTTTCAGCAGTCGAGAGGAACCTATGAAGGCCAATTTTTCCACAAGAGTGATTTAGATATTGGTGCATATTTTTTAGCGCTACTGAAAGAGATAGTGCCGCCGGATCAATTCTTGATGAGCTGTTTTCCTAACACCCCCCAGATGCTCAATGATGATACCGTTACAGTTTGGTACGGTGGAGCCTACTCAGAACGCCCGAACAACAACAAAAGCTATAATTGGCACATGTTCGACGCTGGAACATGGGCGGTCTTTGAACACTGGGGGGATTACAAATTCCTCTACCAAACTTGGAACCAGATTTATCGCAACTGGCTTGCTCAGACAGCCTATAGGCTACGTGATGAATTTCCGTTCGAAGCTTATTCGGGAACACCGAACTACATCGACCCAGCAAAACAACTCACTCGTATTTATATTCCACTCAGAAAAGCATGATAGGAACAGCAGGTTTCCACTTTACTTGCTAAATTCGTCCGGAACAAAATTGTTCGGGATTAAGCCATGCAACTTCATCAATACCCAGCCACCCAGATTTGTGCAGCCTTGTCGGCAGGGGATATCCAGGCCAAAGAGGTAATACACCACCAGCTAGAACGTATACAGCGCCTCAACCCGGTGATCAATGCCGTTGTAACACTTAATGAAAACCAGCCTACAAGTAACATGCGTCCGTTGGCGGGTTTGCCCATCACCCTGAAGGATCAAATTTACTATCGAGGGATGGCCTGCACATTCGGGTCGGAACGTTACAAGGGGTTCCACCCTACCCAAACCGCATCTGCCGTGGAACGACTGCTGAATGCTGGTGCACAGGTTATGGGTAAAACGAATCTCCCGCCCCTCTCGATGGACTTTCAGTGCAGTAATACTCTATTTGGCACCACTAACAACCCTTGGAATTTAGAATACACACCGGGGGGGAGTAGTGGTGGCGGCGCAGCTGCGATAGCGGCGGGGATGAGCTTTGTCGATATTGGTACAGACTTGAGTGGGTCTTTGCGTATCCCCGCCTCATTTTGTGGTGTGTTTAGCCTTTTGCCGAGCGAGGATGCCATTCCCATTGATGGGACTATGCCAAACGAGGCTGCACCGCTGAAGCATTTTGCGCGCATGGGGCCGATTGCCAGAACTTGCGATGACTTGGACCTGGTATGGACACATATGAATAACCAGCCAGACGTTGGGCAGAAAGAGTTTAAAATGCCAAAGGTCAACTGGAGTGTCGATAGCGGCGGGATTGAAGTTTGTAAGAGCATCGTTAAATGTTTTGAAAGTGCGAAAAACGCTTGGGAAGAATCTGGGGTTCACGTAGTACAGGCTCAACCAAAAGATTTCGATTTTAAACGGGCACGTCGTGCATTTGGTGAAATTATGGGGTTTGAAACAAGCGCTTTAATGTCGGCGCCTGTACGTTTTCTTTCCAGCATTCTTGGGCGTGCAAGCGCGCGCCGTTCACCAGAATTTATCGCGAATGTCATGCTTGGTTATCGCCACAATAAAAGCCGCCTTAGCAATGCAATTGATGAAAAAAAGATATTGTCTGGTGCTATTGATGCCTTTTTGACTGATAACAGTGTATGGGTGTTGCCCGTTACGGCGACTTCGGTGTTTAAGCATATGGCACCAACCAGCGATCGCAATGGTGTGCGTGATTACGCCCTCCCTATGTACATCAATGAGCAACCGGTAAATTATTTTGATGCGATGGCAGCCTTTACAACGCCGATTTCACTGACGGGTCATCCAGTTGTGACCTTACCAATAGGATTTGATGGAAACGGGCTTCCGATCGGAGCACAGCTGATCGGCCTTAAAGGCCAAGAGAAAGAGCTTATCGAAACTGCGAAACGCTTACATAACATTCTGAAACCACACCAGTGTCCCATGTTTACGAATGGCTAATAGTGGTTTCTTTGTGTCAGTTAATCGGTGTTGCTATCAGTTTTTGGTAAGAGGATGAGGGTTAGTGGCGAGAGGTAGTCGGTAAAAATTGAAAAAATATGTGCCAACAGTAGGTAAAAGGGCATTGAGATGCCCTACATCTTTAGGCATTCATTGCCCTAAGTTAATATTCTATTGCAACGGTAACGGCAGAATTCACCAGATTTTTTGTGAAATCTGTCCTTATAGGGCCGTCTATATCGCTAGTAGCTGTTTGGCTTGCCGGCCCCATCTTTGAGGTAATCCTGAAGACTTTCCTGCAGGTAATAATCCCAGCCACTTTTACACATATCCCAACATTTCATTTCTGGAGATAGACCAATATGGGTAAATTTAATCAGAGTTCCCGTATTCTCCTCAGAAAATTCGAAACGCAGAGTACTGCCTTTCCACTCCTCGGGGTCATCTACGTTATCGGAAACCATATTGGATTCAGTACATTCAAGCTCAATCAATTTCTCGGGCTTCAATATTTTGGCGCGAAAGACCCAGTAAGATTGACCTTTGAAACCGGTTTTGGCGATGTCGCCGACCTTTAGGAAGGGTGCGCTTACCGGAGTCCACCACTGGGACATTTTTTCGGTTACTGCCTTGTAAGCATCTTCCCGGGAACTTGGGCTAAAAAATGATGTAGTGTAGTTGGACATCACCGTTCTCCATAGGGTCATCGAAGCTGGGTCTGGAAGGCATGGTAAAGAATGCTATTTACCTTTCATCAGCAATCCAGAGATTTCACCCTTGGGATCTAGTTTGCTGTGCATATTAATAAAGACCTTTCCATCCATTAGCGCTTTTCGATAAGGCTCTTCCACCATCCATTTACCCATAATAAATCCACTGGTGCCCTCGGAGCATTTCTTTTCCAGTCCGTGTTTATCCTTATCGGTTTTGGTCTTGGGCCAATCGGGAACCATGCCGGGGTTTGTCGGCATTCCACAGATAGTTTGGATAATCGGACCGCTCGCTTTACCGGGCTTGCAGATAGGCGGCTCTTTGCCATCGCCAGCGCATTGCATATGGAAATGCGACATGGCTACCCCACCGGGTGATAGATCGCTGTAGCCAACCATAAAACTCAGCATATGTGTCTGGTTATTGTAGGCGCCAATAAAGAATCCACCCGCATCTTTAGGGGTTTGTGGATTCACCTTTTTGCCGAGCATATTTTCGTTAGCGGTGGTCAGGTCAGCCTTAAAGATGGTAAACCGCTTGTCATCTCCGGCATCGGACCAGGCTTTCTCGCCAGATCCATGTTTGGCAGTTGGTGAGTCTTTTTCTTTTTTATTGTGGTTATCTGCAGTGGTGAAAGTGGAATAGGCCAGTAAAAGCATCGCCATTATTAAATAAGCGATTTTGGGTAATGAACTGAGTTTCATAAACCTCTCCTCTATATTGAGTCGATCTTGTTATTACCTATACGAGAAATTTAATGCCAGACGCTTAATAGCGCTCATATTCACTATGAAGATTGGTGTAGATCATGGATGGCTGGCGATAACTACTTGTAGCATATGTGCTTGGTTCTGGCCGTTTAGGGCCAATTTAGGAGACAGTATTTTTTACTGGGTATCTTGGGGAATAAAGGAATTCGTGGAAACGGACTATCCGGCTTCACAAGAAGCGATGGGTATAGGGAGGATGCAGCCGGAAAAAAATTGGGGTTATCGAAAAAAATTATTAACAGGCATTTTCGTTAAATTTAAAACACTAGATACGGGGATTGCTTATCCGTACCCAGTGACTCTGCTGTCTAGGATGGGGCGCTATTATCCCGCATCCTTCCAAACCAATTCCCGCTCTCGGGCATAAAGGGGAATAAAGTTAAATTGTACCTCTGTGCCCCCCTGCGTACGTCGCTGAATATTCAATTTTCCATTCAGATTACTGGCGCGCTCCTGCATGATTGACATACCGAAGTGGTTGCGCTTTTCCGGTGCGTTGCTGATACCCACACCGTTGTCGCGGATGCGCACATTAAGCGATTGGTTATTAGCCTGAATCATGCTGATTTGCACCATATCGCCCTGAGAGTGGTATACGGCATTCTGGGTAGCTTCGCGTACCAGCTGCAGCAGATGGATTTCCTCGTGGGGAGTGAGCGGCACTTCATTGAGGTGATAGTCGAGCAAAATAGTGATCTGCGGGTGTTGTTCGCGATAGGCGAGGATGGATTGCTCGAGGATATTGCGTAGGCCGCCAGGGCCTATCTGCAGCCTGAAAGTGGTGAGCAGTTCGCGCAGCTGGCGATAGGAGGAGTCCAATCCCTCTTTTAGCTCGGTAATAATCTCCTTCACCTTGGACTTATCCACCTGCTCGCTGCGATTGGCGCGATTGAGCCTAGTGACTTGGATTTTCAGGTAGGACAGCGATTGGGCCAGGGAGTCGTGCAATTCCCGCGCGATGATCGCGCGCTCATCCAGAAGGGCAACGCGGCGCTCTTGGGCCTCGCGCTCGTTGATGGCAATGGCGGCGGTGACGCTGTCGGCAAAGGTGGCCAGGCGCTGTTGCTGTTCCTCATCGAGGCTGTTGCCTCTGGGCAGAGTACACATCAGTACGCCGTAATTGCGCTTATCCACTTCCAGGGGGAAGCGGTACACGCGGAACTCTCCCTCATCGGAGGGACCGCAGGTGCTCACGCAAACACGACAGTCACTGCCGCTGCACTGGCTGTTGCCAAACCCCTGTACCAGATGTTCGTAGGGGGCTTCGCCTTCGGGTGTCATCAGGCACAGGTCCAGGTTGTTCAAGTCGGCGACATTGGCGAACTCGCCCAGCCATTGCCCCAGCTCGGACCCGGCCAGGGGCCCCTCGCTAATACGCCGTGCCAGTCGGTATTGGAAATCCAGTGCCTCGTGGCTCTTCTGTAATTGAGCGGTTTTTTGTTCGACGCGGTGGGCCAGGTCACGATGGGTTGCGTGAATCTCGTCGCTCATATAATTGATGGTGCGCGCCAGAACCCCCAACTCGTCTTCGCTGTCGATCTCCAGGCGATTTTGGTTGAAGTTCCCTTGGGCGATGCTCATTGAGCGGCTGATGAGTTGCTTCAACGGTTGCTCCACGGAGCGATGGAGTATGTACAGGGACAGGTAAACAAGCGCCACTATGGCGAACAGGGAAGCCACCTGTACCAGGCGCAGCAGGCTGATTTTTTCCTCGGCGATGGTTTGATAGTCCAGTACCAGGGTGTCTACATCGTGAATAAATGGTTCCAGGTGGGTGGCCAACTGCAGGGAATCCATGCTGGTGCGGCCGGCGGCAATGGATTCCAACAGTGGTCGAATCTCTTCCTCCCAGCTGCTGATCACCTTGCGGTAGTTGCGCGCCGCGCGCAGGTTATCGCTGGCACTGAAGTCGGAAATACTCAATACACGGCTCAGGCGCGAAGTCACTTCGTTCGATAGTGTGGCGGTGGCTTCCATATCACCAGAGGGTGCTGTCGCTGCGAGCCGGTAGCTCATAGCGCGCAGGGAACCGGCCAGGTTCACTGCGGCGGCATCGTTTTCCGCGGCGTCAGAGATAATGTAAGAGGCCACCATGGAGCTCAGCGCGACTAACACTGTGAGCAGCATCAGGGTGCCGATTCGATAGACGATGGACTGTCGGATTCGATTCAACATATCAGTTCACTTCGATCTCGGGCCGCTGTTGGATAGCCTCTATTGTGCCGCTTACAAGCGCTCAAATTTGTGAGTACCACCAAAGAGTGCCAGTTTTGCACAAAATTTAACCTATTGCCTGTGTTTTAAATACCGCCTAAGTCATTACGGGACTTACGCCCAACCTCAACCATCAACTGGCGCCATTTTCTTACCTACTCATGGGTAGCTCAGCGCTTTTCTACCCCTTTTTGGTCAGGTGATCCTCTTTTACAGCGCTTTTATATTCCCAGCTAAACCGATGCTTTAACCGCATTTCGATGCCCTGGGAGTACCGCATGAGCCATTTCCTGGACCGACTGAAATATCTGAAGAAACAAAAAGAGCCCTTTTCCGGTGGACACGGGGAAAAGACCCATGACGACCGCAGCTGGGAAGACGGCTATCGTCGCCGCTGGCAGTTCGACAAGATCGTACGCTCCACCCACGGGGTGAACTGCACCGGCTCTTGCAGCTGGAAGATCTACGTCAAAGACGGCTTGGTCACCTGGGAGACCCAGCAGACCGACTACCCGCGCACCCGCCCGGACCTGCCCAATCATGAGCCCCGAGGTTGCCCACGTGGCGCCAGCTACTCCTGGTATATGTACTCGGCCAACCGCCTTAAGTACCCGAAGATCCGCAAGCGCCTGGTAAAACTCTGGCGCGAAGCCAAGTTGAGACACAGTGATCCGGTGGATGCCTGGGCCAGTATTGTCGAGGACCCGGCCAAGGCCAAGTCCTACAAAGAACGCCGGGGAATGGGTGGCTTTGTGCGGATTAAGTGGGATGAAGCCAATGAGCTGATCGCCGCTGCCAACGTCTACACCACCAAAAAATACGGACCCGACCGGGTAACCGGCTTCTCACCGATTCCCGCCATGTCCATGGTGTCCTACGCCGCAGGTGCCCGCTATCTGTCATTGATCGGCGGTAACTGCCTGAGTTTCTACGACTGGTACTGCGACCTGCCGCCCGCCTCTCCACAGATTTGGGGCGAGCAGACCGACGTGCCCGAGTCCGCCGACTGGTACAACTCCAACTACCTGATCGTATGGGGCTCCAATGTGCCGCAGACCCGTACACCGGATGCGCACTTCCTCAGCGAGGTGCGTTACAAGGGCGCCAAGACCTGCGTAATCACTTCCGATTACTCAGAGTGTTCCAAGTTTGGCGACACCTGGCTGGCACCGCGTCAGGGTACCGATGCGGCCCTGGCGATGGCCTTTGGCCACGTGATTCTGAAAGAATTCCACGTCGACAAGCCCAGCGCCTACTTCACCGAATATGTGCGCACCACCACCGATATGCCGATGCTGGTGACCCTGGAAGAGCGCGAGGGCAAGCTGGTACAGGGCCGCTTCCTGCGCGCCTCCGATCTGGCAGATGACCTCGGCCAGGACAACAACCCAGAGTGGAAGACTATCGCCGTCAACCATGATGGCCAGCTGGTGTCACCCCAGGGCTCCGTAGGTTACCGCTGGGGCGAGCAGGGAAAATGGAACATTGAGCAGCGCGATGGCTTGAGTGGTGAAGAAGTAAAGCTGAAGCTCAGCCTGAAAGACTGCGCCGATGAAATCGCCCAGGTGGCCTTCCCTTACTTCGGTGGCCAGACCCACGAGCACGACTACTTCCAGCACACCGACCACAGCGATGTGATCGACTACAAGGTGCCGGTGAAGTTTGTGCAGAACAAAGATGGCGAGGTGCTCAAAGTTGCCAGCGTCTACGACCTGACCCTGGCGAACTACGGCGTGGAGCACGGTCTCGACGATCCCAACTGTGCGCACAGTTACGACGAGGACAAGCCTTACACACCCGCCTGGCAGGAGAAGATCACCGGCTGTCGCCGTGAGAATGTTATCCAGGTAGCGCGCGAGTTTGCCAACACTGCCGACAAAACCCGTGGACGCTCCATGGTGATTGTGGGTGCCGCCCTCAACCACTGGTACCACATGGATATGAACTACCGCGGCCTCATCAATATGTTGATGATGTGCGGTTGTATCGGCCAGAGTGGCGGTGGCTGGGCCCACTATGTAGGGCAGGAAAAACTGCGTCCGCAAACCGGCTGGACCCCGCTCGCTTTCGGTCTCGATTGGCAGCGCCCGCCGCGCCATATGAACGGCACCTCCTTCTTCTACAACCACGCCAGCCAATGGCGCTACGAGAAGTTGGAGATGGACGAAGTGGTTTCGCCATTGGCCGACAAGAGCAAGTGGCAGGCTTCCATTATCGATTACAACAGCCGCGCCGAGCGTATGGGCTGGCTGCCCTCCGCACCGCAGCTGGGTATGAACCCGCTGCAACTGACCAAAGATGCCGCCGCTGCGGGTATGTCCGCCAAGGATTACACCGTACAGCAGCTCAAGCGCGGCGCGCTCAAGTTCGCCAACCAGGACCCGGATAACCCGCAGAACTACCCGCGCAATATGTTTATCTGGCGCTCCAACCTGCTGGGTTCCTCCGGTAAAGGCCACGAGTACATGCTGCGCCACCTGCTCGGCACCAAGCATGGCCTGATGGGTAAGGACCTGGGTGAAGCCGGCGGCAAGAAGCCGGAAGATGTAGCCTGGCACGATACCCCCAGTGAGGGCAAAGTCGATCTGCTGGTGACACTGGACTTCCGTATGTCGACCACCTGTCTCTACTCCGACATCGTGCTGCCGACCGCCACCTGGTATGAGAAGGACGATCTCAATACCTCCGATATGCACCCCTTTATCCACCCGCTCACCAAAGCGGTGGACCCGGCCTGGGAAGCGCGCAGTGACTGGGACATCTTTAAGGGTGTGGCGAAGAAATTCTCCGAACTCACCGACGGCCACCTGGGGGTGGAGAAGGATCTGGTAACCCTGCCAATCCACCACGATACCCCCACCGAAATCGCCCAGCCCTTTGGAGTGAAGGCCTGGTGGAAGGGTGAGTGTGACCTGATCCCCGGCGTTACCGCGCCGAGCATGATCGAGGTGGAACGCGACTATCCCAACACCTACAACCGCTTTACATCTATCGGCCCATTGCTGGAAAAACTCGGCAACGGCGGTAAGGGCATCAGCTGGAATACCGATGACGAGGTGGACTTCCTCAAGAAGCTCAACCGCACCTGGAAAGATGAAAGCGCCCGCGATGGTCGCGCCCGTATCGACAGCGCCGTAGATGCCGCCGAGATGATCCTGTCACTGGCCCCTGAAACCAACGGCCAGGTGGCGGTGAAGGCCTGGGAAGCGCTGGGCAAGATCACCGGTCGCGACCACACCCACCTGGCCAAGCCTAAGGAAGACGAGAAGATCCGCTTCGCCGATATCGTGGCGCAGCCCCGCAAGATCATCTCCTCGCCCACCTGGTCTGGCTTGGAAGATGAGCATGTGAGCTACAACGCCGGCTACACCAATGTGCACGAGCTGATTCCCTGGCGCACCATCACCGGCCGCCAGCAGTTCTACCAGGATCACGAGTGGATGCGCGACTTTGGCGAGACCATGTGTGTGTACAAGCCGCCCATCAACCTGAAGACCGTACAGCCGGTGCTGAACCAGAAGCCGAATGGCAACAAGGAGATCCTGCTGAACTGGATCACCCCGCACCAGAAGTGGGGTATCCACAGCACCTACTCCGACAACCTGCTGATGCTCACCCTGTCTCGCGGTGGCCCCATCGTGTGGATGAGTGAGAACGACGCCAAGCTGGCGGGTATTGAAGACAACGACTGGATCGAAATCTTCAACGTCAACGGCGCCATTGCCGCCCGCGCGGTGGTGTCCCAGCGGGTGCCCGACGGCATGGCCATGATGTACCACGCCCAGGAGCGCATTGTGAATACACCGGGAGCGGAAACCACCGGCACCCGCGGCGGTATCCACAACTCCGTAACCCGCGCGGTGATGAAACCCACCCATATGATCGGCGGCTACGCCCAGCAGTCCTACGGCTTTAACTACTACGGCACTGTGGGCTGTAACCGGGATGAGTTTGTGGTGGTGAGAAAAATGAACAAGGTCGACTGGCTGGATGGCGAAGACGTCAAAGAGCCGACGCGAGAGGAGGTGTGACAATGAAAGTTAGAGCCCAGATCGGCATGGTGCTGAACCTCGATAAATGTATCGGCTGCCACACCTGCTCGGTGACCTGTAAAAACGTCTGGACCTCTCGCGAGGGGGTCGAGTACGCCTGGTTTAACAACGTCGAGACCAAACCCGGTGTCGGCTATCCCAAAGAGTGGGAAAACCAGGACAAATGGAACGGCGGCTGGACCCGCAAGAAAAACGGCAAGTTGCAGCCCAAGATCGGCAGCAAGCACCGGGTGCTGGCCAACCTGTTTGGCAACCCGGACATGCCGGAAATCGACGACTACTACGAGCCGTTCGACTTCGACTATCAGACCCTGCATAAGGCGCCGGAGCAGAAGCACCAGCCGGTGGCTCGCCCGCGCTCGCTGATCAGTGGCGAGCGTATGGAGAAGATCGAGTGGGGTCCCAACTGGGAAGAAATTCTCGGGACCGAATTCGACAAGCGTAAGAAGGACAAGAACTTCGAACAGGTCCAGGCAGATATCTACGGTGAGTTTGAAAACACCTTTATGATGTACCTGCCGCGCCTGTGCGAGCACTGCCTCAATCCGGCCTGTGTCTCTGCCTGCCCCAGCGGCGCCATCTACAAGCGTGAAGAGGACGGCATCGTCCTGATCGACCAGGACAAATGCCGCGGCTGGCGCATGTGTGTGTCTGCCTGTCCCTACAAGAAGATCTACTACAACTGGAAAACCGGTAAATCCGAGAAGTGTATCTTCTGTTACCCACGTATCGAGGCGGGTCAGCCAACTATCTGTTCCGAAACCTGCGTGGGCCGTATCCGCTACCTGGGGGTGCTGCTCTATGACGCCGACCGCATCGAAGAAGCCGCTGCGGTAGAAGACGAAAAAGCCCTCTACCAAGCCCAGTGCGATATTTTTCTCGACCCCAGCGACCCCAAAGTCCAGGAAGCTGCTCGCGCCGAGGGTATCCCCGAAGCCTGGCTCGAAGCCGCGCAGAAATCCCCGGTGTACAAGATGGCCATCGATTGGCAGATCGCCCTGCCGCTGCACCCGGAGTACCGCACCCTGCCCATGGTTTGGTACGTGCCGCCGCTGTCTCCGATCCAGAACGCAGTGCAGGCCGGCCAAGTGGAAACCGTCACCGTGGGGCGCGGCGCCGAGATCCCCGATCTCTCCACCCTGCGTATCCCGCTGCAATACCTGGCCAACCTGCTCACCGCCGGCGACGAAAAGCCAGTGGCCCGCGCCCTGGAACGCATGATTGTGATGCGCGCCTATATGCGCGGCATCCATGTAGACGGAGTGCAGGAACGCGAGTTGCTGGAAGAGGCCGGAATGACCGTAGCTCAGGTAGAAGAGATGTACCGCTATATGGCCCTGGCCAATTACGAAGACCGCTTCGTGGTGCCCTCAAGCCATAAGGCTTACGCCGAAAACGCCTACGACATGAAGTCCTCCTGTGGTTTTAGCTTCGGCAACGGCTGCAGCACCGGCAACGACAGCACCAACATCTTCGGTGGCAAGCAGAATGCAGTGCGCGAAGTGATACCGGCCAAAGTAGTCGACTGAGGCTGAGGGGAGAGTACCGATGAAAGTATTAAACCTGATCGCCCGCCTGCTGGATTACCCATCCGATGAGCTGGTGGTGCATCTGGATGAGTTAACCAACTGGGTGGCGGAATCCGAAGACCTAGACAAGCCCCTGCGCGATTTGCTGCTGGCGTTTATCTCTCATTACGAGCGTATGGATGCGCTCGATTGGCAGAGTGAATACGACGGTTTGTTTGAGCGCGGCCGGGCTGTGTCCCTGCACCTGTTCGAGCATATCCACGGCGAATCCCGCGATCGCGGCCAGGCCATGGTGGATCTGATGAACCGCTACAGAGCCGCCGGCCTGGAACTGAATGAGCGCGAACTGCCAGATTACCTGCCCACCTACTTAGAGTTCTGCGCCACCCAAGGTGAAGCGGCCTACGGTTGGGTGCACGATATCACCCATGTGATTGCCCTGTTGAGTGCGCGCCTTTCAAAGCGCGAGAGCCCCTATCACCTGTTGATGGATGCGCTCTTGCAGATGGCCGGAGTCTTCGTCGACCTGACCGCGCTCAAAGAAGAAGTCGCCAATGAGGAGCGCGACGATACCCCCGAGGCGCTGGACAAGATCTGGGAGGAAGAGGTGGTCAGCTTTACCGGCGCCAACAATTGTGACCAGTCCATAGCGCGGCCCAGCGCTGCGCAGCTGCGCGACGGCCAGCCCCTAACCTGGGCCTCCAGTGCCAAAGATGCCGCGCAGAATTCTGCCCAGCCCGTACCACAGGAGTAACAAGATGAACTATCTGAATACGCTGCTCTTTGCCATCTATCCCTTTGTTGCCCTCACGGTGTTTCTGGTGGGGAGCCTGATCCGCTATGACCGCGATCAATATACCTGGCGCACCGGCTCCAGCCAGTTGTTGGAGCACAAGCAATTGCGCATCGGCAGTTACCTGTTCCATATCGGGGTGATTGCCATTCTCGCGGGCCATTTTGTCGGCCTGCTTACGCCCAAAGCGGTGTGGCACTTACTCGGCATTGAAGCTTCCACCAAGCAGATGATGGCAATGGTGATCGGCGGTTTCTTCGGGGTAATCTGCTTTATCGGCCTAACCATTTTGATTAAGCGCCGCCTCACCAATCCGCGAGTGCGCGCCACCACTTCCAAAATGGACCTGACCATACTGCTGATGCTTTACGCCCAGTTAATCCTCGGCCTGATCAGTATCCTGGTTTCCGCCGGCCATATGGACGGTGCCGAAATGCTCAAACTGATGACCTGGGCCCAGTCCATTGTCACCCTCGATGGCTCCGCAGCCGCAGCGGCTATCGCCGACGTAAATATCATCTACAAGCTGCATATTTTCCTCGGTATGACCCTGTTCCTGCTGTTCCCCTTTAGCCGCCTGGTACACGTATGGAGTGTTCCAGTGCAGTACTTCCGCCGCAATTACCAGGTAGTGCGCGCCAAAGCCGCGCGCTAATCCCAGCAATCGTTAACCAGGCCCGCCAAGTGTGGGCCTTGTGTGGAGAAGAGTCATGAGTGCATTACTAGCTTCCGACGCCACCGGGCACGAATTCGAACTGGCTGAAGCCGTGGCCGTGAACGGCAGTGAAATTCCCGCAGACCTGATTTACCAGGAGATGCAATACCAGACCGCCAACTCCCCGCGCCAAGCAATTTACCGCGCTGCACGGGCATTGGTTATCGGTTGGCTGTTACGGGAAAAGGCCGCAGGGCAGGGGCTTTGCGCTGCCGATGAAGACTTGCACAGCGAGGCCTTCGATCACGCCGTTTCAGATCTTTTGAAAGGTGAGTTGCAAGTGCCCCCGGCCAGTGAAGCCGAGTGCCGCGCCTATTTCGAAGCCCACCCACATAAATTCCGCTCCGATCCCCTCGCCGAAGTGCGCCATATCCTGATCCCGGCCGCACCGGATGACTCCGAAGCCTGCGCCAAAGCGCGCGCCGCCGCTGAGGAAATGCTCAAGCAGATCCGCAACGATGCCAATCCGCTACAGACCTTCGCCCAGTTAGCCCAATCCCACTCCGCCTGTTCCTCCGCCGAAGCCGGTGGCAGCCTCGGCCAAGTAGGGCGCGGTGATACCGTCGCCTCCTTCGAGCGCGCAGTATTCGAGCAGGGCACCGGTTTGGTAGCAGAACCTGTGGAGACCCCTTACGGTGTGCATCTGATATATGTGGAACACTGCGAGCCGGGCCGCCCGCTGGAATACGAATATGTTTCGGAGCGAATCGAGGAATACCTAACTGAAAAACGCCGCCGCCAGATGACTAGCGACTATCTGCAAAAAATGGTGCAAGCCGCGCAAATCTCCGGCCTGGATTTATCGGGGGAGGCCCACTGAGGGGCAGAGATTCGCCAACCGTTCGCACGCGATTGCGATTGCGATTGGGTAAATTGAAGTGGAATTCTTAATCCAGTACAGGTACAAATCCACTTGTTAATCTTTTCTATATAAGAGGCCGTAACCTAAACCACTAGTAGCCCCAAATAGAAGGCCTACTGTAAGTACATGCGTTAGATAAATTAACCAACCCCAAAGCGTTGGATAGCCATTAACTGCTTTTATTACATCTACGCTCATTAAAGTATCTTCAACCCTGCCAATGTAATTGCCATCAGGGTACGGCCAGTCATTAAATCCAGGATATAGAGAGCCAACAATTAAGCCTAGACACATGCACTTGAATAGATTTAGCCCGAAGTATCTTTCTATGATTAATGCAAGTGGTACATAAATCATCAAGTGTGCTAGTGATATAGGAATTGAAAAAATCAAAATAAATGCTGGGCCGGCTGAGTTTATTTTAGAAAATCCTAACGTACCGGCCAGTAACAAAAGTACTATCGAAGGAATAAGGCTTGCAGCAATTATTGATGGTATATGTCGCACAGAGATTTGGTTTTAACCTACGTCCAGAAATTATAGGCTATCATAGTGCGCCTAAGCTATGTGATTGATTGACGTGTCATATCCAGCTAGTACTTTCGCACCAAAGCGTCACATGATGTCTAAATGCGTTAGTGTGACTGTCTTCGCAAAGACCACAGCGCAGCGATTACTACCATTCCACAAAAACCTAAATATATTATTTTGCCGTTAAAATTTTCAACATCAACACACTGCCAATTTTCACACTGACGGACTATAAAAACATTTCTCGGGTCAATCCAGAAAATTATACCTGCCGTTATTGCGGAAAATATAACCGGGTAGGATCTTACTTTGGGGGCAACTTCGGCCAAGAATGCCGCAAGCCAGAAAGCGAAGAGTGATGCCAAATATAACTTTAATTGGCTCTCACCAGAGAAAATCAAGCTGGTAATTGTGCTGAAAAAAGCACACAGCCCGATAAAGAATCTAAGCCCACTTAATCTGTAAAGACCACCATCATCCTTGGTAAATTTGTAGCCATATCTTTTCATGGTTTATTCTAGTGTATTGATGGGCAGCCTAGGCTTAAACCGTTAGTCATTGAATTTAAAGCGTAATCTAGCCTTATATTTACACCAGCTTCCTGACCAGTCAAATTTCCTACATTCTTAATGCTTTTACAGCAGATCAATCAAATAAGTTATCCGGTTCTGACTCTACAATTTCAATATCTTGCAAAATTCCATCAGGATTAAGCAGGGCAGTTAGCACTACCCAGCCATCTACAGATCGTCGGTACTCTCTCATTGGATATTTAGGGTCATATCCCTCAATGCGCTGAAGGTTTTCTGGGCAAGGAGTGATGTTTTCAGCATGATAAAATAATTAGTAAAAATGAGGTTGCAATTTTCATAAATGAATAAAGCCTTGCTGGATTGATTTTTTTCTCCGACAAAAAAAGAATAGAGTTAACATGAGCTTATCCTGATAAGACTTCTTGTTATCTATTATTTTCTTCATTAATCACTGAAATAGTTTTTTCTATAAATTTTTTATGAGCTTTTTGGGGTAGGAATGGGGGTTTATTATTTATATTGAACTTCTCCAAAATATCTTTAACTTGTGCGTCAATCATTATTTGCTCAACACCCAACCCTTTTTGATAAAGCTCTTGAATTTTATGTATCCATGTAAAAGTATTTTTCCTGAATTCAAGTAAAGATGGCTTGTTTGCTGGAGCGCCATGCCCCGGTATTACCAAGCTCTGATCATCGCCCAGATTTAAAATGGCCTCAATGGCTTCATTAAAACCTTTAATTCCGCCAGCATAAAATGTTGGATGCCAGCTGGTATCGAATACATCACCGACAAATATAGAATTACTTTCCTTGTGGTAATAGATATTGTCGATTGTTGTATGAGACTTGACTTTAATGTGAGTGAGGTCATCTAAATTGAAGCTGCTCTCTATCAGTTTTCCACCTTGCTTTTCAAAGTGCGCGTTTCCACCGGTGTGGTCGGAATGCGCGTGTGTGTTTAAGATGAAGGAGATAGGCTTATCGTAAATTGATCGAATTGTTTCATCTAATGTACTTAACTGATTATTTCCTGGCATAGGATCAATGAGTACCAACCCATATTTCGTTGATACTAAGCCAATATTCGTTCCGTACTCTTTTCCACTCAAGATATGTAGGTGTTCAGAAACTTTTTGCACACTAACGCTACTTGATAAAGCGATAGAGCTGGTGAGTAGAAATAAAGTGGAGGTCAGAATTATAAATCCTTTCAAAACTAATCCTCTTGCATTGTGATAAATGGTTCTTTAGTGTGTATTGGCTTTGTCAGTTGCACTTTGGATACAGGATAGTATTGGGCTACTTTGGTAAGGCTAGCCAAAAACGTTAACTGCACATAATTGCTAGCCGTAGCTATTCCACGCTAATTTTAATTTCATCAATAGGGTAAGCCGGCTTAATTTGAGCACAACTTAGTGCCTTGATGAAGGCAATGCACGATATTTAAGTAACCAGTTATGTGAATTAATGTTTACTGGCTATTTCATAGAATGAAAACCGATATTATTTCCTTCGGTATCTTGCGCTATTGCGATAAAACCATGCTCCCCAATAGACATTTTAGGCACTACTACCTTCCCACCTGCTGGCTCAACTCTGGCCAGTTCAACAGAACAATCTTCGCTATCAAAATACGCTAGAGTGCTATTACCTCCAGCTTCAACACCCTCCATTTTACAAATTGCTCCACTTGCACCCGGCTCTTGTTTCATTGGAAATGCCCACATCTCGGGTTGAGGGAAGTCTTTTACTTCGTCAGGATTGTCTAGTCGAGTTAACTCCTGCTTGAGAACAGCTTCATAAAAGGACTTTGCACGAACCATATCATTTACATAAATTTCAAACCAACAAACTGCATTTGTATTCATTTGAGTATCCTCACTGTTAAGTATCTAAGTATGGTTTGTATTTCTGGAGACATAACGAAGTTTTAGAAATATCATTCATATTTTACGCGCAATAATGAAAACTACCATGTCATGCATTCCATGCTGCCATATAACTTCAATGGTAAAACCAGCGTCTTGAATTTCTTTCTCTAATTTTACTTTTGTTAGGATGAAGACATCGGGCATTATGCCCATGAATTTTCCCAGAGGTGCTAAGAGCTTAATAAACCGTATATAGGAATTACCCATACAAACGGTACTACTCACGAAAACACCACCAGGCTTGAGGATTCTAGCAGTTTCTGCCAAAACATCTCTTCTATCTGGTAGTAAGTGAATAACATTTAAACCCAATACTGCATCAAAACTCGCCGACTCAGCATTGAATTCGGTTAATGTACCTCTGGTAAATCTAATATTATCGATACAGGCTTCCCTGGCCTTAGTTCGGCCAATCTCAAGCATATTTTCAGATATATCTACCGCTTCAATATGTTGCACATGTGGAGCGTGGCAAATCGCTGTAGTCCCTGTTCCGCAACCAAACTCCAAAATATTCATATCAGGCGTAAAGAATTTCTGGGTATCTGAGAGCTTCTTCTGATAACTTGCCTCGTCAGAAATAGGGCTCCTAGCATACTCCTCTGCTTTTCTATCCCAGAACTTATCAGACCTAGTCATATCAGTTCCTGTATAAATGCCAAGGCGTTATCGGCACTGTTTTTTTTCCCTGACTCATGAAGCCTCATGCTGCGGACCGAAGCGTCCGAAAGCCTTAACATTTTAAGTTTCAAAACCCATTAAGAACACCCCACAACTTATCCCAACGTTCAAGCTTTTCAGCGGCACTCAACAGTCTTGGCTGAATTTGAATAGGGTTGCCAAGTTGATTCACATCTTGCATTAAATTGGAATTTACTGCTCCGCGAAGCCGACCATTTATATTGCAGCCTACGGCTAGCAGTTCATTACAAGCTTTACAATGGTAGAAATTAGCAAGCTGATCACCATTTTGTTTAGTTAAAATCCCATCACCAATGAAAACCACTGACATATTCGGATCACTAATAATACGTGACGGGTTGGCTTGGCAATAATTACAATCGCAAATGCGCGGATTCAAACCTTCGATCGGTCCAGCTAACTGAACCTCAACCCGCCAACGCTTACATTTACACGATCCCTTAAAGAGCATAATAATTAGCGCCAATTACGATGAAAGATACGCTCGCCGCAATTGCCGGAGGCTACTGGCATCTTTTTGTCAGGGTTTTGACAAAAAAGGTGACAGCAACCGCAGATCAGATTGCATGCACTTGGTACGCCCAGCATAGGCGTGAACTAATAGGGTGAAAGTCCCCTGTAGGAAGATCAGCATTTAATGGCACTCCATTAAATGCTAACTACCAGCGAATGGCAACTGCAAAATGGTGAGATCTTAGGGGGAGGGGGCCACTGAAAAACTACAAATTACCGAATAGAAATATCATTTAATGCTTAGCCTAGAGGCGAGGTGGTCAAGGGCACTGAAGCCATGTGATCTAATGGGTAGAGTAAATGATGAAATTGTGTGGTGAAAGTCACACCCTTATCAGGGGAGATCTGTGTAACCTGCTGATATGAAGCTGTCAGTATTGCCGCTGACTCATAAGTAGGCCCAATCCGCTAGCCACCATCGCAGGGAAAAGAAGTGGTGAAACATAGCTGCGCCTCGGTCAGTAATGACCAAGGTGATTAAACAGAAGTCAGGCTACGGGCATAGTTATCCATGATGAAGAAACAAAAGCAACTTATGCAAGCATCTTAGATGGCATGAATAAAGCAATTTTGGAGTATGCCAAAAGTTATATTGATTGCGCTGAAGATGATATTTTGTCAGTAACTGCAATGCTCATTGGTGCAGTTGCCATAGCAAGAATCATAGGTAACGAGAGTTCCGTTACAAAATTATTGCAAGCGTGTCGCCAACAGGCGGGGTTGAAATTGGGTGGAATGTAATGCTGAGCACAGGGACGGTCGAAACAGAGCGAGGCGGCGTATAAGCCGCCCCAGCCCGCGCTATTTACGGACGAATATTGTACTTGTTATGCTTTTCGTGGAAAGTTTTTTTGCAGCCATACTAAAATCTCAGCACTCAATTTATCGGGATTTTCTTCCGAAGGAAAATGACCGCAGTTCTCAAGCTCCACACTTTCTAATTTATGTATAAAGGACTCCATATCTAAGTTAAGTCCTAGCTGATTAATTGGATCTTCATTTGGCCACAAGTAAAGATACGGGAATTCAACCTCATAAGTACCACCTCTCTTACTTAGTTCATGCCAGGAAAGCTCCATAGCTCTATACCAGTTTATACTCCCATTGAACCCGCTTTTTTTGAAACTTCGCACATAGAATTCAAGCTCTTCACCACTCAGATACAATTCACCAGGAAGGGTTTCTCTTTTGAGAATTTCAGGTAAATTCATTCTTCTTTCAGCCGAACTAACTGGAAGACTCCTTAAATACGAGGCATGGAATAGTTTGCTTCTCATAAATGTTGTAAAAAACTTTTCAACATTTTCATTTAGAAGTTTCTCAGAGACTAAAGGTGTTTGTAAAAATTGATTGAAGGCGGCCTTATCTATTACCGGCACCTCTTCAGAGGGAAGATCATTTGCGTATTCTGGTCGAAATGCATGTGGAGCACCAATATTTATAACTCCTAAGCAACGCTCTGGATAAATAAACGCCATCGACTGGACAATAAACCCACCCCAATCATGCCCACAAAAAATGGCTTTCTCCAAGTTCAAATGATCTAGAAGACCAACCAAATCATCACAAATTTTAGTTGCGGCATAATCCTCAATATTTTTCGGGCTCTGGGTGAGACCATACCCACGCAAGTCAGGCGCAATTGCTCTATATCCATTTATCGATAGAGTCTCAATTTGATGTCTCCATGTAAATGCCAGCTCTGGAAATCCATGACAAAATATTACTGGAACTCCCTCGCCTTTTTCATAGTACGCCAATCTAATCCCGTTCACATTTGCAAAATTTGGCGAATTGAAAAGATTAAACGTGTTTTGTGATTTAGTTAATGCCGCAGTGAGCCTCGATTGAAGCAATGCTGCTAGCCCTATTGAAAGATTTAGGAAAGTTCTTCTTTTCATTATTATTTGTTCCTTGCCATTTTTTTAAACTGGTCTTGTCCACAGCACTGGGCAAATTAGAGTGTAGCGAAAATAGATCCGTGTGATTATGCATGTTAAGCATTTACTCCGGACCTTCGTGAAACTGAAGTACACCTTTGGGTATAACTTCCCAATTTGCTTTCGAGCCAACGAAAATATGTTGGCTTATTTCGATATCTGGTGATCCGTTAACAGACCCTAAGGTGACTTGGAAAACCTTACCATTATGTATAGTGCATAGTGTAGATCCACAGTTTTTACAAAACTGTAAGCCATACCCATACTTGCCGATGAACGAGGTTAAGAGAGACTCGCCAGAGAGCCACTCAAATTCATTTGGATCTACAAAGGCTGATGCAGATGCTTGCACACTAAATGCCTTGCGACATCGAGAGCAATGGCAAGATTTTGCATCTCGAAGCTTTCCACTTACTCTATATTGAATGTCTCCGTAGAAACATTCTCCCGTTATAGGCATAAATTCTTCCATGATCTTTAACGCCGCGAGCAAAGGCTGGAGCACTTAATGCGGAGGTTGACCCCACAAAGTAAGCGATTGTACCTAGCTTTGTTGTGATTGATTAAATACAACCCTCTGCCAATATTAATTGACTATTTGTTGTCTTGTGGCGTATCTCAAATAGATCCTGTGCTTCTGGATCAGCTAAAAACTCTTTTGCTTTTTCAGTTGATGGAAATTCCAATATCACTAACCTCTCCGGAATCCAATTGCCTTCCATTTTTTCTGGAACCACTCCTTTTACAATGTATCTGCCGCCATGCTTTTCAATAAATGTCGGTATTTTTTCAGCATATTCTAAGAAGCTCTCTAATACTTTAATTGAGAAATCTAAAACCAAGTATCCTTTCATTTGCATTTACTCTAATCTCTTTTGATGCATAACGCCTCAACTGGCCGCGATGCGTTCGACTAGATTAACTTGTTGTATGATATGTTCTCGTACCAGTCGGCACGCTAGTACCGGACTGGGATTTTCTTCGGTCAGCACTTGGGTATTGCCTTCGATGATCATGAATCTCTGGGCGACTCGTAAGCTGATCAAGTAATTCCAGAGGGAGTTGAAGGACTTCGCCAAAACCGATGCCTGGAGGCAGTTCGCGTTATCATCTCCAGTGAAACCGTGGTCCACGCCGCCTCACTCACCACGCACGAGCAGTTGCAGGTCCTCCGCAGTCCCTTCGATAAGGCGGCTAAGGGATTCGGCGCGCGAGATCCGACCGTCTCTTAGCGTGTACAGGCTGATTACCTTGATTGTGAGCTGTTGGCCATCTTTCGCCTTCGCGCGCACCAGATGCATATCTGCTATCCGATCGCCCTCGCCAATTACGGAAAGGTAATCGAACCTGACGGCCGAGTACTCCATTCGGAGCAAATTGATACGCGAATCGAGTTGCGATCGCCCAATCGTTGTGTCGTCGATAACCTGCACGAAGTCTTCGGTAAAGTAGCGGTCGGTGACCTTAGAATCAGCGTTTGGATCACATACCGCTTTGGCCATCTCATCCAGAAACGCTTCGGCCTGTTCACTATTCATTTTCGATTCTTCTCTGTTCGCGTCCGATTATGGTCGAACGCATGGACAGACATCTACCATTGACTAACGCTAAGGTTGACCGAGCTGTCATGCAGCTCGCAAAACTATAACAAACTAGGCGGAGCCTATCTCGCAATTTTGATTGTAGCGGCTTCGGTCCAACGCTTTGTTATGCACAAGTTGGTCCGTACAAACCTTCGGTAGCGGGATGGCAGTAAAGGCAACCACTGCGCTGAAGGTCGAAAGTGAATAATGCACTAGTATTGCACTCGTTCATGAAACTCGGGTCAGAATTTCCTTGGAAAGCATATACAACCCCGTTTCTGTCAATCCAGAAAGCTCTCCAAGCGGAGTCTGCTGTGAATGGGTTTGTGCCTGAAGCGGAGATTAGTGAATTAGGATAGTTACCGACAAGGATCAAGCAGTTGGCAGTGTAGGCCAGCATATATTTATTCTTGTACGCAGGTTGCCAGCAAGTGCAGACGAAGCGGAACGCAGGCTGTACAGCCCAGCCAATGGCTGGAGCGAAGTCGATGCACTTGTTATGCATAGTCTGCCCACCGTCGCTGTTTACCAACCTTTTGCTTGTGCGCAGGATTATTATCAATAAATTCGGAGATACCAGATTTACTTTTAGGTAGTGCCGGGTCACTGTGATAGCCGCTACCCACAAAACGAAATCCTGCCTCCCATAATCTCTTTGCCGCTTCCCAAGCAGAAGAGTCTGCTTTTGATGGTGCTGCAAAATTACGTCCCATAAATGCCATACGATGAGCGCAATTTGGACACTTATGGATGATGTTCGAATCAGACTGATGTGCTGAGCGAGATGATGCATCCTCAATAGCTCGTCGCTTAAAGGCGACCTGACAATCGAAGCATGCAAACTTATGCAAAAACTCAGTCATAGTGTATAGCGTGTGGTGAAGGGGGGGGCTATGCAATGAACCTTTGATCTTGACTTCAAGTATCGTCATTCACTAATTTTTGAATATAAATGTTCGTCGAAGTATTGGCCATTTTTACATGACGCTTTTCGAAGAGTACCTTCATACAAATAGCCATTTTTTTCTAGGACTCTAATAGATGCACCATTCATGGAAACTACAGAAACAAATAACCGGACGAGATCTGTATATTTAAAAAGCATATCCGTAAAGACTCGAACTGCCTCAGTAGCAATTCCATTGTTCCAGAATCTCCTTCCAATCCAGTAACCCAGTTCAGCGCCGCAGCTATATTCAAGTTCACCTACCTTAGCCGATATACATCCTACAAGCTCTTTATTGTACTCAATCGCTTTTGTTAGGCTTGAACTCTCATTATTTTCAACCCACCAACGAGCATCACTCACTGTATAAGGTTGAGGAATAGCATCTGTTATATATTGCGTTACCTCATTATCATTAAGGTACAACATTAGTGAATCAATATCAGATTTTTCAAACTGTCTTAGCTTAAGCATTTTTTAGAAACTCTACCGTAGCGACTCATCAGCGACAGCAAATTAAGAAGGTGATCCTATGTGAAGGACCGTATTATATCCTTGTCAATCGTAACTATTCCTTGTACCTCAGCCTATGGGGATCAAAGATTTTATCATATTCCCCATGCCCCCTATCTTAATTACTCGGTTAAAACGGAGTGCTTAATCAATTCATTAAGCTTGTACTGTTAGTGCAATGAGCTTTCGAAATATCTAAAGGCAAATCCGATAGATATTGCAAGGAGGGCAGGTCCGAGGTTACGTCTGAATAGGCGTTTTATTTTACTAGGTGTTCGGCCGTTACGTAGGTCACTAATTAATTCATGTTTTGCATGAAAGGCACATAGAGCTGATAATACGGCGGCGACCAAAGAGTAGGTGAACTCTTCAGTAATAGGTTTATCAATACCAAGAGCGGTTCTGAGAGTAACAATACCGCCTATAAATGCCATAGCGAATGTCAAATTAGATTTTAAAAATCTGAACTCTAATTCTTGACTCAGAAGATAATGAGGGCTTTGTTCTATGGGTTTATTAATAACTAATTCTTGTAATTTTTCTTTCATTGCATACAACCGTCAATGGGATCTATTTACATAATAGTATCTTTACCAGTCCAATGGAATGTCCAAAACCTACAGTAAGACCTCTAGTAACAAAGCGACAGTAGTTCAGCAAGAAAGGTTCGTTCGTACCAATATTGTTAACTTAGGCCATCTGGGACTATTTTCATAAAAAATTATTAAAAGTATAAACACATCAAGGTTATAGCCAAGTTTGCGATATTCAGGAATCGCATGTTCTCAAATATCACAAATAAAAACCCTGCTATTTGAACAACGGCTGTATAGGAGCACTTAAACAATTTATTAAGTTTGTACTGTTAGTGCAATGAGCTTTCGAAATAGCTAAAGGCATAACTGATAGATATTCCAAGGAGGAAAAATCCGGGAAAATGTCTGAAAAGGCGTTTTATTTTACTAGCTGTCCGACCCTTACGTAGGTCACTAATTAATTCTTGTTGTGCGTGAAAGGCAAATACAGCTGATAATACAACGGCGGCTAAAGAATAGGTTAACCCTTCATTAATAGGTTTATCAATGCCAAGAGCAGTTTTGAGAGTAACAATACCGCCTATAAATGCCATAGCGAATGTCAAAATAGACTTTAAAAATTCGAACTCTAATTCTTGACTCAGAAGATAATGAGGGCTTTGCTCTATGGGTTTATCATTTACTAATTCTTGTAACTTTGCTCTCATTATTCACAACCGTTAACAGGATCTATTTGGATAATAGTACCTTTGCCTTCCCAATGGAATACTCAAAGCTTACAGTAAGTTCTGTAGCAGCAGAGTAACAGTTGTTCAGCAGAAAAGGTTCGGTCGTACCAATTTTATTAGTTTAGGCCATCTGGAGCTATCTTTATAAAGTAAATACAGTCCTAGTGTTCCATAAAAATTTGCTAATTCTGGAGCAATAAGAGCCGGAAAGGTCGCTACCAGCAAATATGAGATGAACCCACATAGCATCGCGATACTAAGTCTACATACTAAATAATTTGTTCCTCCCATATTAGTTTTTAATTTTACTTCTCGCATAATGAAGCGGGTCAGACTTTAAAGAACTCTATGACAGACTGGGTAGATTTATTTTCTAATAATACATATGTAGTATTAGCTCAAAACCTTTTATTGAAAATCTTACTCTTTCCATGTCTTCTGTATATTTGCCGAGGTTATTCCCCTCAAGATCCCAGACATTTTCTTTGGCGAACCACGTATTTAATTCGTGATCATGACATTTGAACTGGCTTTGTGGGACTACCTTACCGTTTTTCATGGTCGGCCCAAAATTCCTACATTCTGTGCCCCACCTCCACCACGTTATATCTGGCATATTTACCATGCCTTCTCTGAGGGGAACGCCAAAAACTGTGATTTCGGACTCATAGTTTTTATAAATTATGTATCTAAAGCCCCACTTCCCTCCCGCATCATAATTTACATCCCGAGTAAGTATTTCACCCGGCTCCAGGTCAGCTATATCAATACTAGGAGATAGTTCACCAGCATTTGCTGGAGGCTTTAGGGCACTGCCAAACATGCCAAGTAGGAATCCGATTCCAATTAGAGAGACAGTAAGAAGGCTAAACCAAAGTAATTTCTTGCGCTTTTCCATTTGATGTTCACAGCGTATTTAAACAAAGCTTTATCATATCACTTGCTGGTAAATCTAGAGAGATTAAAAACTGCCTGAATAGAGCGATGTTGATTGTCATACTAGATAATTTGTACCAAATATAGAAAGTATCCATGTAGCTAAGCTTTCACTGATCTATGGGTATCCAGTATTGTTTCCTCAACCTCTCATCAATACCTTCCAGCAAAGAGCTTTTATTTACTGAGATATTTTTTATCGATACAAGTGAAACGTTACTAGTTGGAGTTAATGATCAATTACTTTTCTGAATTCAAAAGAAAAAACCAGTAAAGAGTATCAATTTAATTTTCTATTTTCATAATCAGCCTAGATTTTCGTCAGCATAAATGAAAAAAATATAGGCACAAAAATGATCTTATTGGATTTTATTCAGTTTGTTTTAGTGTCAAAGCTGCGTAAAATCGATTGATACTTATTGGTATTTTGGCCGGAATTGGGTGGCCTTTTGTAGGCCGATGACCAAAGACTAAAGGGATTCGAGAGAATCAAGACATCTAAGAGTTTTCTAAAGAACCATCTTCTCACAGGAGAACAGTAGCGTGACGTAAGAGACAGTAAAAGGCGCTGACCCAAGGTGCAGCAACACCAGGGGCCAGCTGACCAAATTGATAATCAGAGTATCAAGATGGCTATATGGATCATACGCTAGAAACCCGCTCGTCTTCAATAAAGTGGAGTACATTCAGCGGCTTGGTGCGATTCCCCAAGCTCTGGAAGCGTTGTGCCTGCCTTTTCTTCTTCTATGCCTACCGTTCCCGCGCACCACCCCGTATTTCCTCACAACGTTACTTTCTCAGCCTTCCATCAGAGAAGGTTTACCCATGATTTGAGTATCAGTAGGAAATCAATATGTTGATCTTAAAGCGCCGGACAGGTGAAAACTTAAGAATTGGAGCCAATGTTTCAGTTACAGTCTTGGAAGTTAAGGGCAATCAGGTGAAGATAGGAATACGTGCTCCCAGATCTCTACCTGTTCACCGTGAGGAAATATACGTACGTGTTCAAAAGGAACAAGCACAGAAGAATGGAAATCGTTGAGATATGATTTTGTTATGGAGCGCCTTAATCAGCCGGCGGATCAGTGGTCGGCTGTGTTAGTCTGCTTGGTTTTCATTTGATTGGCATATTTAGTTAAACTGAATAAATGGTAGTGGTTGGTAATCTACGACCCTAAATCAGAATCGGATTTTCCTTTTGATCCATATAATTTATTTGTCTCAATAATTGATCTATCTATTTTAATTTTTGTTTACCCCCTTTTTCTATATTTTCACTTCCAGTGTGGTCAAGATGAATACTTATTACTGTTAGTGTTTTAATCAAATTACTTGTTATTAAGGAAGTCAATATAAGTTTAACTTTGTAGTGTCTTGTCTGCTCTTTGACTAATAACTCTGTAAGTTAATTGGTTTGCATCCAGTTCTTTCTTCAGGAAGTATGTTTTATCAAATAAATTACAGGAGGTGTTGGGATAAACATGTCATATGAAAATAATAAAATTTATATGTTTTTTGTGATAAGAATTCTCCTCTCTGTGGTTATGCTGTTACATCTAAACTTATAGCGTCGTAGATATTTTTCTTGTCCGTTTATATTGTGATAATAGTTTATTGGAACGTCAAATAGGTCAACGCAGCGTTTTATAGTTTCTGTTAGGCTCCGTTTATTCATTTTCTCCTGATCCAGGATATTTATAACATGATAAAATGCAGGCCAAAATAGAGCTGCCTTATCAAAACGTAAATTTATTGGAGTCCCAATAACAGATTGACCGTGACATTTATTTATAAATACTGTTGCCATGTTCCTATTTCCTGCTTTACATGCAGATAGGAAGAGTCTCCTTTTTTTGATATTTCCTTTGAAAATTTCAATAAGCTCTTTATTTGAGATTATTTTATTATCTACTTCAATACCATCCATATTCGCGTGACATGATAAATGAAGGTATCTCAAATTAGACTGTCTGAACTCTTTAACTGCTTCTGAAAGTTCTTCTCTAGTGTGAACATATCTATATTCACATTTGATTTGTGATAGTTTTAAAATTTCTTTTAGATTCTTTCCGTCATAGTAGTCACCATTCTCTAGTGATTCTATGATGAATATTCCGTATTTACTTTGAGTTTTGGCCATAAATATTTCTGGACTTTATAAATCTAAGAATAGTATTCATCGTTGATAACTTTTAAAGGGTTTTAATCATATCACATTGTTAACACATCATTAGTATAATTTTTATAAATTAGAAGAAATTATAATCAGTAGATTAGCCAAATATTGATGCCAAATTAATTTGGCGGAAAAATTTGGAGCGAAAAATATATTAGAGGAGGTCTATAAAATGCGTAATGTTTGTTGGTATTCATAGAGGTTTTTGCCGTAATAAAGCTCTCCTCAAATGATGGTGATAGTGGAGGTGAAAGTAATTAAGAGTTACCAAGTAAACATGTTGAAATACATTTCTTTCAATATTGTATGATACTTTAATTGATTTGGAGGGCTATCCAAACACTTTTGCTGCCCGCTGTAAAGAAATATATGCTTACCTCAAAATAGCAGAATCATGTGAAATGAAACTGTTGAGGGCTTGTTAATGACTATGGAACAGCTTAAGCAGGGCGATTCAATTTATGGAATCGCCCCTATTTCTTGTTAGTACTACTTTCCTTTTCCTTTACCCCCGGTACTATCTTTTACGAGTCTTACTGGTGGTGGCTCTGGAGGAGGTGGTGGTGTTGGCTTATCTTTAGACATATATTTACCTTTTATTTTTTTGGTGGTTTTGGTGGTTTTGGTTGAACATCTTCTCTAAGGATTCTCTTTGGTGGTGGTGCTGGAGGTGGTGGTGGGCTCGATGACTTTGGTTTTTCGGTCATTTATTATCTCCTTTAGGTCATCTGAAAAATCAATTTCTAGAGTTGTAAAATCTAAATCACCATTGATTTTTAATGGTGATTTAGGTTGATTTATTTCGATAGGTTTGGATATCTGTACTTTGATCTCTTTCTTTACTGAGTTCTTATCAATTCCAGAAAGGGTAAATATCAAGAATGCAACTGAAAGAGGTAGAACAGTAAAAATTAAATATGTATTACATTTGTGAAGATTTTTAGATCGCCTGTCATTCACGCTTGTGTTAGCAGATGAGCATTCGTTATAATACCTAAATATGTATTCATTGAAGTACTTTTCTACCAATTTATCACATTCTGGATAATCACGATAAGTCTCTATTAATACTTTTCTGTAGTTTTCTGTGTCTAAAGCAGATGGTATAAACTCATATGTATGCCCATAAAAAGCTTTAATGAAATATGATATGCTCGTTACAAAAAGAACGAGGCTAATCACAAGCAAAAAGCCAAAAAGTATGTTCCAGAGACTGCTGTTTTCTAAAGAAATTCCTTTAATTAAAAGTGCATAAACACTCGTCATAGACAGTAATAGTGCTAAAGGGATCTGTAGGCGAGAAGATATTTTCTCTCTTGCGTCCACCTCGTGAAAATATAGCTTTTCATAGATTTCAAATCTTTTTTTATCGTCCATATCTTTTGTACATAAGTGAATGGCTTTGGATGCTAACAGCGTATTTAAAAGAAAACTGCATCATATCACTAGTCAACATACTCCAAGAAAAGGAAAATAATCTGGCTGTAGAAAATTAGCAAGCACCCTGTTAGTCAGTGCTGGCACAAAATCTATTCATGGACATATTATGGCTGTTTTGACTTCCAGTTGCGGGCACATGAAAAATTGGTTAGTGCGGTGATGTGTATAAAATAGGAAAAATAAGGGTGATAGATAGTATCAACTAAAGTTATTAGCCAAACCCGAGCACCAGATAGATGTTATAACGTGATATGTTTGTCAAATGAAGCATCGTACCGGAGTATCCTACTCTCAACCGCTAGACGAAAACAGCGCCGCCACCGCCAACAAAGTAGCCACCCAAATCCCACAAAGAATCTTCCAAAATAAAGAGGCATCCCCTTTTTCAGTAGGATCTTCCCTTAGGTAATCCGGGTTGGGATTAGCGAGGTCGCGCATAAACTCTGTAAGCGTGGAGTAGCGCTGTTCCAGGTCGATACTGCATCCGCGTTCCAGGGCGCGGTCGAACCAGATGGGGATTACGGGGTTAAATTGGCTGGCGGTGCGGTAGCGCAGGCGTTCGAAGTCGGCGTGGGAGCGGCAGTTTTCGATTTCTTCACCGTAGGGCAGTTCGCCGGTAAACATTTCGTAGGCAATAGTGGCGAGAGCATAGACATCGCCGCGAATACCGCTGTTGTGCCCGAGGATATAGTGGGGGTCGGAGTAGCTGGCAGTGCCCAGCGCTTCCGGGTGCTCCAGGGGGCGAAAAATCTCGGCACTGCCGGCTACATAAACTGAGCCGAAATCGATAATTTTCACCCGCCCGTCGCCGTCGATCATGATATTGGCTGGGCGCAAATCCTGGTGAATGGTTTCCTGATCGTGGAAGGCCTGCAGTCCGGTGGCAATCTCCTGAAGGATGCGAAACGCCTCTGCGGGTTTAGGAAAGCGGTTGTTGGTGATCCACTGCTCCAGGGTGCTGCCCTGCACATACTCCATCAGGTAATAGAGCGCGGTGCGCGGGCGGGTCTGGCGGTGCAGGCGCACTACCTGGGGGCTGCGAATACGCAGGCCTATCCACTCTTCCTGAATAAAGCGGTCGATATAGTGGATATCGTCCTCGTAATTTACCGAGGGGGTTTTCATTACCAGGATTTCCCCGGTGGCACTGTCGCGCACCAGGTACAACTGGCTGCGCTGGGAGGAGAACAGCTCCCGTTCCACCTGGTAGCCATCCAATACCATGCCCGGTTCCAACTCCGGGGGAAATGGCAGACGAGTAAGCTGGCGGCTGTAGTCGTCCAGAGTGGTTTGTGGCAATGCTTTTACCTTTACCACTAATGCGGAGAGGTTATCGTCACTGCCGTTTTCCTCGGCGAGGCGCACCAGGGTTTCCGCTGTTTCCTGTTCGCTTAGTTGGGTATCTGCCAGCAGCTCGTGCAGTAGATCCTGTTTAATAAAGTCGTGCACGCCGTCGCTGGTAATCAGCAGTACATCATCCTTAGCCAGGCTTAGCTGGCCGTAATCCACTTGCAGGCCGGTATCCATGCCCAGCGCACGGGATAGCATCTGCTGGCGGTGGGCCAGGGTGATGTTGTGGTCCCGGGTGAGGCATTTAAGGTTGTCACCGCGCAGGTGATAGATACGGCTGTCGCCGATATGGAAGTAGTGGGCGGTGCGGGATTTAAAAATCAGGGCAGAGAAGGTGCAGAGGAAGCCTTTTTCCTGTTGGGGAAAGTCGTGGCTCTTGCGGTATAGCTTGCTGTTAATGGAGGCGAGAATTTTCTGTCCGGCGTGGGCCACAGACCAGGTATCCGGCACTTTGTAATAGTCCCGCACAAATTGCTCGGTGGCGGTGTGGCTGGCGAGGGCGCCGGCTTCGGCAGAGCTGACGCCGTCTGCCAGTGCGGCGACTGCACCCAGATATTCCTGTAAGTGCGGGTTGTCTGGCCAGTGGTAGATTGCGGCATCTTCGTTCTGCGGTTTGATGCCGGCACTGGTGCAGAGGCCGTGGCTCAATCGCGGTGTCTGGGCTTCGGGGTTTGCCTCGGTTTCTGTTTGCACCCCGGAATTGGTTTCGCTCACAGCTCTCTCCACTCTCTTTTCGTCCCCTCAGACCAACGGCGAAAAACAAAGAAGGGCCATTGGCCCTCCTTTGCGTTTGTTGCTGGATAACTGCTTTACGCTCACTCTTTCCGGATCACTCCACGCTGATCAGCTGCACTGTGCCATCCGGTAGCACTTCGGCGATATTGCCTTTGGGCTCTTCCAGGAACAGGCAGGCGAAGAAGATCACCGCTGCTGCGCCGCAGATAATCAGGAAGAACTGGCTGTAGCTGACATAAGACAGGGCGGTAAGGAAAGTAACCGCACCCACGTTGCCGTAGGCTCCGGCCATACCGGCGATCTGCCCGGTCATGCGACGCTTCACCAGGGGTACGACGGCGAATACGGCACCCTCACCGGCCTGCACGAAGAAAGAGCAGCACATGGTGGCAACTACCGCAGCGGGAATCCACCAGCTGCCGTTGATCTGGCTCAGCACAAAGTAACCCACTGCCAGGCCGCCGATCAGGAACATCAGGCTGCGGCGGCGTCCCAGTTTGTCAGAGAAGTATCCACCGGTTGGGCGAGCCACCAGGTTCATAAAGGCGAAGCCAGAGGCGAGCAGGCCGGCCTTCACCGGGCTCAATCCCTCAAAGGTTTCCAGGAAGAACAGGGGCAGCATAGAAACCACGGCCAGCTCTGAGCCGAAGGTGACGAAGTAGGCCAGGTCCAAGATGGCTACCTGCTTGAAGTTGTATTTCTCCAGCTCGGGCACACCTTCGCGCAGGTGGTCTTTGTTTACATTCCAGATCATGCGGGTCTGGAACGCGAACAGTGCTACTAGCAGTCCCCACATTGCGTAGGTGGCATTCTGGCTCAGCAGGGCTACGCCGCTGGGAGACAGTTTGTAAGCCAGCGCTGCCAGTGCCAGGTACATGGGCACATTCATCAGCAGGTAGAAGTAGAAATCCCGCTTGCTGGTTACTTCTAGGCCGCCGCTCTTTTTCGGCTTGAAGTAAGTGGAACCTTTAGGAGTGTTGCGGGCAACGCGGTAGTAGATGATGCCGTACAGGCCGGCGATGATACCGGTGAGGCCCAGGGCATAGCGCCAGCCGTCTTCACCGCCGAACAGCAGGGCGATGGTGGGCAGGGTCATGGCACCGGCAGCAGAACCGAAATTCCCCCAGCCGCCGTAAACACCTTCTGCCAGGCCAACTTGTTTGGCTGGGAACCATTCACCCACCATGCGGATACCAATGACAAAGCCGGCACCCACAAATCCCAGCAGGAAGCGGAACAGGGCCAGGGATTCATAACTGTCTGCGGTGGCAAAGCCCAAACAGATTAAAGATGAGGTCATCAGCAGACCGCTGTACACCAGGCGCGGCCCCAATTTATCCACCAGCATACCGATAATGATACGGGCGGGGATGGTGAGTGCCACGTTGAGGATTAACAGGGCTTTTACTTGCTGGCTCGTGAGGTCGAACGCTTCCTTGATAAAGACCATCAGCGGAGCGTGGGAGAACCACACCACGAAAGTCAGGAAAAACGCAAACCAGGTAACGTGCAGCGTCTTTATTTTGGGATCGCCCCAATTAAATAAATTGAGGCCGCTGGATTGACTCATGACTATTTTCTCCGGCTTCTCAGCAATTTAGAGGTGGATAGGGTCATGGCCGATAGTATTTGAGCAGCGCTATAGGGAAAGTACACAAAGGGGGTAGTTGGGTACTGAATAAAGGCTTTGGCACTCGGGATTAGCCCATTTTGGGTAGTGCCTTTTAAGGGGAGCTGCTGCCTATTGAATAAGATTTACCCCTTGTTGAGTAGTCATAAAAAATCGCTTTGTGAGCGGAGAGTTTTTGGGAGTAATTGTGATTACCGGGGTTTTTATGCATCTTGCTGGCAGGTGGCCTTTACCAATACCGCTCTTTTCAATCCGTTCGTAGCGGCGCAACAGGTGCGTATTGATCGGGCAGCCGATGTGGTGACCAAATCATTTTTCCGAAAACTGAAAAAATAGGAGAAGCCCGCCGTGCAATATACCCAGCAACTCGCCGGGCGTGTGCTGATATTTGCTTCGGCCATGTTTGCTGCGAACTTTTCCGTGTGGACACTCTATGCGGTGCTTGGAGTGGAAGTCCGCGAGCAGCTAGACCTCTCAGCCACAGAGTACGGCATCTTACTGGCCGCGCCGATCCTGAGCGGTGCGCTGCTGCGTTTTCCCGCCGGCTTGTTGGTGGAATATTTCTCGGCAAAAAAACTTATCCTCCTGCAAATGCTATTGCTGCTGCCGGTGCTTTTACTCTTGCCCTATATCGAGAGTTACGGTGAGCACCTACTGGCCGGTTTGTGGTTGGGGATTTCTGGGGTCTCCTTTGTGTTGGGTATTCGCTATATCACTCCGTGGTTCGAAAGGAGGCAGCAGGGCACCGCGATGGGCATTTTTGGTGCAGGTAATGCCGGGGCGGCTATCACCCTGGCCCTGGCGCCAGCGATCCAGAATTGGCTGGGGCGTGAATGGATTGGGCCGATTTATGCGGTTGGTATTTTGCTTATGGTGGTGTTATTCGAATTTTGTGCACCTGAAGAAACCCGTTATATGCGCAGTCGCAACAAGGCAAAAATTCAGCACCATCTAAGACCACTGATGCAGATCAAGGTGTGGCGTTATGGGCTCTATTATTATTTTGTCTTCGGCAGCTTTCTCGCACTTTTACTGTGGCTGCCGAATTACTACCTGGCGGTATACGAAGTCAGTACCCAGGTGGCGATGGCGCTGACCCTGCTGTTTGTGGCCCTGTCCAGTTCGCTGCGTGCGCTGGGTGGCTGGTTTGCAGATCGCTATGGTGCGCGCACGGTGAATTGGAGTGTGTTCTGGACCTGCTTGGTATGCCTGTTTTTTCTCAGTTACCCCCCAACCAGTATGACGATTCACGGGGTGGAACGGGATGTGCATCTAAATATCGAGGTGGGCATTGAGTTGTTTACCCTGTTGTTGCTGGTAATTGGTATTGCCCAGGGGTTTGGTCGCGCTTCGGTTTACAAGGCGCTACACGATAATTTTCCGGCACATATGGGCAGTGTCGGTGGCACTGTAGCCACAATCGGTGCGCTGGGTGGTTTTACTCTGCCGGTCCTGTTTGGTATCGCACAGGATTTAGTGGGTATTCACAGTGCGGCATTTATGTTGCTCTACGGCGTGCTGGCAGTTTGTATGTTGGTAATGTATCTGGCAATCCAGAGGGAGCAATATCAACAGCGTTTGACCTTCGCCAGGCAAAATAATTTTTTGCATGAGGATGCGAGTACCTCTGCGGCTTTGCCAGATAGGTAGCGCCCACTACCAAAATGGAATTATGTGTGTGTAAAGGGTAGGAAGTATTTATTTTTTCTACCGAGAAAAACTGTGGTTTCAACCACGTCTGAAAAATTGTAATTTGTCACTGTCACTCCGTTGTTGCAAAGGAAAAGCGTAATGACCATTTCCAGATTTCCCAAAATTTTCGGTGCTTTACTGTTGGGGGCCTGCAGCACAGTCGCATTGCAGGCCGCTGCGCAGGATGGTGAAAATGCCACTCTTGTCGACGCGCTTAAATCCGGTGAAGTCGGGTTGAATCTGCGTTATCGCGTAGAGATCGTCGACCAGGAAGATTATGACCAGGATGGTATTAATGGGGATGCACTCGCGTCCACTCTGAGAACCCGCCTCAACTGGCGCAGCGGCAGCTACCGCGGCTTCAGTGGTTTTCTTGAGATGGACGATGTTACTGCAGTCGGTAACGACAATTACAATTCCACCGTCAATGGTAAAACTAATTACCCGATAGTGGCCGATCCGGATGGCACCGAGGTTAACCAGGCCTATATCCGTTTTAACGGAGAAAATTCCATAATTACTGCTGGTCGCCAGCGTATTAACCTCGATGGCCAGCGCTTTGTTGGCGGTGTTGGCTGGAGGCAGAACGAGCAGACTTACGACGGCATACGCTATCAGTATGGCAGCGCCGACAGCCTGCAGTTGGACTACAGCTACGTGTACAACGTAAACCGGGTTTTTGGTGAAGATAGCGCCGGCGCCGAATTTGAAGGCAATATTCAGCTACTCCATGCCAGCTACCCGGTGGCCGAAAACCATAAAGTCAGCGGTTTTGTTTACAGCCTGGATTTAGAAAATTTCGTGAATAATTCCAGCCGCACCTATGGGGTGGATTACAAAGGAAGTTTTGGCCCTGTAAAAGCTAATCTAAGCTACGCGCGCCAGGACGATACCGGGGACAACCCCTTCGACTACAATGCCGACTACTATCTGGCGGAAGTTGGCGCAGACCTGGGCCCGGTAACCGCAAAACTCGGTTATGAAGTACTGGGTTCTGATAATGGCGTTGGTTTCAAAACGCCGCTGGCTACCCTGCATAAATTCCAAGGTTTCACCGACCAGTTCTTGGTGACTCCAGGCGAAGGCATTGAAGATATGTATATCAGCGGTGCTATGAAACTTGTGGGTGGCAAGTTGAATATGGCCTACCACAATTTTGATGCGAATGAAGGTTCCGCAAATTATGGCCATGAGTGGAATATCAGCTACGGCCGCAAGCTGACAGAGGATATTTCTGCACTGGTGAAATACGCCTCTTACCAGGCTGACGATCACAACGTGGATACCGACAAGTTCTGGTTAATGGTTACCGCCAATTTTTAATTAAATAAAGCCGCTCCATAGCGAGGCCCCGGCTGTGGCCGGGGTTTTACTTATAAAAACCGACGAATTTCTGTAGGGGAATTTTTCGGTTTTTAGCCATTCTGCCTACTGAATTTCTATTTTGTGATGTTATTTCCCTTAATGGTTAGCATCACTGTGAGTACCAAGGGAGTACCACCTTTGCCCCAAGCATAAATTAACCAGCTTGATACACTGGCATCAGTTTAAACACCGAGTCCCGCTACCTAAACAGCGCCGTTTTTTATTGACGTTGCAAGGTGCCGGGACCGTGGCCGTACCGGCCACCAGGGTCTAGCGGGAAACTGCGCGGCCTCCCGAAATTGGAAAGGCGTTTAATGTTACAAGACAATTTTGGCCGTAGGTTTTACTACCTGCGCCTGTCCGTGACGGACATCTGCAACTACCGCTGCAACTACTGCCTGCCCGAGGGCATCGGTTGCGGACGTTCCCTGGAAGGGGAAAATCCTCTCTCAGTCGCTGAGGTGGGCACATTGGTGCACGCTTTCGCTTCACTGGGTACGGAAAAGGTACGCCTTACCGGCGGAGAGCCCTCCCTGCGCAAAGACCTGGTGCCGCTGCTCGAAGCCGTGCGCGCTAGCGATAAGATTCGCCGCTTAGCCATTACCACCAACGGTTACCGCCTGCCCAGTCAGATTGACGACTGGCACCGCGCGGGTCTGGATCAGGTGAATGTCAGTATCGACAGCCTCGACCCGGCTCAATTCCACCATATCACCGGCCACAATCGCCTGGATAAAGCCTTAGCAGGCCTGGATCGCGCCCTGGCCTTGGGTATCGATACCAAGGTCAATGCAGTGCTGATGCGTCAGTACAACCTGGCCGAGCTGGATAACTTCCTCGCCTGGGTTCGCGAGACTCCGGTGACCCTGCGCTTTATTGAATTGATGCGCACCGGCGATAACCGCGAGTTCTTCGCCAGTAACCATGTCTCCGGTGGCGATATAGAAACCCTGCTGCTGCGGGAAGGCTGGGAGCAGGTGATCCGCACCCGCGATGCCGGTCCGGCGCGGGAGTATTTCCACCCGGATTACGCCGGCCGTATCGGCCTGATTACCCCTTACGGCAAAGACTTCTGCGCAAGCTGCAACCGCCTGCGGGTATCGGCCCAGGGCAAGCTACACCTGTGCCTGTTTGCGGACCAGGGCTTTGATATGCGCGAAATCATTGCCGCCGGCGATAGCGAAGCGCTGGCAGCCCATATCCGTGAGTTGATTGTGGATAAAACCGCAGGCCACCAACTGCACGAAGGTTTTACCGGCGCTACCCGCAATCTGGCGATGCTGGGGGGCTAGGGTTATGGCCAGGGCTCTTGTTAGTAAATCGACAATCGGCGTGGTGCTGGCCGGCGGCCGCTCCAGCCGGATGGGCCGAGACAAGGCCCTGCTGGCACACCCCCAGCAGGGCAATTTTTTGCAGCATGCTGAGGCATTGCTGAGAGAGCTTCCGCTGGAAAAAGTCGTCACCAGCGGCGCCCGCCCCGGAGCGATCGAAGACCTGGTGCCAGAACGGGGCCCACTGGGCGGCCTTTATTCGGTAGCCCTGGCAACCGGTGCCGATGCAGCCCTGGTGATTCCGGTAGATATGCCCCTGCTCGGGCGGGAGCACCTCGCAGAGTTATTGGCAGAGGGGCAGGCAAGTGGCCGGCCCTGTTATTTTGAAAACTTCTTTTTTCCCCTGTGGCTGCCTCTGAACAGCGACTGCCTGGATTATTTGCGCCGTGCCGTTGAGGGCTGTGCACGCAATTCTGTCGGCGCGCTGCTGCGTCACCTGGGGGCCAAATCCATACCCATAAAAAGTGCTGGCGATTGGCATCGCAATATCAATACGCCGGCAGATTATCTCGGCTTGAGTACGCCGGATAAAACTCCAGAAAACAGTTTTTTGAGAGACCACTGATTATGTCCGCACACGCTAGCAAAGAATTTGTACCGCTCAATATTGCGGTACTTACCGTATCCGATACCCGCAACGAGCAGACCGATACCTCTGGCCAGTACCTGGTGGAAGCCCTCAAAACTGCCGGCCATCAGCTCGCGGATAAGCGCATTACCCCGGACGATGTTTACCAGATGCGCGCGGTGGTCTCCGCCTGGATTGCCGATCCCAAAGTACAGGTGGTATTGGTGACCGGCGGTACTGGTTTTACCGATCGCGACTCCACGCCGGAGGCCCTGAGCCCGTTGTTCGATAAAACCGTCGACGGCTTCGGCGAGCTGTTCCGCCATATTTCCCTGGGGGATATCGGCAGCTCCACCGTGCAATCCCGCGCGCTCGCCGGCCTCGCTAATCGCACGCTGATATGTTGTATGCCCGGCTCCACCGGAGCCTGCCGCACGGCTTGGGAAGGCATATTGCTGGAGCAGCTGGATGCCCGGCACAAGCCCTGTAACTTTATCCCCCATGTGCGCTTTGCCAGCGCGCCCTGCGAGAGCCGGGGGTAATTTGTGAGCCAATTAACCCATTTAAACCAGCGCGGCGAAGCCAGCATGGTGGATGTTACCGAGAAGGACATCACTGACCGCAGCGCCCTGGCCGAGAGCAGCATCTGTATGAGTGCAGAGGCTTTTGCACTGCTTAGCCAAGGGGCGCACAAAAAAGGCGATGTGCTTTCTGTAGCTCGTATCGCCGGTATCCAGGCCGCGAAGAAAACCTCGGATTTAATTCCCCTGTGCCATCCGCTGGCGTTGACCAAAGTAGCGGTGGATTTCGAATTACAGCCGGAAAAACACAGTGTGCATATCACTGCTTTCTGCCGCCTGGCCGGGCGCACTGGGGTAGAGATGGAAGCGTTAACTGCGGCTTCGGTAGCGGGGCTGACCATTTACGATATGTGCAAAGCCGTGGACCCGGCGATGGAAATCGGCCCGACCCGCCTGCTGCAAAAAACCGGCGGTAAGCGCGGCCACTGGCGCGGCGATGCTGCGGACAAGGCGTAACAATTTCAGAGGTGTAAAGCGATGGTAAAGGTTCTGTTTTTCGCGCGTCTGCGCCAGCAATTGGGCATGGGCGAGATTACCCTGGAGGACTTTTCCGGCAGTCTCAGCGAGTTGCGCAAAACCCTATGTGAACAGCACCCGGATTGGAGCCCGCATCTGCAAAGGGATGATATTCGTATGGCCCTGAACCAGGAGCTGGCAGAAACCGGAGACCAGGTGAAGGCTGGGGATGAAGTTGCATTTTTCCCGCCGGTTACCGGCGGCTAGTGGTGCCAATATGAAAGCCGTTGATCGTATTGAAGTCTGTGAAACGCCCCTCGACGTAGCGGCTGAATATACTGCGCTGCAAGGCAACAGTGGTGATGGTGCCTGCGCCCTGTTTGTGGGTTCGGTGCGGGACTTCAATGCCGGTAGTGATGTCTGCGGCTTGGCTCTGGAACACTATCCGGGCATGACCGAAAAAAGCCTGCAACGGATTATCAATGATGCCCGCGATCGCTGGTCCCTGGGTCGTGTGACTATCGTCCACCGGGTTGGCCCCATGCAGATCAACGATGAAATTGTTTTTGTCGGTGTTACCAGCCCCCACCGCCAGGCTGCCTTTGCCGCCTGCCAATACATCATGGATCGCCTCAAAACTGAGGCGCCTTTCTGGAAGCGCGAAGCGGTAGCGGATGAGTCCGGTAAACCTTCAGAGCGCTGGGTTGAAGCTCGGGCCAGCGATGCTGCGGAGATGGAAAAGTGGTCCGCCGGCTGAGCCTGCTGCTATCCGCTTTACTGGTGGCCATCGCGCTGCCGGTTAATGCGGATAACTGCACCTTGCGGGTGGCGGTAGCGGCCAGCTTCCGCCCGGCACTGGAAGAGGTACTGCCGGAATTTGAGCGTCGCCATGCCTGTGTGGTGCAAATCAGCAGTGGCAGCTCCGGGGTGCTCTACCAACAAATAGCGCACCGCGCGCCCTTCGATTTATTCCTGTCTGCTGATCGCGAGCGACCTGAACTGTTGGAAAAGCAGGGTGGGGCACTGGGTAGCAGTCGTCAGACTTACGCCCTGGGTTTACTGGCTCTCTGGCACCCAAAATCGGAATCGAATATCGAGCAGTTACTGCAAACCTGGCCCGATAAAATTGTATTAGCCGATCCGAAAGTAGCGCCGTTCGGCAGTGCCGCACGGCAAGCGCTGCAAAGCCTGGATTTGTGGAAGAAAAAACAAACTCAATTGGCCCGGGCCCACAATGCAGGCCAAGCCTATTTAATGCTGGATTCCGGCAATGCGCAGCTGGGCTTTGTCGCCGCCAGCCAGATGCAAGCAGCCGGTCGCGATAACTACTGGCTGTTGCCGCAGCATTTGTATAAACCCATTGAGCAGCAGCTGCTGATTCCCACCCAGAGCCGTCGGCCGAAAGAGGCGCAGTCCCTCGCTGACTATTTGCGTTCAGGGGAAGTGCAGGCGCAACTACAGCACTTGGGTTACGGTGTTTTGCCGACTCAAGATCGAAGTAGAGACGGAGGGAGTGGCTTATGAATATCGCCGCTGCCGACTGGCAGGCCCTGTGGCTAACTTTAAAATTGGCCGGCTTAACTACCTTGCTCCTGTTTATTATCGGCGTGCCCCTGGCCTGGAAATTGAGCCAATGGCAGAGCCGCTGGCGCCATGGCATAGAGGTATTAATTACCCTGCCGCTGGTACTGCCACCCACGGTGTTGGGTTTTTATTTACTGCTTTTATTTTCCCCTAACTATGCGCCCGGGCAGTGGCTGTCACAACTTTTTGATGGCCCTTTGGTGTTTTCCTTTACCGGCCTGGTGTTTGCGTCAGTGATTTATTCCCTGCCGTTTATGGTGCAGCCGCTGTTGGCTGCGTTTAATGCCAATGGCCAGCGCCTGACCCAGGCTGCCGCAGCGCTGGGTATACCGCCCTGGGCGGCACTATTAAAAGTTCTTTTGCCGGCGAGTCGCGCCGCTATTGTGAGTGCCTGCGCTTTAACGTTTGCCCATACCTTGGGTGAGTTTGGGGTAGTGCTGATGATTGGTGGCGCTATTCCCGGTGAGACCCAGGTGGTTTCTATCGCTCTTTATCAGCATGTGGAGGCGATGGAATACGGAGCCGCGCACCGGCTGGCTTTGATGCTGATGGGGATTACTACGGTACTGCTACTCGCTGCCCGTTGGCTGGGACATAGATTGGCTCCGCGTGGATCAAACAACGAGCAGGCTAAACCGGTAGTGGGGGTGCTGGGCTAATGGAAATCACCTTACCCCTATTCGGTACTGCGTCTACCACTTCTGATTCCACCGGACTGAGTGTTACAGGGCTGGTGACTTCGCTTAACGCTGCGACTCCCTGGCAATTAGAGCTGCCTGCCTCTGGAGTTTTTGGCCTTACCGGCCCCTCCGGCAGCGGCAAGAGTACATTGTTGGCAGCCCTGGCTGGCCAGCGCCATTGCCGTGGCCATATCACTTTTGCCAATACGGTTTGGCAGCGCGGACGCCGCGCCCTGGCTACCCATAAAAGAACGCTTTCTTTGGGCTTTCAGGACAGCCGCCTGTTTGCCGGCCAGTCGGTGGCAGATAACCTGGCACTGGCCCGCCGTTACAGCCGCAGGCCACTGCCCGAGGAAGAGTGTGGTCGGCTGCTAGAGGCTTTTGGTATTGAACCGCTGCTATATCAGCCGGTGGAGCTATTGTCTGGTGGAGAGGCCCAGCGTGTGGCTGTATTGCGCCAGCTTTTTAACAACGCGCCGCTGCAATTATTTGATGAGCCACTATCAGCGGTTGACCGTGCCCAGGTACTGCGGCGCCTATTGCCGACCCTACGGGATTTCTGGGCCCGATATCCGGCGCTGGTGATCTGGACCAGTCATGACTTTGATGAAATTCAACTGCTGGCCCAGCGTTGTTTATGGATGGATTCTGCCAATTTGTCCGCGCCACTTCCTTTACCTGAAGTTGCCCAGCGCCTGGATAGCCACGGTGTAGGGGATAGCTGTCGCAGCCGGATTGAAGCGCGAGTGGAATCCTTAAACGATGGTCTGCTCACTTTGGATTTAGGGGGGATTTCCATCTTTGCAGATAGGGTGGCAGGCCATTATCGCAAAGGCGATACCGCAGCTTTCCTGTTGGAGGCTGGAGATATCAGCCTTAGTGTAGAGAAGCCGGGCTTGTCCAGTATCCTCAATTGCCTGCAGGTAACTTTAGTTGCTAAGCAGAACCTTACCGATGGTCGCATTCGCCTGCGGTTAGCTGCTGCTGATCAGGTGTTCTACGCAGATATTTCCCGTCTCTCCTGCGAGCGTCTAGAACTGCGTGAAGGCACTACCTACTTTGCCCAGTTTAAGGCCGGTAGTCTTGCCGGTTTGTAAGCCTCTTACTTCTCTTTGAATAACCTTGTACTGAAAACTTCTGCGGAATATGGAGGTTTAGAATGGCTGAGGGAAATGGCTGTAGAAAAAGGTATCGCTTCTCCACCAGTGCATCATAAAAAAGGGGAGGTAAAAACCTCCCCGAAGCAACGGTATCCCGTGAGTGAAACTGAATTAAGGGTTATAGAACTCCCCGTTCTTACGCAGGTAGAACCAGTAGTTAACCACCAGGCAAACCGCGTAGAAGATGGCAATGCCTGCCAGGGCGTATTCCGGAGTGGTGGCTTTGATCTGCTCGCCGAAGACCTTGGGAATATAGAAGGCACCGTAGGCGGCAACTGCTGAAGTCCATCCCAATACCGGACCTGCCTGCTCTTTCGGGAACACCATGGCGATGGTGCGGAAGGTAGAGCCATTGCCGATACCGGTAGCGGCGAACAGCACCAGGAACAGCAGGAAGAAGGGCAGGAAGAACTCTTCCGGCGTGGCTGAGCCGTAGGCGGCCTTCATGTAATAGGCCACACCCAGGGCACTAGCCACCATGATTGCGGCACAGATTTGGGTAACCAGGGCTCCGCCGATACGGTCGGAGATCCAACCACCTACCGGGCGAATCAGGGCGCCGATAAACGGACCCATCCAGGCGTACATCAGGGCGCTGGGGCCATTGTTGTTGATGGTATCGTGAGTCATAACCCCGTCCACCATCACGTGGCTGTACCCGAAGATCACTTTGATAGCCAGGGGGAAGGCCGCCGCGAAACCGATAAAGCTGCCGAAGGTCATGGTGTAAATCACACTCATTACCCAGGTGTGCTTGTTGTTGAAGATGCGGTACTGGCGTTGCAGGCTGGTTCTGATCTCACCGGGCAGCAGTTTCAAACCGAACACGGTGGCAGTGATTACCAGCACCAGCACGATTTCCTTGGGCACGCCCCAGCCTGAACCATTGGCCGCTTCGGGAAGCAGCAGCCACAGACCTGCGATTGCGGTGAAGAGGCCGATTCCCAACATCATGGTCATCTTCATCATGGCACCGAGCGAGCTGCCCACATCCGGGGTGACTTCGTCGGTGCGCAGATTGTTCATGCCGAACCAGCCCACAAAGGCCAGCGGAATCAGGAACAGCAACCATACAAAACCGGCATTTTGAATCCACGCTTCAGAACCGGCCGGTATCTTGCCTATCAGTGAGCCAGAGCTACTCACCAGGGTCATGGGATCGCCGCCAGCAGCGCCGAAGGCTCCGAAAGTCATAAACAGCGGTACCAGGATCTGCATGGTGGTAACACCGAAGTTGCCCAGGCCTGCATTCAGGCCAAGCGCCAGCCCCTGCTTTTCCTTGGGAAAAAAGAAACTGATATTGGACATGGAAGAGGCGAAATTACCACCGCCGATGCCAGACAACAGCGCCAGCAATTGGAATACCCACAGTGGAGTCTCCTTGCTCTGCAGGGCGATACCGGTGCCGAGTGCTGGGATCATCAACAGGGCTGTGGTAAATACAATGGTGTTGCGCCCACCGAACAATCGAATAAAGAAACTACTGGGTATTCGCAGGGTAGCGCCGGTGAGACCGGCGATGGCCATTAGGGTAAATAGATCGGCTTTGGCAATGGGGAAGCCAAGGTTGAGCATTTGAACGGTAATAATGCCCCAGTAGAGCCACACGGCGAAGCCGCACAGCAAACTGGGAATGGATATCCACAAATTCCGGTTTGCGATTTTCTTGCCCTTGGACTGCCAGAATTTGCTGTCCTCCGGGGCCCACTCGTAGATGTCAGACACGGCGGCCACTCCTCCTCGAAATGATTCGTACAGCCACTATGGGCCGGGGTTTGAGCCTACTCAATTACCAACAGGAAGTAACCCTTTTGCCCTGGAGTAATAGCTACCTCTTAGGGGGTAAGTGCCGAGGTGGGACGCTATGGTAAAGTCACTGTACAGATTTAAACCAATTTTCAAATTGAAGCGGGGCTCTCTATGATTTCTTCTGCTACGGTAATGATGGTCGATGACCACCCGCTATTTCGCAAAGGCCTTAAACAATTATTTGCAATGGAGCCCGGCCTGGAGCTGGTGGCCGAGGCCAGTAGCGGAGAGGAAGCGCTGGTGCTGGCCAAGCAACACGAGCCGGACCTTATTCTGCTGGACCTGAATATGCGCGGTATGGATGGGCTGGATACACTGCGCGCAATGCGTGCTGCAGATGTTTCCTCGCGTATCGTGATACTCACCGTTTCTGATAATAATGCCGACGTGGTGTCTTGTATCCGCGCCGGTGCCGATGGCTATCTGCTCAAGGATATGGAGCCCGAGGATATCCTTGAACAAGTCATTCTGGCTACTCATGGCAAACTTGCAATCAGCCAGCGTCTCACGGAAATTCTCGCCTCGGCACTGCGCAAACCGGATAACTCCGGAGCGGATATCCTCTCTTCTCTTACAAGTCGTGAATACCAGATACTGCAATTAATCGCCGATGGCCTGAGTAACAAATTAATTGCTCGCGAATTAGATATTAGTGATGCAACAGTGAAGGTGCACGTTAAACACTTATTGAAGAAATTGGGGATGCGCTCCCGTGTGGAAGCCGCTGTGTGGATGGTCAATCAAAGACGCCCTGATTTCCAGGATCGAAACCACTGATCACTCTGCCCCAATCGCAAAGGACTGAAGTAAGAGAAATTCTCTATGCCCACTATCGACTGCTGTAGCCAACCGGGTCTGATGCCCATAGAAAGTGCCCGCGAAAAACTTCTCGAAACACTGAGTCCAATCAGTGGCACTGAGAATTTGTCCCTGGCACAAGCCGCCGGTCGAGTATTGGCTGAGGATGTTTTCTCCACCGTTAACCTACCGCCCTGCGACAACTCCGCGATGGACGGTTACGCCTTGCGATTTGAAGACTTGGCCAGTGGCTTGCCGCTGGAGCTGATCGGCAAATCCTTTGCCGGAGCACCTTTTGACGGTGTGGTGAACCCGGGCACTTGCGTGCGCATTATGACGGGAGCTGCAGTACCCGCCGGTGCAGATACGGTGGTGATGCAGGAAAATGTCGATGCTCAGGAAGAGTCGATACGTATAAACGGTGAAGTTCGCCCTGGAGATCATATTCGCCGCTGCGGTGAAGATGTTGCCGAAGGGGCTAGCCTGCTTAAGGCCGGAGTGCGTATTAGCGTTCCCCATATCGCCCTGCTCGCCGCTGCCGGTGTTGGCACAGTGGCAGTAGTGCGCAAACCAGTAATTGCCCTTTTCTCTACTGGCGATGAACTGCGTCAGCCCGGCGAAGCCCTAGGTACAGGCGATATCTACGATAGCAACCGCATCGCTCTATTGGCTGCTCTCGATCAGTTGGATCTGGAAATTTTGGACTTGGGTATTTTGCCCGATAACAAACAGGCCATCACCAATGCCTTGCAACGCGCTTCCCAAGAGGCCGATGCCATTATTACCTCCGGAGGAGTCTCCGTTGGTGAAGCGGATTACACCCGTGAAGTGTTGGAAGAATTGGGAGAGATTGGCTTCTGGAAAGTAGCGATGAAGCCAGGCAAACCTTTTGCCTTTGGTTTCCTACAGGGAACCCCTTTCTTTGGCCTACCCGGCAATCCGGTTTCCGCATTGGTTACCTTCTACCAGCTGGCCGTGCCGGCCCTGAGTGTGATGAAAGGCGATCAGTGGACTGGCCCGCAGACCTTACAGGCAAAACTGTTAAAACCCCTGAAGAAAAAGCCCGGCCGTACCGATTTCCAGCGGGGAGTTTACCGCAGCGATGGAAGTGGGGCACTGGTGGTGGAGCCGGTTGGCACCCAAGGGAGCCATATTCTTACCGGCCTGGCTGTTGCTAATTGCTTTATTGTTTTGGCGCGGGATAGCGGCAGCGTAGAAGCTGAGGAGCAAGTGGTGATTGAGCCTTTGGGGGTGCCGTTGGGGTAGGGCTGCTAATAGACTTTTGTGGCTGGCCAGAGCCGATATTTGTCTATCTAAGAAAGTTTGTCTCAAGCTGATGTAATCAGAGAGGATTAGCTTCGCCCTTTGGGTTCGCTGCTCTCCGGCAGCTATGCTGCCTCCGAGTCGAACCTGAGCTCGAACGAAGCCCGGGAGTGAGCCATATACAAAGAAGCCCGCTTATGCGGCTAGTGTGCGAGAGGATGAGCTTCGCCCTTTGGGCTCGCTGCTCTGCGGCAGCTATGCTGTCTCCGAGTCGAACCTGAGTTCGAACAAAACCTGGGAGTGAGCCATATACAAAGAAGCCCGCTTATGCGGGGAGTGTGCGAGAGGATTAGCTTCGCCCTTTGGGCTCGCTGCTCTACGGCAGCTTTGCTGCCTTAGAGTCGAACCTGAGTTCGAGCGAAGCCTGGGAGCTTGCCATATATAAGGAAGCCCGCTTATGCGGGTGGTGTGCGGGAGGATTAGCTTCGCCCGTTGGGCTCGCTGCTCTACGGCAGCTTTGCTGCCTCCGAGTCGAACCTGAGTTCGAACAAAACCTGGGAGTGAGCCATATACAAAGAAGCCCGCATAAGCGGACTTCTTTGTATATGGCCCGCCCGAGAGGATTCGAACCTCTGACCTTCGCCTCCGGAGGGCGACGCTCTATCCAGCTGAGCTACGGGCGGTTTTGGCTATCTGCGCTAATGGGAGGCGGATTATACAGAAGGGTGGGGGCGGGTGAAAGGACTTATGGCGCTTCTACGCAGGCTTTGGCAGGGGGCGGCACAGTGCTTATAATGCGCGGCGTGGAAGTTTGCGGCAGTAAATCGATAGTCTACGGGCCAACTCACTTCGGCCCTTTGGGGGAATAGCATGAAGAGCATTTTGGGTATTGTGGCGGCACTGGCCGTCAGTGCGGCTGCGGCAGTGGCCCAGTCTGTTGACCAGGAAATTGAACAGCGTATCGCTCCGGCGGGTGAGACCTGTATGAAGGGCGAGGAGTGTGCGGCGGCAGTAGCGGCTGCCCCGGAAGCTGCCAGTGGCGGCGCCCGCAGTGGTGAAGATATCTACAACAAGAGCTGTACTACCTGTCACGCGGCCGGTATAGCGGGCGCGCCTAAGTTTGGTGATGCCGCTGCCTGGGCACCGCGTATTGCCAAGGGCATGGACACTCTTTACACCAATGCCATCAATGGTATCAATGCCATGCCGCCTAAGGGCCTGTGTATGGATTGTAGCGATGACGAAGTGAAGGCTGCGGTTGATTATATGGTGGATAACAGTAAGTAAGCTGTTTAGTCGCTATAGATAAGGCCGCATTTTAAGCGGCCTTTTTTATTTCTCTCCTAAGCAAAACCTACCTTCCTCTAATCGGCTTTTTTCTTTCGGTCATTTCCAGCTAACACCTGGACCTTCAAATAAGCTTATCGAATGTCGTATAAAGCCAAATGATATAACTTGTCTTAAATGACTATAAGAAAATTCAGTGTCAGATAAGCTGCAATAGTAACTGTAATAAGCCGTAATTAGGCATTTAATCCCTACTCACGTAATAACTCTGTATTATCCGCGCCTGCCTGTAAGTTAGATGTATACAACAACTCAAGGAAATTACGCATGAAGCTGGGGAAACTCTTCTCTTTTGCTGCTCTATCGTTTGTATTGGCCGCTTGTAGTGGTGGTGGTGGAAGTGGGGGCGATAGCGTTAATGGTGAATTACCGGAAACGTCTAGTGGATCACCGGAAACATCTGAAGGAAGTGGTTCACAACAACCCCAGCTCATTATTCAAGGTTTAATTGGAGAAAATATTGACGGCTCTGCTTCAGTGGAAGTCAAGGTAGGCGATATTGATTACGATGCAACCGTTGATGGGAAAATTTTCTCAGCAGAAATCAAAAATGCAGCTTCTGATGAATTAATCAGTGTAGTTGTCCGTTATCCCGCCACCGAAGAGCGTAAAGAAGTTGTCCTAAAATCTTATGTGGGAAAATATTCACAGATCGAGGAACTAGAGAATGAAGGCTCTGTTTCTGTTTCTGAGTTGCCAACACTTTATGTTAATGCCTTGTCTACCGCTTCGGCTGCTTTTTTGGAAAAAGTGAATGAAGGTGATATCACTACATCTAATGAGTTGTTAAGTGCTTCACAGGTTTTACCGCAGGAAATATTGTTAGAGAGTGCTGTTGGGCTTCGTTATATTGTTAGTGGTGGTGAGTCGCCGTTATTTTCTCATGAAAATACTTATGACTTTATTCGGGATTATCCCGTGGCTGCAAAAGTAGCATTAGAGTTAAAAAACATATCTTCTTCGGGTATTAAAAAATATGAGCAGATTTTTGATCAGCTTGTAAATAATAAAGAACAGATTTTATCTGTTGAAAATTATTCTGGAGAGGATTTGATATTTGTCGCAGTGAATTCCACAGTAGCACGTATATATGGATTTGCTATGAATTTGACCGGGGGGGAGTCGGGTACTGGGTATTTCGCTGACAGTAATTATTCAGACCAGTTAAATAATTCTGTGAGTTATGTAAAAAAAGACAATTTGATAACTTTGGAAATGTCTGGCTCAGATCGAGTAAATTTTTATTTTAGTGAATGCTGGGGAGAAAATGGAAGCTCTGGAGCCCGGCTAAATAGTGTTCGTTTGAAAAAATATTACGATGCTGCATTTTATTCAGCCTATAAAGTTGATTATGATTATTCTTGTCAACAATTAGGCGGAGACGAAGTGTCTGCTGATTCCTTTGTGGTGAGTAGCTTTGCCCAAGTGAATACCCAGCGAACAGGAAGTTTAGAAGAAATATCTTCAGATGCGTTTTCTATCTCAGGTTTCAGAGATAGATCGAATGATGATAGCCTTTCAAGGGCCGGTTCCTGGGAGCCATCCATTATTGATCCAAATACAAAGGGTACAGTTAACCAAAGATTTGATCATCGATCTGGCTATGTAGATGATGGAAAACTGTCATTTAGTGATGCTGGGAATCTAGTTATCGAAAGTAATCGGGGGAGTAAAGTAGAGTATTATACTTTTGGTTCCGATGGTGTAGCTATGCGAACTTTGGGCGTGTTACGTCGAGATGATGGTTCTTTAGCTTCGGTTGGTGGACACTATGCTACCCCGGTTGTACAAGGTACGGAGATGCCTGTCGGTTCAGATATTTTCAATTACGGTGGAATCTTTGATTTATTTGATCCGGAATTTCCCAATTATTATGACCAATTTGGATTTCGGTACTATGAGGATGGTAGTGGTTATCAAGTGTATAAAGGGCCAGAATACATAACTGAGGCTGAGTGGGCTCGTTTTGGTTGGTCTGATAAAGAAAATTTTCGAGAACAAAGATATTTTGTAGATTTTGTTACTCGTGAAACATATAGTAGTTGTCCTGAAGGCAATATGAATTGTGTTGAGTGGCGTTATCGAGAAGTTGAGCCACTATTTTTTGATGGTACCTTTTATTATCTTCGTGTTTATCAGGAAATTGATAATTGTAAATTGAATGGTAGAGGCTCTTGTGTGGAAGCCTCCGGTTATATTGATCGCTGGAAAGTGTCTGCAATACAATAATTTATTAACGCTTCTAGCTGTTAAAGTGAAATGGCAGGCTTAGAGAAATTTATGCGAGTGTATGTAAGATATCGGTGGCAATATGAAATACAGTTTTCTCGCCAGATGATTATCTGAAGTAAAAAGGCCGCTTATTAAGCGGCCTTTTTGTGGAGTTGATTGAGTGGTCTAATTCTCCTAATCAAACATACTCAACAAAGACCCTAAAGTTTCCTCTCCCTTCGCCTGATTCTGCTCCGGCGTCGCTTTACCAAACCCTTCCAACAACACATCTTCTTCCGGCAATTCGTCAATAAAGCGGCTGGGTGTGGTGTCCTGGGTTTCGCCGAACTGTTTGCGCTTGCCTGCCAAAGTCATGGTGAGGGTGCGTTGGGCGCGGGTAATACCCACGTAGGTGAGACGGCGCTCCTCTTCGATGTTGTCGTCTTCAATACTGTTGCGGTGGGGAAGTAAGTTCTCTTCCATACCGATCATAAACACGTGGGGGAATTCCAGGCCCTTGGCGGCGTGCAGGGTCATCAGGCTGACCTTATCGGTGGCTTCCTCTTCTTCCTGGCGCTCGAGCATATCCCGCAGGATCAGTTTGGAGATGGCCTGTTCCAGGCGGATATCCTGCTCCAGTTCATCGTCGGTGCCCTCCATAATCTTGTTGAGGCTTTCCAGCAACCAGTACACATTCTCCATGCGCTTTTCGGCCACCTTCTCGCTGCTGGCGTTTTGTGAGAGCCAGCCGGCGTAGTCGATATCTTCCAGCATCTCACGCAGGGCGCCATTGGCTGTGGTATCGCGACAGTTGCGCTGTACCCCTTCGAGCCACAGGGCGAAGCGATTTAGGCGCTCGTAGCCCTGCTCGTTGATATGCTCCTTAAAGCCCAATTCCGAGCAGGCTTTGAACATGGAAATCTCTCGGCCCTTGGCGTAGTTGCCCAAGGCTTCCAGGCTGCTGGTACCTATTTGGCGACGCGGGGTATTGATAATGCGCAGGAACGCGTTGTCATCATCCGGATTTACCAACAGGCGCAGGTAGGCCATCACGTCCTTGATTTCAGCGCGGGCGAAGAAGGAAGTACCGCCGGACATCTGGTAGGGAACCTGGTGCTCCTGCAATTTCATTTCGATCAGGCGCGCTTGGTGGTTGCCGCGATAGAGCACGGCAAAATCCATAAACTTGCAGCCGCGACGGCTCTTTTGCAGAAAGATCTCGTTGGCGACCCGCTCCGCTTCCTCGTTTTCATTGGCCACCTTGAGCACGCGGATCTCCTCACCCAGGCCGCGATCGGACCACAATGCTTTGTCGAATTCGTGAGGATTGTGGGCGATCAGGTGGTTGGCCACTTTGAGGATGCGGCTGGTGGAGCGGTAGTTCTGCTCCAGTTTGATCAGGCGAAGGTTGGGGAAGTCGGTCTTCAGCGCACTCATATTTTCCGGGCGCGCGCCGCGCCAGGCGTAGATAGACTGGTCATCGTCTCCCACCACTGTGAGGCCGCCGCGCCCGCCCACCAGCAGCTTCACCAGCAGGTACTGGGAGTTGTTGGTGTCCTGATATTCGTCCACTAGTAGGTAGCGAATCTTTTTGCGCCAGCGTTGCAGTAACTCTGGATCTTTGTCGAACAACTGTACCGGCAGCAGGATCAGGTCGTCGAAGTCGACGGCATTGTAGGCCTTGAGGGCTTCGCAGTAGCGATCGTAGGCAACCGCGATGGCCTGCTCACCGGGGCTCTGTGCCTGCTCCAGGGCACGGCGCGGGGTGAGCATATCGTTCTTCCAGTTGGAGATCTGGTTTTGTACCCGATCCAACAGGTCTGTATCCAGGTCGCCATCCCTGAGCATCAGCTCCTTGATCAGGGCGCGGGCGTCTTCCGCATCGAAGATGGAGAAACCGGGCTTAAAGCCGGCGGCGCGGTATTCCTTGCGCAGGATATTCAGCCCAAGGTTGTGAAAGGTGGATACGGTGAGACCGTGACTCGCCTTGGAGCGCTTGCCATCCGGGCCCGCCAGCAGTTTGCTGACCCGCTCTTTCATCTCCCGTGCCGCCTTGTTGGTGAAGGTGAGGGCGGCGATATTGCGCGCGGCGTAGCCACACTGCTCGATCAGGTAGGCGATCTTGCGGGTGATTACGCTGGTCTTGCCGGAGCCGGCACCGGCCAGTACCAGGCAAGGGCCATCGACGTACTTCACGGCTTCGGATTGGCGGGGATTGAGCTGGGTCATAGATGGGGCTGCATCTTCGCGTCGCGGAAAAACGGGAGATTCTAGCAGTCTTGGCTCGAATCATCCCAGTACCAGTGCGAACCACCGGCCACACGTATACTTTGCCCTTGGGATTGGCTATAACTGCGCCTTATTCCCTGCTTGTGTAACCCCATGCAACAACCCATCGCCGGCTACCACCTGGATGAAGAGAATCACTGGGTGGCGGAGCTCGCCTGTGGCCACTTCCAACATGTACGCCACAATCCTCCCTGGACCAACCGGCCCTGGGTGATCACTGAACAAGGGCGCGAGTCCATGCTGGGATTCCAGCTCAATTGCAAGAAATGCGATGAGGGCGCACCGCCCGATACGCTCGAAAAGGTTGTATAGCCATGACAAAACTCTGGGTCGATGCCGACGCCTGCCCGGTCGCCATCAAGGAAATCCTGTTTCGCGCCGCTGAGCGTACAGCCACAGAACTGACTTTGGTGGCCAACCAAGCGGTGCGGGTGCCGCCGTCGCGCTATATTCGCTCCGTGCAAGTGACAGCGGGTTTTGATGTGGCGGATAACGAGATAGTGCAGCGCTGCGAGGCGGGGGATCTGATTATTACCAGCGATATCCCCCTGGCAGCAGAGGTGATCGACAAGGGTGCTGAAGCCCTTAATCCCCGTGGGGAGCGCTATACCAAAGCCAATATCCGCGCGCGTCTGAATATGCGGGACTTTATGGATACCCTGCGCTCCAGCGGCGTGCATACCGGCGGACCACCGGCCCTTAGCCAGGCGGACCGCAAAGCTTTTGCCGATCAGTTAGATAGATGGCTGGCAAAGAGTCGCAAGTAACTTTAAGGAGAATTGCCGTGGATAATTTGAGACTGAAGCCAATGGAAGAGTGGCAATTCCCAACATTGATGTCTTGGCTACCTGATAGGGAGCAGTGCCAACAGTGGGGGGGGCCTGATTTCAGGTTTCCGTTCGAGGGGAGGTCCTTCTTGGAGGATTGTCGATGGCCGGAGTTGCCCAGCTACGCACTTCAGGACAGCAGCGGCGATGTGCTGGCTTTTGGGCAGTATTACCAACTCCTGGGCCGCTGCCACCTAAGTCGCTTAATTGTCTCTCCCAATCATCGCGGAGCCGGATTAGGACGTTCGCTAGTAGTACAGCTTGCACAAACAGGAGCCAGAGCCCTGGATGCAATCGAGTGCTCTTTATTTGTCCTGCGTACTAATCTAGCGGCACGGACTCTCTACCAGAAATTGGGTTTTGAGGAAGCGGCTTATCCTGGGCAGCGAAAATGGCTGGATCAGTGCGATTTTATGCTTGTACCTTCTAAAGGTTTTCAGCAGAAACAAAATATTGAATAGCGAATATTCCATGCCTGAATTAATACAACCCATTACTGAACGCTTACAGCTACGCCAGTGGCGAGAGGAAGATAAGCCTGTATTTGCTGAAATGAATGCCGACGCCAGGGTGATGGAGTTTTTCCCCTCATTGCTGACGCGACAGCAGAGTGACGCCGGTGTGGATCGCAGTATTGCGCATATTGAGAAGTACGGCTGGGGCTTTTGGGCTTTGGAGCTGAGAGAAACCGAAGAGTTTCTCGGGTTTGTCGGTATGAAAAATGTGACTGAAGATTTGCCCTTCGCACCGGCGGTAGAGATTGGCTGGCGCTTGGCCTTCCCTTATTGGGGAAAAGGCTATGCCAGTGAAGCCGCAAAAGCCTCTTTGGATGTAGCTTTTAATACCTTGAATCTCAGTGAGGTCGTTTCTTTTACACCGTTACAGAACCTTCGCTCCCAGCGAGTGATGGAGCGGTTGGGTATGCGGCGGGATTCTCTTGTCTTTGAACATCCGCAGGTTCCAACTGAAAGCCCTTTGTTAAAACATTGTTTATATCGTATCAATGCTGATGAATGGTCTAGAGAGCATTCAGTCAAATAATTTATCTACTCTGGGTGCTCTTTTGCTGAAAAAGAGGCCCCGGATTAGTTTCGTATTCATTTGCGGCCTCAAGATCCTTCCTGCGCAGCTTACTATGTGACTCACATTCTGTATTATGACGTTTTGAAAGGCTTACACATTCCTGCGAAGCCGCGCCTTCTCGAGAACCATTCTGAAAGCCAGGGGCATCATGAATATTGAGTGATTCCCTGGTAATTTTTCCCGCAATCTGATGTTTCGTAGGGTGTGTGTTTTCTGCTGGACAGGAATACATACACCTATAGAACGGATTGTATTTCTTTTAGTCCATTTGATGCTTTATGAAGGCAGAAAAAGTTCGCCAAATTTAAGTTAATCATTTTTTAGTTAACTGGACTTTCATTACTTCAAAATGGTCTTAACGGTGTAGGTGTTACCAGAAATTTTCTCAGCGCGTAGCTACCCAGACTATGGCCAGATTGATTCAGACTGATTCAAAGCGATTAGTCCTTCGCCAATGGCGAGAAGAGGATCGTGGTGATTTTGCTCATTTAAATGCAGATACTCGGGTTATGCGGTTCTTTCCCTGCACTCTGAACCGAACTAAAAGTAATAAGCTACTAAATACCCTTAAGGAACATATCGATGAATACGGGTGGGGGTACTGGGCGGTGGAATTGAAAGAGAATGGACAATTTATTGGTTTCGCTGGTATTAAACATGCTTCGGCTGAGTTGCCTTTCTCTCCAAGTGTGGTACTTGGTTGTCGCTTCATCAGGGATTTCTGGGGGCGGGGGTATGCCAGTGAAGCGGCCAAGGCTGTCTTTGCAGTAGCATTCGAACAATTAAATCTTACTGAGGTAGTGGGGTGTACCGCATTACAAAATCTTCCTTCACAAAGAATGATGCATGGCCTGGGTATGAGTCGTGACGCCTCAATCTTTGACCATCCACTGGTACCGGAAAACAGCCCCCTGCGGCCTCACTGTTTGTATCGGCTCTCGTTTGATACCTGGTGGGAGCAGATAGGCGGAAAATCCTATTAAGTGGTTTAAATTAAAATTATAGATAGTCTTTAAGCTATTCAATGGAACCTATTTAATGGACTTGCGTCATAAACAGCAATCTCAATAAACATAAGAAACAAAAGCAAATGGAGGTGTTTTATGATGAATCTGTTTCGTTTAAAGGTAATAAAAGCTGTCCTTATAAATATTCTGCTGTTATTCAGTTTGCCAATGGCTCATGCGGAGTTCATAAAAAATACGAGTAAACGTCCAGATAACTCAACTCTTTATTGGTCTCTAGAATTTCCTGCCCACAGCGAGTCTCACGGCTTGTTACTGATCGCTCAGGGCTCAGGTTGTCTTCCTGCCATTAAGAATAAGACAGTACAGCAAGTTAAGAAGATTGCCCCAAAATTTGCCGTGCTATTGGTAGAGAAATACGGGGTTACCCATGCGGATGGCCCCAATGACCAATTTAAAGATTGCTCACAGGCTTATGTGACGAACCATACCGTTGAGCAGCGCACCCGGGATGTTGTGCAAATAGTCGAAGAGTTAAAGGGAGCTGACTGGTGGAATGGCAAGCTGGTTTTTTTTGGTGGCTCAGAGGGCGGTGATGTTGTTGCCCGTTTGGCCCCCAAATTAAATCCAGATGCGGCTGTAGTTTTCTCTAGTGGGCTTGGGCAATCTTTTGCAGAGGTACTTAAGCCCTTGGTTCCTCCTCATGTAGCGACAGAAGTCGATGCCAAACTCGCTTACGCACGGACGAATCCTGAAAGTGTAGAAGTCTGGGGGGGGAATTCTATGCGCTGGTGGGCCGATGTTGTCGATCGGGTACCAGTCAATGACTTATTAGATAGCCATGTTCCTGTCTTATTGATTCAGGGTACAGAAGATAAGTCCTCTCCTGTCAGCTCCGGCCGTGCAGCGCGTGATGCTTATACAAGCGCGGGGCGATGTGAATTAACTTATTGGGAGTATCCCGGTTACGATCACTATATGACTGATACCGATGGTGTGAATCACCGAAGAGAGGTTTTTGAACGAGTTGCTGGATGGATAGAAAATACCTTACTTAATGGAGCACCCAGATGTATATCCGGTGTAAAGAAAATAGAGAGCAATTGATGAATATAAGAACCAAACTAGCCGCGATAGTAATGACAGTTTACGCCAGTACCACGATGGCTGAAAATTTCTCCGTATTGCCGCAACTGGAAAACTACAAAGTGCCAGAATCCTGGCGCCAGCCAGTAGCGCCTCTTAAAATAGCAGATAATACCTGGCAAATAGGTACAGAGGGAATTACCTCACTGTTATTAAAGGGCAAAGAGGGATCGATTCTAATTGACGGTGGCATGGAGCAGACGGCTGAGCATTTATTGGAGAATATGCGCAGGTTGGGAGTCGCCCCCTCGGATCTCAAGCTAATCTTGCACAGTCAGGCCCATGCAGACCACGTAGGTTCCTTAGCTGAGTTAAAACGCGTGACTGGTGCACAGGTAGTAACCAATGCCGAGTCGGCTGTGTTAATGGCTCGCGGTGGTGCCAATGATATTCACTTTGCCGACGAACTTTTATATCCCCCAGTAAAGACAGATCGTATTCTGCATGATGGCGAGCAAGTGGTTCTGGGAAATTTGCGTTTACGTGTACATTTTATCCCAGGTCATACACCGGGCAGTATGGCCTGGACCTGGGAAGATGTAGCTGATGGTAAAGCTACAGACATCGCTTATGTGGATAGCCTTACAGCGCCGGGTTATCAACTGATTGATAATAGCCGCTACCCCAATATCGTAGAGGACTTCCGCACAAGCTTCGCCCGTGTGCGCGATTTACCTTGTGATTTACTACTTACCCCTCATGCACCTGCCAGTGGCTGGGAGTTTAAAAACCAAGCTATACAGAACAAAAGGGTAACTTGTGGTCAATATGCACAGAAAGCAGAAGCAAGATTAAATAAAAAGCTAGAAGCTGAGAAAAATTCAGATGATTAATTATTGGTGCCATTAAAATACACCCGGCTTAATTAATGCCGGGTCAAAAATTGATGTACCTTTGGTACAAGATAGAAATACATTAGTGGGACCAGAATGGCGGTCATTATTAAAGCCTTTAAACCAATTGCAATTTGCAATTCCAGTGCCTGTATCCCCAGAAGTAATAGAGTAACAATGGGGTAAACCAATGCCCATATGCACAGGGCGTGTACTATCGGTCCCTTCATTTGTTCAGTTCCTCCATAAATTTGGAAATTGTCTTAAAATACCCAGGCAAAATTTTCTGTAAAAATTGTTTTCCACCCTTGGTGAGTGCTACACATTTTGCCCTACCATCGCTGGAATCTGCTTCCATAGCGATAAGCTCATCTTCCACCATACTTTTCAAGGTTCGTGTCATTACCGGCCGAGAAACATCAATTCGTTCTGCAATTTCTGAAGCTAGTAAACTGTCTCTTTGTGGCTCCCGGTCGATGACGATCATTACTAGGAAACGCAGCTGGGAGGTTCCGTGCTCAGTAAAATAGCTCTCCAGCTCTCGTAAAAGCAGGCTTGCATCCCGCATCATGGTAAGTGCGCCCTGAACGGCTGTGGGATCTTTTACTGAAAAACGTTTGGCATATCCTTCAATCATTTGTTGCGAGGGAAGATCTTTGAGGAAAAACATTAGGCCAGTCTCTTGAGCTTATTGATCTCCACCGGCTCTTTTAACCACTCTTTATAGGCTTCGAATATCGGGGCGATATAGGGCATGGAGTAATGCTTTTCTAAGTCTTCCTGGCTACGCCACTCCTCGTATAAAAACAGGCATTCCCCATCCTGGTGCACTGCGAACTGGAGGCAGCCCTCCTCTTCGAGGGTATTTGGCACTATGGATAAGATGGCCTGTTTGGCTTGCGCAAAGCATTCTGTCTTGGGGAAAATTCTGGCAATAATGAATAGGTGATTATTCATAAGGTTAACTCAGCAGTGTGCAATATAGTTATCATGATAACTATAGTTTTTGGCCTGTCAAATACCAGTGCAATACACAGCTGATGGCGCTGTAGCAATGAGAATCCACTCAGGCGGTAAATTCGGGATTTAGAGGTCGTAAAGAGTTTTTAATGTGTATGAACGCTTGCCTGGCGTCTGTCTAGATTCCGGTAAGCCAACGCTTCGGCAATTTGTGCCGTACCAATTCTTTCCTGTTTGGCGAGGTCCGCCAGCGTGCGGGCAACTTTAAGCACTCGATGATAGCTGCGTGCGGAAAGCCCAAGTTTTTCTACTGACTGTCGCAGTAGTAGTTTTTCGGTATCGCCCAGGGCGCAGTGGTTTTCCAGCGATGCCCCTTTTAATAAGCTATTGATTGTTCCTTGTCGCAGTAACTGCTGTTGGCGGGCATTACAGACTCGCTCACGCACACTCTCAGATGACTCACCGGGAGGAGAATCCTGTAACTGTATTGCGCTCATTGCGCCAACTTCCACCTGCATATCAATACGGTCCAACAGCGGTCCGGAAAGCTTGTTGCGGTAGCGGTCTATCTGGTCCGGTGTACAGCGGCAACGAGTTTCCCCCAAATAACCACAGGGGCAGGGATTCATCGCGGCCACTAATTGGAAGTGGGCGGGGAAGGTAACTTGCGCTCTGGCGCGGGAAATACGCACCTCGCCATTCTCCAGCGGTTCACGCAATATCTCTAGGGCATGGCGGGGAAACTCTGGCATTTCATCCAGAAATAAGACCCCGCGGTGGGCCAGGGAAATCTCCCCTGGGCGCGGTGTGCTGCCGCCGCCCACCAGTGCGGTTGGGGAGGCGCTGTGGTGGGGGGCGCGGAAGGGCCTGTGACTCTGGTGGGGTAATCCAGCGCTAGAGTACACAGCCGCCACTTCTATAGATTCATGGCTGGTTAGAGGCGGCAATATACCGGGCAAACGGCTGGCTAACATGGTCTTGCCTGTACCCGGTGGACCATAGAACAAAAGGTTGTGCCCTCCTGCTGCAGCGACTTCCAGCGCCCGTCTCGCTTTGAGCTGGCCGCGAACATCAGCGAGGTCTGCGGTGTGTGTAATTACTCGCTCTAATTGCTGCTCGGCGCGGGGTAATTTTTCCCGGCCATGCAGTTCTGCACACACTTCAAGAAGCGAGTTGGCGTTAGCGATTTCGCTGCCAGCCAGGGCGGCTTCGCTGCCGTTTTCTTTCGGTACTATTAATAGGCGTTGAGCGGCAGCACTGGCGATGGCCGCGGGGAGTGCGCCGCTGACCTGGCGTATTCCGCCGGTAAGGGCGAGCTCTCCGATAAATTCGTAGCTTTCCAAGGGCTCACTAGGCACTTGGCCGGAGGCGGCGAGTATGCCTATAGCGATGGCGAGATCGTATCGCCCGCCGTCTTTAGGTAGGTCCGCGGGGGCCAAATTAACGGTGATACGCCGCTGGGGGAATTCAAAGTGGCTGTTAATTAGGGCACTGCGTACCCGGTCGCGGCTCTCGCGCACGGCAGCTTCGGGCAGGCCCACGATATGAAAGGCGGGGAGCCCGTTGGCCAGGTGGGTCTCAACGGTGACCAGTGGGGCGTTAACACCCAGCTGGGCACGGGTGTAGCTAACTGACAGGCTCACATTTTCATCCTTGATGCGGCGGCTTGTGGAAGAACTAATCCTCGGGTTTGTGTTCTCTCTGTGCGAGAGCCTGCTCCAGTATTTCCACCTTGTCTTCCAGGCGAGCCAATTTTTCTCTGGTGCGCCTCAGTATCTCCACTTGAGTATCGAACTCGCGCTGGGAGACCAGCGGCAATTTATCCAGTGAAACCTCCAGCGCACTGCGCAGGTCATTGGTAACTACTGTGCCCTGCTGTTGCAGTTCTTTTAAGAGTTGTTGCAGTTTGTCCGCAGCCACGGGCAACTCCTTGCTGTCAAAATCTTATTTAATGGCACCAGATTGTAACCCACACCCTATAGCCACAAAAGCTGACTCTTTGTGCACTATTCTGATCACTGCCTCTGCAAGATTCCCCACTTCTGTGCACGCGATGACAAACAGTTCCATCTTGGTGCGTGAGACTTTGTGGGCTCATTGTTCGTATTTATTCCGGTTGTCTGCTTTCCCGTTAACTTATTGATTTCATTGGATATTGCTGTCCTGGCATCAAGTCTGCAGTGAAAAGGCAGGTGTGCCATTTACGATCACTGGGAGTCTGGGAAAGTAGCGGTTCACAAGACGCAAGAGACCCTCTGTCATACCCGACAGTGCAGGACCGATTGCAGGCGGCGCCATTACAGCTCTTGAAATACAGCCTATAGAAATTTAGGAGAAATAAAGTGGAAGTTAAAAAGCATAAAATTGCCACTATTTTCGCTGGCGCTTTACTGGCGTTGGGCACTGCCAATCTAACAAATGCTGAAGAAAATACCTCTTCCAGCAGCTCTCAGGAAGAGGGCATCAGTTTCAGCGCCAACCTGGGTATGGTTTCAGATTATCGCTTCCGAGGCATTTCCCAAAAGGATAGAAATCCCGCAATTCAGGGTGGTCTGGATCTGGATTTTGGCAATGGCTTTTACGTGGGTACCTGGGCTTCGCAGGTGGATTTTGCTTATGGGTTTGATGAAACCGATTACGAGCAGGATTTTTACGGTGGTTTCTCCTCGGATTTCAATGACTCCATTAGTTACGACGTCGGCTATATCTATTACGCCTATCACGGCAGTGACCAGGATGAAGATTACTGGGAAATTTACGGCAACCTCAGTATTTCAGATCTGACCCTCGGAGTTGCTTACTCTCCCGACTATTGGGCGCAGAGCGACGAATTTTATTACACCTTTGCGGAGTACAGTTTCTCACTGCCAGCAGATCTGAGCCTGGATTTTCATGTTGGTTACAACATTTTTATGGAGCGTAGTGAGTTCCTTTATGAGGACGATGATTATATCGATTACTCCGTAACGCTCAGCAGAGGCTTCGGTGGTTTGAACCTGAGTGCGGCTTACGTTGGTACCGATGTCAGTAAAGAGGAATGTTGGGATACCGATTGGTGTGAGCCAACCCTGGTAGTTGGTGCTACTTATACTTGGTAATCAATTCGCCCGCGATATTTCGCGGGCATTTTTTTTTGGGGGGGAATCCATGAAATTAATCACCGCAATTATCAAGCCTTTTAAGTTGGATGCCGTGCGCGATGCCCTCAGAGAAGTGGGTGTTAATGGTGTGACTGTAACTGAGGTGAAAGGTTTTGGTCGGCAAAAGGGCCATACCGAATTGTATCGGGGCGCTGAGTATGTCGTGGACTTTTTGCCGAAAACCATGCTGCAGATTGCCGTAGAGGATTCTGAGTTAGACAAAGTTTTGGAGGCACTGGGCTCCAGTGCACACAGCGGAAAAATCGGTGATGGAAAAATATTTGTTGCCAACCTGGAGCAGGTAGTGCGCATACGCACCGGCGAAACCGGCAGAGACGCAATCTAACTCAATAGCAACAAACATAATTTTAAAAATATACAGACTTGAACGGAGAGAAACATGGAAAACCAGATATTTCAGTTGCAGTATGCAATTGATACTTTTTATTTCCTGGTAATGGGCGCCCTGGTGATGTGGATGGCTGCGGGTTTTGCCATGCTGGAAGCCGGCCTGGTACGCTCAAAGAACACTACAGAAATCCTCACCAAAAATGTTGCGCTGTTTGCAATAGCCTGCATTATGTATCTGCTCACTGGATACGCGATTATGTATGATGGCAACTGGATGCTATCTGGCATTGAGGCATTTAGCCTTGACACTGTACTGGCCGATTCCTCCAGTAATGGATTTGAAGGCGATTCCGTTTATTCGAGTGCTTCTGACTTTTTCTTCCAAGTCGTATTTGTCGCCACCGCTATGTCCATCGTGTCCGGTGCCGTGGCCGAGCGTATGAAGCTGTGGAGCTTCCTTGCTTTCGCGGTGGTATTGACTGGCTTTATTTACCCTATGGAAGGTTCCTGGACCTGGGGTAGCCAGGATGTCTTTGGTCTATTTAGCCTGGGTGACCTCGGTTTCTCCGATTTTGCCGGTTCCGGTATCGTACATATGGCCGGCGCCGCCGCCGCTTTGGCTGGCGTGCTGTTGCTTGGCGCACGTAAAGGTAAATACGGACCCAATGGCCAGGTTTATGCGATTCCCGGTGCCAATTTGCCACTGGCCACACTCGGTACCTTTATCCTGTGGATGGGCTGGTTCGGCTTCAATGGTGGTTCCGTATTAAAACTGGGCGATGCCGCCAGTGCGCATTCTGTAGCTATGGTGTTTGTTAATACCAATGCCGCTGCAGCCGGTGGTGCTATCGCCGCACTGATTACCGCCCGTTTGCTGTTCGGCAAGGCCGATCTCACGATGCTGCTCAATGGCGCTCTGGCGGGCTTGGTGGCAATCACTGCCGAGCCCTCTACTCCTACCGCGCTGCAGGCGACTGTGTTCGGTATGTTTGCCGGTGTTCTGGTGGTCTTCTCCATCATTACTCTGGATAAACTCAGAATTGATGATCCGGTCGGCGCTATTTCCGTGCACGGTGTAGTTGGTCTGCTCGGCCTTCTGTTGGTGCCCCTCACCAATGAGGAATCCACCTTTGCGGGTCAGTTGGTTGGCGCCTTGACTATCTTCCTGTGGGTCTTCGTAAGCTCCCTGGCGGTTTGGTACCTGCTCAAGTTGGCAACCGGTATCCGTGTCAGTGAGGATGAAGAGATGGAGGGTGTTGACTTGGCCGAGTGTGGAATGGAAGCTTACCCGGAATTTATGAGCAAATAGTCGCTCGGTAGTGGCGTCGCCTCAGTTTTGGGGAGATAGCCGCATTGAGGTTCCCGCAAAGAAGATAAACCAGGGGAAAACACAAGATGAAATTAATAACGGCCGTAGTGAAGCCCTTCAAGCTGGACGATGTGCGCACTGCCCTTTCCGAGGTCGGTGTCCAGGGAATGACGGTAACAGAGGTGAAAGGCTTTGGCCGCCAGAAGGGCCACACCGAACTCTACCGTGGTGCGGAGTATGTGGTGGACTTTCTGCCCAAGGTTAAACTGGAGCTGGCCGTCGATGACAGCATGGTGGATGCGGCTGTAGAAGCTATCACCAAAGCGGCGCAAACCGGAAAAATCGGTGATGGAAAAATCTTTATCACCGCGCTGGAGGAAGTGATCCGAATCCGTACTGGGGAAACTGGTAGCGAAGCGGTGTAATGTTTGCCGATTAATCAGGGTACTTCTATTAATAATGCCCAGTATGTTTAAGGCCCCGTAAGGGGCTTTTGCTTTACTTTATCCCCTAAAAATGATCCCTGATCGTCTCCTACTAGAAGGTTTCTCCCTACCTGTCACTTAAATCGCCATAACAAACTGCAATATCTCCTCGATTTTTTCCCAACAAAAAACTCTACGGGCTCCGGTGCCTGCAGCTGGCAGCGTAGATTGTAAGTGCCTATATATTAATCGCCGCTTTTGATGCGGTGGGCGATTGCTACTCCGGTGGCTTTCAATTTCATTGGCGCCGCGGGAAGGGGCGGCACAGAGGTACTCCCTCTGTAACAGGAGTAAGGGTTACAGGGTTTTGCTATGAAAGATAGTTATGAAGATCAGGGTAAGAACGCTCGCAGCAAGGATACAGAGGAATTTGCCGAAGAGCGCTCCATTACCTCCCGTGAACGCGCCAGAAGCCAGCTGAGTTCTGATGTTGAGGAATTTCTAGCCGGTGGCGGGGCGATTAATGAAGTCGATCCAGACGTCACCGCCGACCCGCCACGGAAACCGCAGCCAAAATACGGTAGTCGACCTATTTAGTGCTTTTCAACGTTGCCGCCCCTGAGATCAGGTTGGCGGCAAAATCTTTTCTGCAGGAAACCCCGAAGCCTGTTGGCCTCAGGGATTCAGTAGCCTGGGCAGCAGGCGCTCCAAAACTTCGCCAATATAAGAGAGAAACAGAGTGCCGAGGCTGGAACGGTAGTATTGGGGATCGGATGATCCAACTGCCAGCATGCCGAGCTGATTGCCGAGCGGGACCACTGCGGCGGAGGCAATTTCCTGCCATTGGTCTCCGAATAAATACTCTCTTTCCCCGGGGCGCAAAATTCCACATATTGGGCGGCCATTACGCAATATGGCGCCAATGGCCGTCTCTGCGCTGGAGAGTGTGCTGGTGCGCACTTCACCGAGCTTGTCGGCTGACACGCCCAGCGGCCCAAATAGAGTTAGGCTGGTAAATTCCACATTGAAGTCATGGGAAAAGCTGTTGTACAGAGCCGTGGTGGCCTCACCAATGGTCTGTGCTTCCAGTAGGGCGAGGATCAGACGGCGGCTATTAAAAAACAACTGATCGTTATCGCGTGCATTGTGCAGTAATTGGTCGAGGCGTTGCCGCATCTCAATATTGCGCTCGCGTAGCAGATTGGTCTGATGTGTCATCAGCGACACGGTCTTGCCATTTTCCCGCGGCAGTTTGATGGTTTCGAGCAGGTCCATGCGCTCGACAAAAAACTCAGGGTTTTGCATTAGGTAGCGAGCTACCTGGCGCGCGAGCAACTTGTCATCGCGCTGGGTTTCCCTGTGGTTGCCGGCGACAATCTCATCAGAAGTTTGATTGGCGTCTGTGTGTTCCATCGTGTTCTGTTCACATTGGCGCGGGCGCGTGGTGAATCCTGTGCTCTATCGGAATTAGAGCTGAGGCTCGCCCGCTAAATTATTTAAACAATGATTTGCCCGTGGAAAACTGTAGTCGCGGGCCCGGTCATAGTAACCGGCTGATTCGGCCCACTCCAGTGGATTGTCAGGGACCCGCCGGGAAGGCGGATTTCCACCTGCTCATCCACCAGGTCGCGCAGGTGGGCATACACCATGGCTGCGCAGGCACCGGTGCCACAGGCGTGAGTTTCACCTACGCCGCGCTCAAATACACGCAACTGTGCCTGGCTGCGGGATTCGACTTGCAGGAAACCCACATTCACCTTCTGGGGGAAGCGGGGATGTGCCTCGATTAAAGGGCCGAGGGTCTCTACCGGGGCGCTGTGAATATCGTCGACCAACAGTATGGCGTGGGGGTTACCCATGGAGACTGCGCCGATGGTAAAGGTCTCGTCACTGGCTTCCAGCAGGTAGCTATCCGCACGGCGATCGGCATTGAACGGAATCTTCTCCGGCTCTAAAACGGGGGCGCCCATATCGACACTGACCTGGTCGTTATCCAGTACACGAAGGTGCAGCATTCCCGCAGCAGTCTCGACCTTGAGCCGTTTTTTTCCCGTCAGGCGGCGTTCGCGTACAAAGCGGGCGAAACAGCGTGCACCATTGCCGCAGTTCTCCACCTCGCCGCCATCGGCATTAAAGATTCGATAGCGAAAATCTGCCTCTGGCCCCCGTGGCGGCTCTGCCAGTAGTACTTGATCACAGCCGATGCCTAGGCGCCGATCGGCGATTCGGCGAATTTTATCTGGTGACAGCTTGAGTCTCTGGCTGATGCCATCGAGCATTACAAAATCATTGCCGAGCCCATGCATCTTGCTGAATTTAACGCGCATTCCATTTCTCTGTAAAACTGATTGAGCGGGCCATCCTAGGGGTGCTCGCCACCGGTGACGCCGGCATTGCTGGCGCCCCGGAATTCTGTTGGTTGGTAATTAAGAGGCAAGGGTGACACAAACCGTTAGACCTTTTCAGGCACCGGGGTCTCACCCCGAACCAGGTCGTCGAAAGTTTCCCGTGTGCGCACTAAATAGCTATTCTCGCCATCCACCAGCACTTCCGCTGCACGCGGGCGGCTATTGTAGTTGGAACTCATGGTAAAGCCGTAGGCGCCGGCGGACAGCATGGCCAGTAATTGCCCCTCGCGCAGAGCCAGGGCGCGGTTCTTGCCGAGGAAGTCACCAGTTTCGCAAACGGGGCCAACGATATCCCAGAGTGTGTCCTCACCGTCGCTCGGAGTAACCGGCACTATATCCTGCCAGGCCTGATAAAGGGCAGGGCGTAGGTTGTCGTTCATGGCGGCATCGACAATGGCGAAGTTGTGTCCTTCGGTGTGCTTCAGGTATTCAACCCGAGTCAATAGAACGCCGCCGTTAGCGGCAATCGAACGACCGGGTTCCAGTATCAGGCCCAGCTGGCGTTCGCCGATACGCTCCAGAACCGCTTGCAGATAGTCTGCAACTACTGGGGGCTCTTCACCCCGGTAGCGGACCCCGAGACCGCCGCCCAGATCCAGGTGTTCCAGCTGGATACCTTCGGCGGAGAGGGTGTCCACCAGCATCAACAGCCGGTCGAGAGCATCCAGGAAAGGGGCCACCTCGGTGAGCTGGGAGCCGATATGGCAATCCACCCCGGTAACTCTCAGGTGAGGTGAGCGCGCTGCGTATAAATACACATCCAGAGCGCTGTTGATGGCGACGCCGAATTTATTTTCTTTGAGGCCGGTGGAAATATAGGGGTGGGTTTGTGCGTCTACATCTGGGTTGACCCGCAGTGAGATTGGGGCAACAGCTTCGCACTCCGCCGCTACTTGCTCGAGGCGGCGCATTTCAGCCTCCGATTCGATATTGAAGCAGTGCACACCCACTTCCAGGCCACGGCGTATCTCGTCTGCGGTTTTACCCACACCGGAAAATACTATTCGCGAGGGATCTCCTCCCGCCAGCAATACCCTCTCGAGTTCGCCCCCGGAGACGATATCAAACCCAGCGCCAAGCTGGGCCAAAAGCGACAGGATACCCAGATTGCTGTTGGCCTTCACCGCATAGCAGATCAGGCCGGGGTGGCTGCCCAGTGCTTCGGCATAGGCTTGATATTGGCGCTCGAAGTGGGCGCGGCTATAGACGTAGGTGGGGGTTCCGAAACGCTCGGCGACCTCTTCCAGTGATACCTGTTCTGCCCACAGGCTGCCTTGGCGATAACTGAACTCACTCATTTCTGCGGTGCTTGCTCCTCTGGGTAGCCCTCTTCCGGGTAGTCTTCTGGCGTAGAGTAATCCCCGGGTTCTGAATAGTCGTTTGGTTCGGAGTACCCTTCCGGTACAACAGTTTCTCCGGCTGGAACAAGTACCGGCTCATCCGGCTCCACCGCCGTGCTACTAGTGGGCACCGTAGTGGGCGGGCCTGTGGTGATAGCAGGCGCGGGTTCGGCCGGCGCCTGGGGCAGGTACAGCGGTCCTTTCTGACCGCAGCCGCTGAGGAGTGCAGATGCACTCAGCAGGGCGCAAAGGGGGTAGAGCATTTTCTTTGGCATGGGTGACATCCTGCACTCGGGCTTTAGAGCGGTCTTAGGCAAAAGCCTGATAGTATAGCGAGCCAATAGATTGAACACAGTAGACGGTAACAGAAGTAATAAAAGATGAGCCAAACGGAATATGAAGCGGCCATTGAGCATACCCTGATGGCGATTGAGGATGCCCTGGACGATTGTGACTGGGATATCGATTACGAGCGCAGTGGTGCCGTGCTCACCCTGACCCTGGAGGATAATGGAAGTCAGGTTATTCTCTCCCGGCAATCTGCCAATCGGGAACTTTGGATAGCTGCCAAGTCGGGCGGTTACCACCTCTCGTTTACCGCGCCCGGCTGGAAATGCAGTACCACCGAGGAAAATCTACCGACCCTGCTCAATCGCGTGCTGAGCGAGCAGCAGGGTGAATCGGTCGAACTGGGATTACCGCAGTAATCCCGGTTTACTGATCGGCCGTACCCCAGGCGCCCGGATGCAAAAAACGGGCTCCTAGTCCTGCTGGGGCCGGCCTTAATGACGCCCTTCAATTTGCACTCGTGCTTGTGCACAGGCAGCACGAACCTGGTCGGGAGCGGTGCCGCCGATATGGTTACGGGCGGCTACCGAGCCTTCCAAGGTGAGCACTTCAAAGACATCCGCACCGATATCAGCAGAGAATTGCTGCAGCTGTTCTAAGCTCAGCTCCGCTAGGTCTTTCTGCTGCTCAATGGCAAAGGAAACCGACTGGCCGACGATCTCGTGGGCATCGCGGAAGGCAATGCCTTTGCGCACCAGGTAATCCGCCAGGTCGGTGGCAGTGGAGAAACCCTTGGCGGCTGCCGCCAGCATGTTTTCTTTTTTTGCCTTGAGTGCGGGCACCATATCCGCAAAGGCGCGCAGGCAGTCCAATGCGGTATCGGCAGCGTCGAATAAAGGCTCTTTGTCTTCCTGATTGTCTTTGTTGTAGGCCAGTGGTTGGCTCTTCATCAGGGTCAGCAGTGCAATTAGGTGGCCGTTCACACGGCCGGTTTTGCCACGCACCAGTTCGGGCACATCCGGGTTTTTTTTCTGCGGCATGATAGAAGAGCCGGTGCAGAAACGGTCTGGTAGGTCGATAAAGTCGAACTGGCTAGAAGCCCAGAGCACCAGTTCCTCGCTGGCGCGGGAAAGATGGGTGAGCAGTAGGGCGGTGAAGGCGCAGAATTCAATGGCGAAATCTCGGTCGCTCACCGAGTCCAGGGAGTTCTCGGTCGGAGCATCGAAGCCCAGCAGTTCGGCAGTGCGCGCGCGGTCGATTGGGTAGCTGGTGCCGGCCAGTGCTGCGGCACCCAGGGGCGAGCGATTGACTCGTTTGCGGCAATCCATCAGGCGCTCGAAATCCCTGCTGAGCATGGCATTCCAGGCCAGCAGGTGGTGGCCGAAGGTCACTGGCTGCGCACTCTGCAGGTGGGTAAAGCCGGGCATAATGGTATCGGCTTCGCGTTCGGCCAGGTCTACCAACCCGGTTTGCAGTCGGGTTAATTCGGCGCCGATCCGGTCGATGCGGCCGCGCAGCCACAGGCGGATATCGGTGGCGACCTGGTCGTTGCGGGAGCGGCCAGTGTGCAGTTTTTTACCGGTGGCACCGATGCGTTCGGTCAGGCGCGCCTCGATATTCATATGCACATCTTCCAACTGCACCGACCAGGGAAAGTCACCCGCCTCAATTTCTACTGCAATCTCTTTCAGGCCATTGGCAATCTGGTGATATTCATCACCGCTCAATACCCCAACCTCGGATAGCATCTGTGCATGAGCGAGGGAACCCTGAATATCTTCCAGCGCCATGCGCTGATCGAAGGTGACAGAGGCAGTGAATCGCTCTACGAAAGCGTCGGTGGCTTCGCTGAAACGGCCGCCCCAGAGTTTGGCGGCGGGATTAGTGGAGGAGTCGGGTTTGTCGTTGCTCATGGTTTTCCTGGCTGCAGTGAGGTGAAAGGCCGGGGAGCTTGGTGGTATCGTGCGCTTTGAATATAGGGACAATCAAGAATAACAACTGCATGTCATTTCCCAGGCCGTCGGGCATTATATCGCAGAAAATTCGAAAAACTGACACTGATAGCAAGGATTCTGCGCTTTGCGGGCAGGTGCCTTTTCTTCCGGATTTATGCAGTGTCACCGCCCTGGCCGCATTGGTGTTGATGGGGGAATTGCTGGCCCTGGTTCTGGTGCTCGCCTTGGACGGGCTGCGCGACTTCAGTTGGCAGCGCCTTGGCCTAGTGTCCCTGGTGATTCAGTGGGTGATATTGCCCTGTGCCGCCGTGCTTTGCCGGCTGCGCCCCTATCTAGCCAAGTTACCCCACAAACATGCCGGCGCTATCAGCTTTATCGCGGTGTTGGGCGTGCTTGGATTAGTAATGGGGGTTCAGCGCTATGTGCGTGCTCTATTGCTGCAGGCGGATTTCGATTGGTGGGGACTGGCTAGTGATTGTCTCCTTGGGGCTATCTGCGCCGGGGTGGTATTGCGCTACGCCTATTTACAACAGCAGTTATACAACCAGCAACAGGCGGAACTGGGCGCGCGTATCGAGGCGTTGCAGTCGCGTATACGACCGCACTTTTTGTTTAACAGCATGAATAGCCTGGCCAGCCTGATCGCGGTAGACCCAGATCGCGCTGAGCGTTTGGTGGAAGATTTGTGCGTGTTGTTTCGGGCCAGCCTCGCCGACCCAAAGCTAGTGCCGCTGTCGCAGGAAATACAATTGTCCCAACGTTATCTGGAGATTGAGGCTCTGCGCCTGGGCGAGCGTTTGCAGCAGCAATGGCAGCAGCAGGGTACTTTGGAGGATATACAAGTACCCAGCATGTTGTTGCAACCATTGCTTGAGAATGCCGTTTTACACGGTGTGGCACAGCGGCGTGAGGGCGGCACAATTACTGTGGCCGTGAAAACTGGAGGCGGTGTTCTGTACATTGATATTGAAAACCCACTTCCGGCAGAAACTGTGCATTTCACCAGGGAAAGCAACGGGATGGCAGTGGAGAATATTCGCCAGCGCCTTGCCGCCTATTACGGTGATCGCTTCAAGTTTACCGCCGGTCGGGTGGGGGACCACTACCGAGTGCAGCTACAACTACCCTTGTTTCCCCGGGAGGTGGTTCAGCGTGAAACAAAACCGACCATAAATTCCAGTAGAGATACTGAGGTGATGGAGTGACCCAGTTGCGAGTCCTGATTGTCGATGATGAACCCCTGGCCCGCGCGCGGCTGCAGCGGCAGTTGTCTACAATCGAAAATTGTATTCCTGTTGGTGAGGCGGCAGATATTGAATCCGCGTTGATGCAGGTGCAGATACTGGACCCAGATCTGGTCTTGCTCGACATAGAAATGCCCGGCGGCAGCGGCTTGGAATTGGCCCAGCAGCTTTCCACCCGCGAGTGCCCACCCGCGATAATTTTTTGCACCGCCCACGATGAGTTCGCCCTGCCGGCCTTCGCCACCGCCGCGGTGGGTTATCTACTCAAGCCTGTCAGCGTGGAGCAGCTGCGCCAAGCGCTGGCAAAGGTGCAGTGCCTCAATAAACCCCAACAAAAACTTGTTAGTGGTGACGAAAAGGATCGCGGTCGCAGCCGTATCAAAGCGGTGAGCCGTATGGGGGTCGAGCTATTGGAAGTGGACAGCATTCGTTGTTTGGTTGCCGACAGCAAATATGTGGTGGCCCATCACCCTGCCGGTGAGACGATTCTTGATGAGTCATTAAAAGAGTTGGAGAGCGAATTTGCCGAGCGCTTTGTTCGAGTGCACCGCAGTGCACTGGTGGCTGTAGCATTTATTACAGGCTTACGCAGAGACGGAGCGAATTATCGGGTGGAGCTGGAAGGGGTAACACAAGCCCCAATGGTAAGCCGGCGTATGCTGTCTTCGGTAAAAAACCTGATCACGGAGATTTGCTAGTAGTTAAGCCATTCCGCGAAGGAACACGATTAGCACAGCTGCTACCATCAGAAGGGCAAAGCAAACTCTGATTATTCGTGCTTGTTTAGGTTTATGAAAAACCGGTCGCAAACTTCCTCCCAAACATAGCCAGATAAAATCGACCACAGCCGCGACTATCAAACAGACCATTCCAGTAGCAATGTAACTTAGGTTGCTTTCTTCAATTGGCAGTAAAAATTGGGAAAAGATGGCAAAGAAGGCGGCATAAGCTTTGGGGTTGAGTAGATTAAAAATAAACCCATCCAACAGTGATGGCGCTTGAGTTTCCGCTGATGGGTTTTTCTCCATTACCGGGGCTGTGGCAATTTTTATGGCGATATAGCCAATATACAAAGCCCCGCAAAGTTGTACGGCAAAGCGTGCCTCGGGCCAGGTTGCCAGCAGGGCCGCTATCCCGGCGGTTGCGCCCATAATTGCAACGCTTAGCCCCAGTAGGATACCGATAAGAAAATGGCTACTTTTCCTGATCCCAAAAGTTGCCCCAGAAGCGGCCAGCGCAAGTGGTGCGGGACCGGGGGAGCCAAGTAGCAGAGCTGTTGCCGCAACAAGGGAAAAAAATGCTTCCAACATATATTCTTATCTTATTTTCCACCTGCGACATCAATAAATGAGCCGGTTGTAAAGGTTGATTCGTCACTGAGAAGCCAGGCCACTGCCTTAGCCACTTCTTCGGCTTGCCCGCCACGTTTGAGTGGAATTGCAGATTTTACTCGCTCAATTCTATCTGGTTCGCCGCCATCAGCATGCATTTCCGTGTAAATAAAACCCGGCCTTACACCGTTCACTCGAATCCCCTCACCGGCGACTTCTTGGCTGAGTCCGATGGTTAGAGTATCTACAGCACCTTTGCTAGCCGCGTAATCGATATATTCGTTAGGTGACCCTGAACGGCTGGCGGCGGATGAGATATTGACAATAGTTCCTCCGCTGCCCCCGCTTTTTGTTGACATCCTTTTAATCGCCTCGCGACAGCAGAGCAATGTACCGGTGATATTGGTCCGAAGAATCTCGTTGATACGCTGAGAATCCATTAATTCAACACGCATCTGCGGTTTAATGACTGCGGCATTGTTTACCAAGCTGTTAATCGGGCCGAGATTTTGATCAACCTTTTCGAATAGACGGACAATCTCATCTTCTGAAGTGATATCGGCACGTGCCGCTATTGCAGTAACGCCCAAAGATTGAAGTTCATTTACTAGGTCTTCCGCTTGCTTCCTTCGTTCCCGATGGCTGATGGCAATCTGATATCCACGTTGAGCCAGTAGTTTTGCTGTGGCGGCACCGATTCCCCGGCTGCCTCCGGTTATCAAGGCAACTTTATTTTTCATTTCTATGGCCGCGATGAAGTGAGTAATTCGGTGAGGGGAGGAGAAGGGTAAGGAAATATTGTTCCCCAAGTCAAATAGTAGGTTGGGGCCCTGAGTATCTTGGAATAAAGCAGCTCGTAAATTATTGAGCGCAGCTTGCTGTGGACTTATCGGGAAATTAAAAGCGGTTTTTTCAGATGAGAACCGTTTACAGGTGTTAGGGCGTTGATTTTTCTGTAAACGGTTCTTGGATAGCTAAGTAGCAACCTTAGTAAAGTTGCGGCCCACCATCGCCGTACTCAGAGTCATTTTGTAGACTCAACTCACCGGCAGCGCTGTTTAAATACTCCGCATCGGATTCAGACTTAAGCTTGATCATCAGGCGCAAGTCGTTGGCGGAGTCGGCGTGGGCGAGGGCATCCTCGTAAGTAATTTCGCCGCGATCGTAGAGTTCATACAGCGCCTGGTCGAAGGTCTGCATGCCCTGTTCGCCGGAGCGTTTCATCAACTCCTTCATCTTGTGCACCTGGCCTTTGCGCACCAGGTCTGACATCAACGGCGTGTTGATCATAATTTCCAGACAGGCGCGGCGGCCATCGCCATCCGGTGTTGGTACCAGCTGCTGGGCAACCATGGCCTTAAGGTTCAGGGACAGATCCATAAACAGCTGTTGGTGACGGTCTGCAGGGAAGAAGTGAATGATCCGGTCGAGGGCTTGGTTGGCATTGTTGGCGTGCAGTGTACACAGGCACAGGTGACCAGTTTCGGCGAAAGCAATGGCGTGCTCCATCGTTTCGCGGGAGCGCACCTCACCAATCAGGATGACATCTGGCGCTTGACGCAGAGTGTTCTTCAAGGCGATTTCGAAGGAGTCGGTATCCAGACCCACTTCGCGCTGGGTCACAATACAGCCGCGGTGCTGGTGGATAAATTCGATCGGGTCCTCAATGGTGATGATATGACCCTTGGTGTTCTCATTGCGGTGGCCGATCATCGAGGCCAGGGAGGTGGACTTACCGGTACCGGTGGCACCTACAAAAATAATCAGCCCGCGCTTGGTCATGGCCAGATCTTTGAGTACATCCGGCAGGCCGAGGCCGTCAATGGTGGGGATTTTTGTTTCAATGCGTCGCAGCACCATACCCACCAAGTTGCGCTGGAAGAAAGCCGACACCCGGAAACGGCCCACGTTGCGTACCGCAATGGCGAAGTTTAATTCCTTCTTCTCGGCGAACTCACGGCGCTGTTTCTCATTCATGGTGCCCACTACTAGCTCGCGGGCTTTTTCTGGGGTGAGGGCACTGCTACTGCAAGGCACCACGCGGCCGTGCAGTTTAATGGAAGGCGGTACGCCGGCGGTGATAAACAGATCCGATGCACCTTTCTCTACTACCAGCTGTAGGAGTCTTTCTATATCCATGATTGTTACCGCGTATTATTTTTTGACTGAAGAGGGGCCGTTAATGCTTAGAAGTTTTCTGGCATCTTGGCTTTTTCCCGCGCTACTTCGCGGCTGACGATACGCCGTGCCACCAGGTCTTCCAGGCACTGGTCCATGGTCTGCATACCAACGCTGGCACCAGTCTGGATGGCGGAGTACATCTGCGCGATTTTGTCTTCGCGGATCAAGTTGCGGATTGCGGGAGTGCCGCGCATGATCTCGTGGGCAGCGACACGGCCACCGCCGTTTTTCTTCAGCAGTGTCTGCGAGATTACCGCTTGCAGGGATTCCGATAGCATGGAGCGCACCATGGCTTTTTCCTGTGCCGGGAACACATCCACCACCCTGTCGATAGTCTTGGCGGCGGAGGTGGTATGCAGGGTGCCGAATACCAAATGGCCGGTTTCCGCTGCGGTTAATGCCAGGCGAATAGTTTCCAGGTCACGCATCTCACCCACCAGAATGATATCCGGGTCTTCACGCAGGGCCGAGCGCAATGCTTCTGCGAAGCCGTGGGTATCCCTATGCACTTCGCGCTGGTTCACCAGGCATTTTTTGGATTCGTGAACGAATTCGATGGGGTCCTCAATGGTGAGGATATGCTCGTATTTGTTGTCGTTGATATAGTCCATCATCGCGGCGAGGGTGGTGGACTTACCGGAGCCGGTGGGCCCTGTGACCAAGACCAGGCCGCGCGGAGTATCGGAGATTTGTTTGAACACTTGGCCCATGCCCAGATCCTCCATGGTTAAAACCTTGGAGGGAATGGTCCGGAATACGGCACCGGCACCGCGGTTGTGGTTAAAGGCGTTCACACGAAAGCGGGCTACACCAGGTACCTCGAAAGAGAAGTCGGTCTCGAGAAATTCTTCGTAGTCCTTACGTTGCTTGTCGTTCATGATCTCGTAGATCAGGCCGTGCACCTGCTTGTGTTCCATGGCCGGCAGGTTGATACGGCGCACGTCGCCATCCACACGGATCATCGGCGGAAGGCCTGCGGAGAGGTGCAGATCCGAAGCGTTTTGTTTGGCGCTGAAGGCGAGGAGTTCAGTGATATCCATACTGCTACCTTATGGTTCTTGTTTGGGCTCAGGTAAAATCGCCACTCATTTCGGTAAGGGCCTCAGTATATGCGCAAAGAGACAATCGTCGAAAACCTGAATGCAGTAGGTGAGCGGATTGTGACCTGCTGCAACAACTGCGATCGCGATCCTGCAGAAATTACCTTGCTAGCGGTTTCCAAGACCCGCCCAGCGGAGGATTTGCGTATCGCCTATGCGGCTGGCCAGCGACACTTTGGCGAAAACTATTTGCAGGAAGCCCTGGAAAAACAGAATGCCCTACAAGATCTGGATATCCACTGGCATTTTATCGGGCCATTGCAGTCGAATAAGTCTCGCGCGGTAGCCGAGCACTTTGATTGGATGCATACGGTGGATCGTCTAAAGATCGCCCAGCGTCTGTCATCCCAGCGGCCAACAAATTTGGCTCCCCTCAATATCTGTCTGCAGGTCAATATCGATAATGAGCAGAGCAAGTCTGGCATAGCTCCACAGGATTTGGAGGCACTGGCGCGGGAAGTAGTGCAATTGCCGGGGCTGCGCCTGCGTGGTTTGATGGCGATCCCCGCGGCGCGACAGACAGTACAGGCGCAACACCAACCTTTTTTAGAGATGGCGCGCCTGCTGCATTCCCTGCAAGAGTTATTTCCCAACGAGGAGCTGGATACACTTTCCATGGGTATGTCTGCCGATATGGAGGCGGCGATTGCCTGCGGTGCGACCATTGTGCGCATCGGCACAGATATTTTTGGCGCGCGCAATTACTCTGAATGAAAGATCCTATTTTTATCCGAGCGCTTGCCCTAAGTTCTAGGGCTGAGTTCGTGGGGAAAGTGTAAGAGACCAATGAAACGCTCAGGGACTCTCGAAGTGATATTGCTGGGGTTGACGCTATGCGCAGTGATTTCCCTGTCTATGGCGCACACCCTGCTGGTGACCTGGATGGCCTTGGAATGGCTGGCTTTTCTTTGCCTGCTTTCCTTTGCGCTACCTAAGGTCACACTGATCACTAATTTCTTAGACCGCACCGTCTCCCAGGCCCTGTGGCCTGAGAGCCGGCACTGGTTGTGGATACTTGCCATAGCGCTCAACCTGATCGCTGTTGTGGAAACATTGAGTTTAAGGCCTTAAAAACTAAACGGCCCACTGGGCCGTTTATTAAGCATTACGATTTAGAAGAGCCTTTGTCACTATTCAACTAAAGTCAGTTTTTCCTTCTGTGTTTCGTCGAGCAAGTGTTCGGCAAAAAACAGCGCGGTAGCCTGGGTGAAGACATCATTGTTTTCCTTTTTACGGTAGCCGTGCCCCTCATTTAACGCATTCATGTACCAAACCTGGTTACCGCTTGCTCGCAGTGCCGTCACGATCTGTTCCGCTTCTGTGACGGGGACGCGGGGGTCGTTTTGTCCCTGCACCACAAACATGGGGACCTGGATTTTCTCCACATGGTTGTTAGGGCTGATACCTTCCAGGAATTCGCGCATTTGCGGATCGCGTTCGTCACCGTATTCCACACGGCGCAGGTCCCGGCGATAACTCTTGGTATTGGTGAGAAAGGTGACAAAATTGGAGATGCCGACAATATCCACAGCTGCTTTTAAACGATCCGAATAGTGAACGCTGCTGGCCAGTACCATATAGCCGCCGTAGCTACCCCCGAAGACGGCAACCCGCTTGGCATCCAGGTCCGGCTGGGTGGCGATCCAGTCCAATAGCGCGCCAATATCTTTCACCGAATCTTCACGCTTGTAGCCGTTGTCCATGGCCAGGTAACTTTTTCCGTAGCCGGCGGAGCCGCGCACATTAGGGGCGATCACTGCAGCCCCCAATTTCTTCAACCACAGTTGGTATTTGCTGGAAAACAGTGGGCGGTACTGGCCTTCGGGGCCGCCGTGAATGGAAATAATGACCGGCACAGGCGCCTTTATATCGCGTGGTTTGTAGACGAAGGCGGGAATCTTGCGTGGCTCTCCATCTACTTTATCGAAAGTGGGGTAGTGCACCAGCTTGGGCTCGATAAATTGTTCGGTATCCAGGCCGCCCACTTCACTAAATGTCCAGCGGTTCAGATCGCCACTGGATAGGGGGCGCCGGCCCAGATCCAAAACAAAGGTATCGGTGGGGGTTTTGGGGGTGTTCAGTGATAACGCTAACTTGTCTCCGCTGGGGTTGAACTCGATATCGCCGATTACACCAATAGGTAGTGTGTCGACTTTGCGGTAGCGATCATTGCGCGGGTCGTACAGGTACAGTGCCGACATGCCGTTCTCGTTGGACACGAAAGCACCGCGGCGGCCGTCCTCACTAAGGACAAAGCTGCTGATATCCCAGGGAATACCGGCACTAATAATTTTCTCATCGCCGCTGGCGAGATCTTTGCGGATCAGTTGGGTGAACTCGCCATTTTTATCGCTAACCAGGTATATGGAGCGGTCGTCGTAGCTAAAGCCAGCGGGAAAGTTGCGAGAGTCTTTTTCATCATCACCGGAGAGCAATGTTATTTCGCCGCTGTCCAGGTCCAACAGGTGAACTTTAGAGCGGGTGGAAGAAACATATTGCAGAATCAGTAGCTGGCTGCCGGATTGAGAGAAGTCACTGGGGCCCCACCAGCTGCCATCCTCCGATTTTAGTATCAAACGATCTTCATTTTTCTTGTCGCCAATCGTAGTCAGCCAGATATCGTTGGCCCTACCATCGCGGCGGGTGCTTTGGTAAGCCAGGGCCGAGCCCTGCTTATTCCAAAGAATGGCACCATTGCGAGATTTGCCATCGCTGAGCATCTTGCTCTTACCGTTGGCACTGTCAAATAGGAAAATCTGCGCATATTCGTTGCCGCCGGCGTCCATGGTGTAGGCCAGCTGTCGGTGCTGGGGGCGGGTAAGTACTTCCCCAATGGGTTCGTCAAAAAAAGTCAGCTGGCGGCGGGCTCCTCCAGCGCGCTCTACCTTGTGCAGCTGGTTTACCTCGCCAAAGCGGGTACTGATATACATACCGCTGCCTTCCATATCCCAGCCGCGAAAACTGGCTGAGCGCACATTCTGGTAGCGGTCGAGCTCTTCCACCAGGCTCGCTGGGATTGGGGGAATGTCCTGTAACTGCAGCTGGCCATTGTTCTCGGTGCGGGTCTCCACTCCATGGGCAACAGCAGCCGCGCTGAGCATTGCGGCGGTCACCAAATAGCGCCATTTCAACATTGTGTTCTCCTTGGCTAGCGCGCTCGGGCGCGCTTCTCTTGTTATTGGAATTGAGCGACCACATATTATCGGAATCCCTGCGGGGTATAACAGCCAGTAAAACTCACAGAGAATGAGGCGAATGCTCGCCGAGGTAACCCAAGTGACTGCAACAAATCCCAAAATTGTTTTTATCGGCGGTGCCGGAAATATGGCCGGTGCAGTAATCGGTGGCCTGCTGGCGGCGGGATACCCGGCCGATAGAATTGTGGCTACCGGGCGTGATCCCCTCAAACTTGAGGCGTTTGCCAAGCGCCACAATACCGTGGTGCACAGTGATAATATCGATGCGATTGATGGCGCAGATGTCATCGTTTTGTCAGTAAAGCCCCAGGTGATGCGCGATCTGTGCATGGATTTGAGCCCCCACCTGAAAGGGCGCAAGCCGCTGATTATTACTTTGGCCGCAGGTATTCCCTTGGCTGCCTACCAGCGTTGGCTGGGCGAGCATCTGCCGATTGTACGCGCTATGCCCAATACGCCGGCTCTAGTGCAGAGTGGGGTGACCGGGTTGTTTGCAGATGAGGCGGTAACTGCGGAGCACCGCGCCATTACTGCGCGCATAGTCAACGCAGTAGGTATCTCCCTATGGGTGGATAAAGAAGAGGGTATCGACCAAGTGATCGCTGTGGCAGGGTCGGCGCCGGCGTACTTCTTTCAGTTTATGGAGGCGATGATCGACGCCTCCGCAGCCAGTGGCTTTGCCCGCGCCGATGCCGAGCGCCTCGTGTTGCAAACTGCCCTGGGCGCCGCCAAACTGGCCATGACCAGTGATGTAAATGTAGCCCAGTTGAAGCGCAATGTGATGTCGCCGGGTGGTACCACCGAGCGCGCTGTGCAGCGCTTTGAGCAGGGCGGCCTGCCGCAGTTGGTGGCCGATGCCATGCGCGATTGTGCCGAGCGCGCTGCAGAGATGGCTCGCGAACTGGACCAATAAACTTATCAACACAATAAATGGTGCAGGCTGCGCCGCGAGTTGATCACTCTTTAGGGATTTTCAATGACAAGTACCTTCAGCAACATCGGTGTTTTCCTGGTGGCTACCCTGGGTATCCTCTATCTATTTGCGGTATTGATGCGTTTTTTGCTGCAATTGGCCCGGGCAGACTTCTATAACCCGATTTCTCAGGGCATCGTTAAAGTTACCAATCCGCTACTACTGCCACTACGCAAGGTGGTGCCGGGTCTCTTCGGCGTGGATATGGCCTCGGTAGTGCTGGCCTTGCTGGTGGGTCTAGTGATGATACTGGTTTGCGGTGCGTTTGCCGGATTTGGTCTTTTCAATCCCCTGAGTGCACTGCTGTGGTCTCTGATCGGCTGTGTCGCTACCGTGATCGCGGTCGTGTTTGTGGGAATGCTGATTTCCATTGTGTTCAGCTGGATCGCTCCGCAGAGCAGCCACCCAGCACTGATGCTACTGCGCCAGTTGCTAGAGCCCTTCTGCGCACCGGTACGCCGCTTGATTCCGCCTTTGGGGGTGATCGATATCAGCCCTATCTTCGTGTTTATTTTACTTACTGTGGCGGATAAGTTGCTATTAGGCTTTGCCAGTATGGCCAATATGCCGCGCTTTGTTTATAGCCTTTTCTGGCATATCCCCGGTTTTTAAATTGACTACTGTGCGCTTTTCTTCCACCGCGCGCACTGGATCGCATTTGGCGCAGTGTTAGACTTTTATACTAACGGCTACTGGACCAACTCAGCTTTGAGTGTTTTGGGTCGGTAGCCCGCAGAGTATAAATTACAAGAATACTGTGAAATGGAAGACGCACTCCTACGCCAACATATCTCTGAATACGATCGCTGGAAAAAGAATCTGGATCGACAATTCGCCCAGTTCAGTCAGTGGTTACAGCAGCATTTCCCCAACTCTGCCGGCGCCTGCCAAGTTGTACAACAGGCCCGTGCGCTTCTCAGCGATGATCAGTTCACCTTGGTGTTTGTGGGAGAATTTTCCCGTGGCAAAACCGAGCTGATCAATGCCCTCTTGGCACAGACCTACGGTCAGCGGCTGCTACCCTCCAAACCCGGCCGCACCACCATGTGCCCAACGGAGATCTTTAGCGATGGCGGAGAGCGCGCCAGCCTGCGCCTGTTGCCCATTGAGACCCTGGCGACCAATACCAGCCTTGAGAGCTTCCGGCGAATTCCACAGAAGTGGGTCACGCACGAGTTCGACGCCAATAATCCCGATGCGACCCGCGAAGCTCTGCTAAAAGTGGCCGCCACCAAATCGGTGTTGCCGGAGGAGGCTGCGCGTTATGGCTTCGATCGCCGCCACCTGGATGACAAAGGCAATTTGGTGGAAATTCCCGCCTGGCGATATGCGCTGATCTGCCTGCCTCATCCACTGTTAGATCAAGGCCTGCGGATTATTGACACACCGGGACTCAACGCTCTGGGCAATGAGCCGGAACTGACTCTGAGCACACTGCCTGGCGCCCAGGCCGTCGCATTTCTGCTGGCCGCCGATGCCGGTGTCAGTGGCACTGATATGAATATGTGGGAGACCCACCTGGCTCCTCTGCGTGAACATCGCGGCACTCCGGTTATGGCGCTGCTGAATAAAGTGGATGTGCTTTGGGATGATCCAGATGAAGATGCGCAGCAACTGTTGCGGCGCATGCGTTCTCAGGTCGCAAAATTACTGTCCCTGCCACAGGAGAGTGTCACCGGAGTCTCGGCAAAAATGGCCCTGTTAGCGCGTCAACAGCAGGATGTCGAACTTTTGCGCAACAGCTGTTTTACTGATTTTGAAAAGCTGTTGGTTCAACGTTTGCTGGAGCACCGCCAAAAAGTGGCGGAACACCGCTCTCTGCACCAGGCCCTGACGTTGATGGCGGATACCCGCGATCTGCTCAAGCGCCGGCTCAACAGCGGCCGTGCCGCGCTGATGCATTTGCAGCGCAATAGTGCCAGCACTGAGGAGCAACTGACCGAGTTGGGCCAGTTGCAGCAGACTGTGCGTGAGCAACATAAGCTCTGCCATCAGGAGTTACTCACCCTAAAGTCCAGCCAGCGCATGCTAATGCGGCAGAGTACGGCCCTACTCGCGCCTATTACCATACAGCAGCTGCAACGGTTGGTTGATGAAACCAGTAAGGCGCTGCATAAGCGTTGGACACCCATGGGACTTGCCAAGGCCATCGATACCTTTATGGAGGGAGTCGATTGCCAGTTAGCCACCTTAGAGCGGGAAGTGGATCAGGCGAATCGACTGCTGGATGCGATTTTTGAGCGTTCCAGCCTGAAGAAGGTGGACAGTGCCGAACAGTACTTCACCATTCGCCAATTCCGTATCACCCTGCGCGGCCTACACCGCCAGGCGGCCCAGCTGCGACGCTCCCCACAGCTTTTACTGGCGCGGCGCAACCGTTTGAGCGAGCGTTTTGTTACGACCCTGGCCAGTGAGGTAGGGCGCCTTTATAGCGAAATGGGTGCCGCGGCAGAAAACTGGCTTGAGCAGGCTCTGGAACCACTCAAGCAACATACGCAATACCAAAAACATCTTCTGAATCGGCACTTGATCAAATTGACCGAGCTGAAGCAGAAAACCCGAAGTCGGCACACCGATTTGCGTACCTTAGAGGATGAGGTACTGCGCAATGATCGGGCCCTGTCCGCACTGGAGGACTTGCTGCGCTACAGTACTTCGGCACCACAGCCTTTGGCGCCGGCGCCGCGCGCGCACAATGTCACCCCACTGAAACCAGCTCTGACGACTTAACACACTCGCCGGCGGTTGCTAATTGTCATAAGTTGCAGCACTCCCGTACACTTGCTGCAGTGACAATAACCAACCGCCAAATAACCCGACAGATATAATTACTTTGTCCACGGAAAACTCCAGCCCCTCCCGCGAGGCACCCAGTACAGCAGATCACGGCTCTGTAGGTCTTGTAACAGCAAAGAGCCACAAGTTTTGTGAACCTCTGCAGTTGGCCTGCGGGCGTGTTTTACAGGACTACACCCTAGTCTATGAAACCTATGGCGAAATGAATGCCGATAAAAGTAACGCGGTTTTGATTTGCCATGCGTTATCCGGTCACCACCATGCTGCGGGTAGACACAGCCCCGAGGACAAGCGCCCAGGGTGGTGGGACCACTATATCGGTCCCGGCAAGCCCATCGATACCAATAGGTTTTTTGTGGTGGCGGTCAATAACTTGGGCGGCTGCCATGGTTCTACCGGGCCCGTCTCTATCAATCCCGCCACGGGTAAACCCTGGGGCCCGGATTTTCCCTCCTTGCGAGTGCGCGACTGGGTACACAGCCAGGCGCGCTTGGCCGATATTCTTGGCATAGAGCAGTGGGCCGCAGTGATTGGTGGCAGCCTGGGGGGAATGCAGGCCATGCGTTGGTCTCTGGAGTACCCGGAACGCTTGCGCTATTGCGTGGTGATTGCTTCGGCGATGAAACTCTCGGCGCAGAATATTGCTTTCAATGAGACCGCACGTCAGGCGATAACCTCGGATCCGGATTTCTGTGCAGGGCGCTATCTGGAGGAGGGGAAACTGCCACGTGGAGGTTTGGCCGTCGCGCGCATGATTGGCCACATTACCTATCTTTCCGATGATGGTTTGGCGCATAAATTTGGTCGTGAACTGCGTTCCGGAAGCTTCCAGCAGGGCGTTGACGAAGAGGTGGAGTTCCAGATTCAGAGTTATTTGCGCTACCAGGGTGATAGCTTTTCCAGCAGTTTCGATCCAAATACCTACATCCTTATGACACGAGCGCTGGATATTTTTGATCTCGCACGGGAGTACAACGACGACCCAGTAGCGGCTTTTGCCCATGCGCGTTGCCGCTTCCTGTTGATCTCCTTCACTTCGGACTGGCGCTTCGCCCCCAGCCGCTCGCGGGAAATCGCCGATGCGTTGATGCACGCCAATCAAGCGGTGAGCTATGCAGAAATAGAGTCCGCCATGGGACACGATGCCTTCCTGTTGCCAAATAAGCGCTACGAGGGCGTCTTTCGTGCCTACATGCAGCGTGTAGCGCTGGAGCACAAAGCAGGGCAGCCCGCATGCGTATAGATCTCAATGTAATCCAGGAATGGATAGCACCCGCAAGCCGAGTACTAGACCTGGGCTGTGGTGATGGTGAACTGCTGGAACAGTTGCAGAAGAACAAAGACGTTGTCGGTTACGGACTGGAAATAGATGCGCAGCAGATACACCGCTGTGTGCAGCGTGGGGTCAATGTCGTCGAGCAAAACCTCGATGCGGGGCTTACCAATTTCGCCGATGCCAGTTTCGATACCGTGGTAATGACCCAGGCCCTGCAAACGTTGAGGCACCCGCATCTGGTAGTGGGTGAAATGTTACGAGTTGGGCGCGACTGTATTATCACCTTCCCCAACTTTGGCCAGTGGAAGGCCCGCTGGCACCTGGCTTTTTCTGGGCGTATGCCGGTTTCCGATTTATTACCATTTGAATGGTATGACACACCCAATATTCATTTTTGTACTTTTCGAGACTTCGAGGTGCTGTGCGGGCAGAACGATTGGACTATTTTGCACCGCCAGGTAGTATCTGAGTCGAAATTAGGGGTGGTCTTTAAAGACTTTTTGCCAAATTTATTCGGTGAGACCGCGATATACCACCTGACTCGCTAAACTAATATCTGCGCCAAGTTTTTGTTCCGGGTCTCTGGGGCAAACTGCTGATATGGGTGATTATCGCTCTGGCCAAACCGCCGGGTCTGCCCGGTTATTCAGTTGAAAGGGCGCTCATAACAATTGGAGGTGACCCGTGAACCGCAACTTTAATGTCGCTGCTGCTCTTACGCTGCTCTTCCTGACCGCTAGTGCCATGGCACAACAGGCCCGTGTTATTAAGAATTACGAGGACTTCGGAGATTACCGGGTGATTTTCTCGGTGTTCAACAGTGACTTTATCCAGCCGGACATCGCCCAACAGTACCAACTGGTGAGGGCTAAAGACCGCGCCTACGTGAATGTCTCTGTGGTGAAAAAAGATGGTGGTACCAAGGGCCTTAGTGCGGAGATGTCCGGCAATGCGACAAACTTGATTCAGCAGTCGCGACCGCTGAAGTTTAAAGAAATTCGGGAAGGCGACGCGGTTTACTATCTGGCACCCTTGCGCTTTGAAAAAGAGGAAACTCTCACCTTCAATGTGGATGTGACCCTGCCCAATGGCAAGAAACAGACAATTTCCTTCCGTCGCAAGCTCTAGCGGCAATGGTGAATGATCTGAGTGAGCGATTCTCTCTGTTTATACGGCTGCAAGCTGTGTGATCAAGAAAGACTTCTCAATTAAACTGAATCCTTTGCGGGCCCAGAGCCCGTTTTTTATTTGATACGGCATGTTAAAAAGAATTGTTTTGGCCAGCGGTAACGCCGGCAAATTGCGAGAATTTTCCCAACTCTTCAACAGCTGGGACATCGAGGTTCTGCCACAGTCGGAATTCGGTGTGAGTGATACAGAGGAGACGGGGCTCAGCTTTATTGAAAATGCCCTGATCAAAGCACGTCACGCCAGCCGCATTAGCGGCCTCCCGGCGCTAGCCGATGACTCTGGGTTGGCAGTGGATGTGCTCGGTGGTGCGCCGGGAATCTATTCGGCGCGATATTCCGGCGAGGGTGCTACGGATGCACGCAATAACAACAAGCTGCTTGAGGCCTTGCAAGGGATCGAAGAGGTGCGTCGTGGTGCCAGTTTTCATTGTGCACTAGCCTTTGTACGCAGTTTTGATGACCCTGTCCCCCTAGTATGTAGTGCCCAGTGGCGTGGCCATATACTCACTGAGCCTGCCGGTGAGCAGGGCTTTGGCTACGACCCCCTGTTCTTTGTGGATGCGGAAGGGATGACCTCTGCGCAGATGCCGAGAGAGCTGAAAAACCGCATTAGCCACCGCGCCCAGGGAGTGGTGGCATTTGAAACGATGTGGCAGGAAACTATGCTGGGTACCGATCTTGCAGGATAGAAACCATAGTTTGCAGTTACCGCCGCTTAGCCTTTACGTACATATCCCCTGGTGTGTGCGCAAATGTCCCTACTGTGATTTCAACTCCCACCAGGCGAGCAGAGATCATACGGATACGGAGTATGCTCTCCCACAGGCGGACTATGTGGCGCAACTGCGCCGTGATTTGATCAGCCAGCTGCCTTGGGTGCAGGGACGCAAGCTGCGCTCGATTTTCTTTGGTGGTGGTACCCCGAGCCTGTTTTCTCCCGAAGCAATCGGCCAGATCCTGATAATGGCTGAGGAGCTGGTTGGCTTCAGTGAGAATATTGAAATAACTTTGGAAGCCAATCCGGGTACTTTCGAGCAGGCTAAATTCACCGGCTATCGGGCCGCAGGGGTTAATAGACTCTCGATTGGCGTGCAGAGTTTTAGCAGTAGCCAGTTGCACAATCTGGGCCGTATCCACAGCGGTGAAGAGGCCAGTGAGGCCCTAGGGATGGCGCGGAAGGCCGGCTTCGATAATATCAATCTCGATCTGATGCATGGCCTGCCTGGACAGACAGAGGCTGAGGCTCTGGAAGACCTGCAGCGCGCTGTCTCCCTGGCGCCTGAACATATCTCCTGGTACCAATTAACCATTGAACCCAATACAGCGTTCTACAGCGCTCCCCCCTCGACACCGGGTTCACAGCTGATCGCCAGTATGCAGAGTCACGGGCGCGAGTTCCTTGCCTCGGAGGGGTACTTTCGCTACGAGGTGTCCGCCTACAGTGGCAGGGGGCTGGAGTCGCGCCACAACCTCAACTATTGGGGCTTTGGCGATTACCTGGGTATTGGTGCCGGAGCCCATGGTAAGGTCAGCTTGCCCGCAGAGGGGAAAATATTGCGCAGTCGCCGTACGCGAACTCCAAGAGACTACCTATCGATTGCACCCCAGGGGGGGAGTTGTTGCAGCGCGCACTGGCTGAGCCCCATATTGATTCAATAGAGTTCAGCGATTTGCCTCTCGAGTTCTTGATGAACGCCCTGCGCCTGGTCGAGGGTGTACCGGTAGATACTTTTGAGCGCTATACCGGCCTATCATTGGAGGCCCTGCAGCGACATTGGCCGGGGCTGATGGCTATGGATCTGGTACAGCCGCTGGAGCGCCGTATTGCTGCCAGTGCCTTTGGCTTTGACTATCTTGATGAGATTCTTCAGCGGTTTTTAGAGCAGGCCTGATATCTGAGCAGGGCTTGAAAACGGAATTAATGCCCCAAACTCTGGGCTGATCGGCGCAGTACAGCTGTATTACCACAGCCGGCATCGTGAGATGATGCGCCTGCGGTGTCCCCGCATCGAGTAACTTAAGAACAGGAAAGCATTATGAGCGAGCACGCAATCATCAACGTAACCGACGCTGAGTTTGAAGCCGAGGTTCTCAAGGCTGAAGGTCCGGTGCTGGTGGACTTCTGGGCGCAATGGTGCGGTCCGTGCAAAATGATCGCTCCGGTCCTGGAAGACCTCTCTGGTCACTATGGCGAAAAATTGAAAATCGTCAAAGTTGACGTGGATGCCAACAAAGAAACTCCAGCAAAGTACAATGTACGCGGTATTCCTACCCTGCTGCTGTTTAAAGGTGGCAATGTGGAAGGCACTAAGGTTGGCGCCCTGTCTCGCGCCCAGTTGACCGAGTTTATCGATAGCCAGCTTTAATCCCGGTTAATTCATCCTGCAAAGAAGGCAAATTTCTTTGCAGGATGGGAAACACCCGTTATACTGGCTGTAATTCTGTAATAGTTCAGTCAGCTGTGAATCCAGTGACGACCAGCTGAAGAAAACGCCCCCCCATAGGTCCCTGACTATTCCCGGCGTATTTATTCCTCGAATTGAGCTTAATTGAGACGGCTTTCCCTATAACGCTTAGTGTTGGAAAGCTAAAGCCAATGAGTATTACGCTTTTGAAAGGCATGGAGTCCTGGAGTACCGGGCAAATAAACGAGCAAATCTCTGATTTTCAAACCCCTCCTCAAATTATTTCCGGCGTGTCCGCGCCAATGACAACAGAAACCTTAATAAGCAATTGGTATGAATCTCTCCGAATTAAAAACCAAACCCATTGAAGAGTTGATTGAAATAGCCAAAGGCATGGGCCTGGAAAACCTGGCCCGGTCGCGTAAACAGGATATTATTTTTAATATTCTCAAACGCCACGCCAAAAGCGGTGAAGATATTTACGGTGATGGCGTATTGGAAATCCTTCAGGATGGTTTTGGATTTTTGCGTTCCGCTGATTCCTCCTATCTTGCGGGTCCGGATGATATCTATGTTTCCCCCAGCCAAATTCGTCGATTTAATTTGCGCACGGGTGACTCAATTTCCGGAAAAATTCGCCCACCAAAAGAGGGTGAGAGATATTTCGCTCTATTAAAGGTTAACGAAATTAATTTCGATAAACCGGAAAATGCCCGCAATAAGATTCTTTTTGAAAACCTCACCCCGCTTTTCCCCAACGATCGCTTAACCCTGGAATGTGGAAATGGCTCTTCCGAAGACCTGATTGGCCGCATTATTGATCTGGTTGCGCCGATTGGTAAGGGCCAGAGGGGTTTGATCGTGGCGCCGCCAAAAGCCGGTAAAACGATTATGTTGCAGAATATGGCTCAGGCTATCACGCGCAACAATCCAGAGTGCCACCTTATTGTCCTGCTGATTGATGAGCGTCCGGAAGAAGTTACCGAAATGCAGCGCTCGGTGCGCGGAGAAGTGGTTGCCTCTACATTTGATGAGCCTCCGGCACGTCACGTGCAGGTTGCCGAGATGGTTATCGAAAAGGCCAAGCGCCTGGTAGAGCACAAGAAAGACGTGGTCATCCTGTTGGACTCTATTACCCGTCTGGCGCGTGCCTATAACACCACGGTACCCAGTTCCGGTAAGGTATTGACTGGTGGTGTGGATGCCCACGCCCTCGAGAGACCTAAGCGTTTCTTTGGCGCCGCACGGAATATTGAAGAAGGCGGAAGTCTGTCTATTATTGCTACTGCACTGATTGATACTGGCTCGAAGATGGACGAGGTGATTTTCGAGGAGTTTAAAGGCACGGGTAATATGGAGTTGCAGTTGGATCGTAAGATCGCGGAAAAACGTGTTTATCCGGCAATTAATGTTCGACGCTCGGGAACACGTCGAGAAGAGCTGCTGATGCCTGAGGGCGAGCTGCAGCGGGTGTGGATCTTGCGCAAGTTGCTACATGATATGGAAGATGTAGCCTCAACTGAATTCCTGGTGGACAAGCTGAAAGACTTCAAGACAAATGACGAATTCTTCCTATCCATGAAACGGAAATAATTTTTTCATATAAAAGGCGCCCACATCGGCGCCTTTTATATTCTGAAGCGCACAAAGTAATTATTTGCGTGAATTAATGTTGAAAAGGCGAGCTATAAGGCATATAAAGTTCCACATCGTGGCGCTGGGTATGAAATTTATAGCATGACGCCCGACCGAATTGGCCCAGGGGTAATCCCGGAAAAGGGCCAATCTCAAATGGATAATCTGGTGGAGCTGGTTATTCATTTGTGACTGCACGACAGCCCACACATCTAGTGAGAACCTTTTGTGAATATCTATATTGGAAATCTGGCCTACGCGGTAACCTCTGACGACCTGCACGAAGCTTTCGGCGCATTCGGAGAGATCTCTCGGGCTACTGTTATTACTGACCGTGAGACTGGCCGCTCTAAGGGCTTCGGTTTCGTAGAAATGCCTAACGATGACGAAGCGCGCAAAGCGATCGAAGAGATGAACGACCAGCCTATGTCTGGCCGTAACATCCGCGTAAACGAAGCTAAGCCTCGCGAAGATCGTCCGCGTCGCCCTCGCTTCTAAGCTACGGCTAGCTTAAGTTTTTTGCGACCCGCAGCATTTTGTTTGCGGGTCGTTTCTTCCTTTTCTCAATTGGCACCCTATCCTGGGGGCTGTTCCCCATTTTGTAATTTCTGTTTTACACTGCGCGCTGGATTTTTCTTCTTGACCGGCAGCCCATGAAATACAAAGACCTGCGTGATTTTATCCAATTGTTGGAAAAGCGTGGCCAGCTCAAACGGATTAAATTCCCTGTAGACCCCAATCTGGAAATGACAGAAATCTCTGATCGCGTTCTGCGCTCGGGAGGTCCTGCATTACTTTTTGAAAATCCTATCGGTTTTGATACGCCGGTGCTCGCCAATCTGTTTGGCACCACTGAGCGAGTAGCGCTTGGGATGGGGCGTGAGAGCATTGATGACCTACGTGAGGTGGGTGAATTACTCGCCTTCCTCAAGGAACCTCAACCGCCTGAGAATTTGCGCGATGCCTGGGAAAAACTGCCGGTTTTCAAGCAAGTGCTCAATATGGGGCCGAAGGTGGTCAAGGGTGCAGCCTGTCAGCAGGTGGTAGTAGATAAAGCTCAATTAGACCTCACCAAATTGCCAATTCAGACCTGCTGGCCGGGAGATGCGGCTCCATTGGTAACCTGGCCATTGGTGATCACTCGTGGGCCAGAGAAGAAGCGCCAAAACCTGGGTATTTATCGCATGCAGTTAATCGGTAAAAACCGACTGATAATGCGTTGGCTCAGCCACCGGGGAGGTGCGTTGGATTACCGTGATTGGTGCCGGAAGCACCCCGGGGAGCCCTATCCTGTAGCTGTAGCACTTGGCGCAGATCCGGCCACAATACTGGGAGCAGTGACCCCGGTACCTGATAGCCTGTCGGAATACGCCTTTGCCGGGCTATTGCGTGGAGATAAAACCGAAGTAACTGGTGCATTGCTCAGTGATCTGCAGGTTCCCGCCAGTGCTGAGTATGTGTTGGAAGGTTTTATCTACCCCGATGACATGGCCGATGAAGGTCCCTATGGGGATCATACGGGCTATTACAATGAGGTGGACCGTTTCCCGGTGTTTACCGTGGAGAAAATCACCCACCGGAAAAACCCCATCTATCACAGTACTTACACTGGCCGTCCGCCGGATGAACCCGCGATCCTTGGCGAGGCACTCAATGAAGTATTTGTGCCTATTTTACAGAAACAATTTCCTGAAATTGTCGATTTTTACTTGCCACCTGAAGGCTGCTCCTATCGGCTAGCTGTAGTAACTATGAAAAAGCAGTATCCCGGTCATGCCAAAAGGGTAATGATGGGAGTCTGGTCTTTCCTGCGCCAGTTTATGTATACCAAGTTTGTTATCGTTACCGATGATGATGTGAATGCAAGAGATTGGAAAGATGTAATTTGGGCTATGACAACCCGTATGGACCCCGCGCGTGATACGGTGATGGTGGAAAACACCCCGATTGATTATCTGGATTTTGCCTCGCCAGTTTCTGGCTTGGGTTCGAAGATTGGTTTTGATGCTACTAATAAATGGCAGGGAGAAACCAACAGAGAGTGGGGTAATCCTATCGAGAAAGATCCACAGGTGGTCCAGAGAGTCGATGAAATCTGGTCCAAACTAGGTTTTGAATAATTACTGGTCCTACTTTATTTTAGTTGTTCTTCCATAGGGCGTCCCAAGAGGCGCTCTAGTTGCTAATTTCTTAGCATTTAACCATTTTCCATATTCCCGCATCTATAGATAAAGCTGATAACGTCAAATCTCGGTATCAGCTTTATGGCCGTCTTTGATTAATTGTGGGGAATATTTAAATGAGAGTACTTTATGCTGTCAGCTTAATGATTGTTGGCGTTTTCGGATTTTGGGCTATATTGCCAAGCCAGCAGGAGAGAAGCGCCGAGATTACCAATATTGAAGAATTTCTGCCCACAATTATGAAAGAGGCGGCTATTCCTGGTATGGCCGTCTCAAGAGTAAAAGACGGTAAGCTTGTTTTTCAGCAAGTCTACGGAATGGCGGATGTGGAATCTGGTGAGGCAGTTACCCAGAATACCCCTTTTAATATCGCATCAATTAGCAAACCTATTATGGGCGTAACGTTATTGCAATTGGTCGATAATGGAAATTTGGAGCTCAATCGGGATATCAATACCTATTTACCATTTAAGGTGGATAATCCACATACAAGGGGTGAAAAAATTACTTTAAGAAATCTGGCAAGTCACACTGCAGGTATTGCGGATTACTATGACTATGCCACTTATTCTGAAAACCGCGACCCAGAAATTAGTCTTGAGCAACACCTCCGTGCTCTCCTTACTAAGGAAGGTAGTCTGTACAATAATGGAGACCATTATCTGAAATCTATGCCGGGGAAAAGACGGCAATACAGCAATTTATCTGCAGGTTTGGCGGGCCTTCTAGTGGAGTCTGCAATAGGCCAAACCCTCGCTGACTATAGCAAGGATACCCTTTTTCACCGTTTGGAAATGGAAAGTGCAAGCTGGAAACTTAATGGGATGGATCTGAATTCTATAGCTGTGCCTTATAAAGTAGAGCAATGTGTACCATTTGTCGGCCTGTGTACTGATGATGAATCAAGCAAAATAAATTATTTTGTGGGAAGGTTTATTAAGCCACCTTTCGAATATAAAAAATTTCATCCATATCCTCACAATGGTAATCCACAGTATCCGGATGGTGGTGTTCGCGTAAGTATTGCAGACCTTAGTGATTTCCTACTGGCAGTCCTTCATAACCGGGATAAATCAGGGGCGAAACTCTTGTCTGATACCATGTATGAAGAAATGTTTCGTTTGCAGTTGCCCAAATCGGTTTCTGATTCGCAACGCTTTTTCTGGAGAGATCGCGATGGACTTGTGGGGCATATGGGGTCAGATCTGGGGGTTTTTACTGCTATGTATTTTGACCCAGACCGTAAGGATGGCTTTATTATACTAATGAACCGTGGTATGGATAGTAAGTCAGCCGAGGCGATGAGGCATATTGCCAGACGTTTAGTGCAAATATAATAATCATAAATAAGATAAAGTGATCAAGGTTGTATCTGAAGTTTCTGAAAATCCATTAATAGGTTTTTTCGGTGATTGAGGAAGTTCCAATGGGTATCATTGGGTTGAGCTCTCTCACTATAGGAAAAGGAGTACCAATTATGATTAGAGCCAAAGAGAATATAATTAAAATTCTTTCAGTCGTCCTGTGTTGTTTTCCACTTATGGTGAATGCAGGAGAGACTAACCTGAAGAGTAAGGAAGCTTTCGAGCGAATAAAATCACTTAGTGGAGATTGGAAAAAGGAAGGCGATACAGGGGGGAATTTTTATATTAAATTTTCCCAGACTGCCGGAGCCTCTGTTTTGGTAGAGAATTGGCTGTATAAGGGTAAATCTCATTCGCTCACTATCTATCATATGGATAATGGCAATTTATTGGCAACCCACTATTGCCCTCAAGGAAATCAGCCCCGTTTGCAGCTTAGTTCAAGTGGTGAAAGAGGACAGCTGGTATTTTCTTTCAAAGATGCTACCAATCTTTTGGATTTAGAAGCCAATCACCAACATAGTTTGGGCTTTGAGTGGTTGGAGAGTGAAGGGATCATCCGTTCAGAGAGCTATATGGAAAATGGAGCTCTAAAGCCTTCGAGTATGCGTCTAGTACGTAAGTAAACTGTCAAATCAATCAATTCTGTATATCACTCTTTCTTGCAATAAAGCTGGTAATGATTCTTCTGCCAGCTTTTTTTGTGCGTCTAATTCAACCAAATGTGACTTAGGTAGTATGATGTAATCTCTTCTATACTTCGATGCTATATTGCATGTTAATTATGCAGTCGACCAATATATTTAACATTTGATGACATTCTTGTCTGGCTTTTAGTGGTCGATAAACAAATTACATCATGATGGTCCTGGGGATTAGGGTAAATAATTACAATATGAGGGAGGGGTGATAAATGGAATTGATTCTTTTTGTAATCATTATGGTGGCAGTCTTAGTCCTGCCATTAAAAATGGCTGCTGCCATGATGGGGGCGAGAAATACAGGAGTTTTCCACTGTCTTTTTGCTTTATTGTTGGCATTAATTGTACAGAGAATAGTGGGCGGCATGTTGCCCGGTGTGAGTGACAGCGCCGGGGTTCTCTTGACTATTCCACTGGCGGCTATTGCCTATATGTTGGTATTGGGTACTGGATTTTTGAAAGCAATAATTATTGCGATTCTGCAGGGAATAATTACTTTCCTAGCGATGCTTCTTTTTGCTGGTATGTTCGCAAATATCTAATAGCTTCGAGCAATTTTTTTCTTATTCAGCTTGGTCAGGTAGCTTTCAAATAGCTTTTTTACGGATGCCTTCTGTTCCTGATCCAAGTTAGATCTCCCTTTAAGTGGCGCTGTTTTATAAATTTTTCTTTTTTTCTGGTGTAAAGGTGAACAGAAGCTTCGCCGCTTTACGATATAGATTTAGTGAAAATCCCCAAGCTAGAGAATTTTATTGCCGCCTGGAAAGCTTTTGTTTTTCCATTGAGGCTATTTCAGTCAAGTGGGGCTGATTTAGGTTGAAAGAAATTTTTCAATCGGAATCCCGCTGAGTCTCCTCCTTAAGGAACTGGCTCAGGGATTCGAAATAATCGTTGAAGGCCTCGAACTGCGGTATGTGCCCGACCCCATCAAGTTCTGTTAACTTCGCATCTGGAATAATGGCAGCCGCTTTTTTACCCAATAGGTCATAACGCCCCAGAGCCTTTTTAATGGGTTCGGCAGCGCGGGCGCGGCCAATCGCGGTGCGATCCCGGGTACCGATAATCAGTAAGGTAGGTACAGTGAGATCTGCGAATTCATAGATAACCGGCTGTGTGAAAACCATTTCTGAAGTGAGGGCATCAATCTTGGCTATATGCTTAGAATCAGGGCCCAGTGACCAGCCGGCCTGAATATCGAGTAGGGAATCGTAGGACTTCCTCCATTTCCCATCAAAATAGGCCCTGGACATATAGCTCTTAATCCCTTCGGGTGTTTGTGCCTGCTCTCTAAGGATGGCTTGTTCCAGGGGTTCGTATGGTACGACGCGCTTCCAGTCCTCCAAGCCGATTGGGTTTACCAAGGCGAGCTTTCTCACCATCCCCGGGTACATTAAAGAAAAGCGTGTAGCCAGCATGCCTCCCATGGAGTGACCAACGACAGAAACCTGATCCACTTTGAGTTTGTCGAGCAGAAATTTGGTATCTGTAGCCATACCGTGCAGGTTGTATTGCATCAATGGCTTACTGGACTTTCCGAAGCCAATTTGGTCTGGAGCAATAACACGGTAGCCCTGTTCTGTGAGCGCGGCGATACTATCTTTCCAGTAGGCGCCGGAAAAATTTTTACCGTGCAGAAGCAGTACTGTTCCCTTAGAGGGTACAAGCTTGTTCGCAGAAATATCCATATAGGCCATGGCCACAGGCTGGCTTAATTTGGATAGCTCTAGAGTCTTAACCGGATAGGGGTACTCGTAGTCACTCAGCAGCTTATCTTGTGGCTGGATTGGGTTGTCAGCAGCCAGCGTCACCTGTGATAAGAGAATGGAAAATAAAATAGCGAAGGATGAGAGATATTGCTGTGACGGTGTCATGGAGCAAGCCTCAAAAAGGATGCGGAGGCTTACTACTATGGGGCAAATAGTATAACAGGAAAAGGGCCCAGATTATCTGGACCCTTGGAGAAACGGTTAGGCGTGTACCCCGAGCAGGGGTTTGTCCTGACTGGGCATGGATACAGGAGGTAAGTTTGGAACAGCTTGCATCAGCCCTTCCTCAAACAAGCGCGAGGCTTTGTCCTTCTCGCCGAGTGCTTTAAATAGCCGTGCCAGTTCTGCAGAGGTTGCGGGGTCCTGACGTAACAACAGGCTCTTCTCAAAATACTGTTGTGCCTTTCCCCACAGCTCGTTGCGTAAGCTCAGGCGCCCGAGACAGGTGAGCAGGTCGGCACTCTCACCATATTCCTTGAGCCAGCCCTCTGCAGCAGAGAGCTGAGCCGCTGCGTCGGCACCGGCAAGGCGGCCGTATAGATCGGCCAGCTTGGGAGCCCACTCACGGTTTAGTAGCCAACGCAGGTGTTTTTCCGCGGCACTGTCATCACCGCTTTGGTGCAGCAGACGGGCAAAGAGACTGCGAAGCTCTACGTTGCGTTGCCAGCGGCCATTCAGGCCGTGCCAGATGTCGTGTAGTTTCTCTCTGTCGTTTCGGTTTGCGGCTTCGATGAGTTGATGTTCGTAGACTTCCCGCTCTAGTTTTTGTCGGTCTTCTTCGGACATATTGGCGTGCTTTTCTAATTCAGGGAGAAGTTCTCTCAGGTTGCTCCAGTCCCCCAAAGCGTAATAGGCCTGCTTGAGCATCTGTAGCAGAGCCGGGTGCTTAGGTTCTAATTGCTTGGCTCGCTTGAGGCTGGCGATACACTGTTCGTAGTGTTTATCCTGTAGCTGCATACGGGCCTGACTCAAAGCCACTGCCAAGCCAGTGTCATCGCCACAGGCTTCGGCTTTTGCCAGCAACTCATTGGCTTCTTCGCGAAATCCAAGCTCATGAGCGCTGCGCGCGGCAGCCAGGTAATTAATCAGTGGCGCCTCGGAGCGCGGCGCACTTTTTAAAAGTTGTCGTCGGGCACGTGACCAGTTGCCCTCCATAAACTCCACCAGGCCACTAGTGAGACGTCTGCGGGCGACCCGCTGGCGGCCAAAGCGTAGGCGATCGACGCTGCCGCGCACAGCGCGAAAGAGACTGCGGCTTATCCAGGTGAGAAGAAACAGGGCGAGCAAAAGGGCAACTAGCGCGACTATGGCGAACCAGAGATTCATCTCATAGCCTTTGTTGAGTTCGCCACCGAAGCCGATTACCAAATACCCGGGGTAATTCTGATTTATCTGCGGCAGTAAGGCACCGAGAAGTAATAGGGCGACAGCAGCAAAAAGGACCTTTCTCACTGGCTGACCTCCTCGGCGGTGCCGGTGCCATACCCTGACGTTTTGTGCAGCCGCTCAATGTAATTGTAGAGAGCCACCTGTGAGGCATTCAGGTCTGGCATTTGCGCCTGAATGGGCTGTTTGCTGAGTTCTGCCAGTTGTTGCGCGAGTGTGTTGCGCTGGGAATTGGCTGTGCCATAAGTCAGAAGCAGCTCGCGGGCGCTATCAAGAGCGTCCTTGTAAACGGTGCTATCGCCGCGCAATAGAGCCAGTTGTGCCTGCTCCATATTTAGACGCAGGGTTTGGCGAAAGCGTGCCTCGCTTTGAGGGGAAAGCATTACCGGGTTGATATCGCCATCGATGGGGCGAACAGAGTCGCGTAGGAAGTTGGTAAAAATTTGCCAGCTGCGCTCCCATGCGGATTGGTTATCAGGCGTGGGCTCTGCTTTTGCCACCTCCCTTGGAGTTTGGGTCATATCGAATTGCGGCTGTATAGAGGCGCGGATCAACTGCTCTTCCAGGGCGCGCAGGCGTAAATAGAGGCCTTCTCGATCGATATTTTCCACGAGTTTCAAAGCGGTGATATCCCGTGCCAACTGTTGGCGCACTCCGTAGAGATCGGGAAGATTTACTTGGCGCAAAATGGTGTCGACCTTTTCAACCAGGCCCAGAGCGGCGCGGCTATTGTCTTCAAGCATCAGCCGTTGATTGGCCATTCGCAATAGGTAGTCGGCCTCGGCCAGCTGCCAGTCCTCCCGGCTCACATTACCCAGCTCACTGAGCCGGTTGCCCTGGGCGGTGAGGCTGCGCTGAAGAGCCGCTAGCTGTTGCTGTAGCTGCAAAATAGTACGCGTTTGCGATTGTATTTGATTGCGCAACTCAGTATCTGTCTGTTGAAGTTGATCAAGCTGCTGGTTCTGTGGGGAGACGCTCGGCGCTTCTGCCTGCTGGGGTTCTATGGAAGGAGGTTCGGCAGTAGATCGTGCAGCGGGTGCAGTAGAAGTTGTCCCTTCGCGGGCTTGGCTGGAAGTATCAGGCCCGGTAGAAATATTTGGCGATGTGACTTCACCTTGTGATTCGGCTTTCTGTGTGGACACAGTCTGTTTGGCAGGGAAAAAGTCCAGCTGTGCGATGCGGTTGCGCAGTTGGGGCCAGCTGTACCAGGCAAAAGCGATCAAAGCGATAAGCAGCAGAATAAAGACCAGCCACCACCAATGCCCCCCGCCCTTTTTAGGCATCACATTTTTAGCGGCCTTATCAGTTTTGCCTTCTGCTGCTTTGGCAAAATTGCTCTTGCTCCCCCCCTTGTCCAGTACATCGGAAGTGAGTTCGTTAGCCGGGGTGGAAGGATTGTCCTTGGGTTTTTCGTTGGTCATGGGCTTGGGGCGCAGCTGGTAATTGTCGTCGAATTATAGCGAGTGGCACCGACCATAATAGCGCCGGTGGCGTCGTTTTGAGATTTTTAACCCAATAGGGCAGCAAATTCGAGAGCAATTCAGTTTAGCGCCCTGAGCAGTGCCTCTAGCATAGCGCTGTCTCCGGCATTCTGAGCACTGCTGGTATAGATAAAACCCAGAGCACGGGCTTGCTCCGCGACGCGCGCGCTGGGACAGATAAGGGCAGCCTGGAGGAGGTGCGCGCAATTTGTACGCTCAATGCAGCTGTGTAGGTTCGCGAGAGTCTCGCCACTGTGGACCGTGATGGCATCCGGGGTGAAAGAATATCCCGCCAAATCCGCTGGGGCACCTGCAGGTAGGGACCTACGGTAGAGTTCACAGTAATCCACACGCCCACCCCGTGCGCGCAAGGTGTCGCCAATAAGAGTGCGTCCGCCAGTGCCGCGGAAGATCAGTACCCGAAGTCCTGAAACCTCTTGTAGGGTGGGCAGGGCGAGCAGGTCCTCGGAAGTCATGTGTTCGCCGCTGTGCTCGCAGGGTATACCACGCATCAGTAATGCTTTAGCCGTGGCCGCGCCAATAGCGAGGTATCGTGGCCCCTGGGGTAACTGTGGCCAGTAATCCTCCAGCCAGTCGACGGCGTAGCACACCGCATTCTGGGAGACGAAAATGGCAAAATCCACCTGGTCGAAATCGAGAATCCGTTTTTTAATGGCCTGCTGAGCCGCCTCATCAATGAGGGGCTCAATAGCCAACATAGGGATAGTGTCAACCTCCGCGCCCGTAGCGCGCAATAGCGCGCCCCAGGTGTCGGCTTGATGGGCGGGGCGCGTGGTGAGTACGCGCTTGCCTTGCAGGCGCTTGGCCATATGGATCTGTCCTGGGCTTAAATCGCGTCGAGAATTTTGTCGGCACCCTGCTCCAGCAACTGTTCAGCGAGTTGAACGCCCAGAGCTTCGCCATCAATGGCTGCACCACGGATTTCGGCGCGGATCATGCGGGTGCCATCGGGGCTGCCGACCAGGCCGCGAAGCCACAGAGCGTCGCCTTCCAGCTCGGCATAACAGCCGATGGGAACTTGACAGCCGCCGTTCAGGCGCTTAACCAGTGCGCGTTCTGCACTGAGTCGCGCGGCGGTTTCATGGCAGTGTAGTGGTTGCAGTAGGGCTTCCAGCTCGCTGTCTTTGCGGGCTTCGATGCCGACAGCGCCCTGGCCGCCGGCGGGCAGCAATACTGTGGAGGGGAGAAAGCTGCGAATGCGCTCACGCATCTCCAGGCGTAGCAGCCCGGCGGCAGCGAGAATAATAGCGTCGTACTCTCCCGCATCCAGTTTGGCGAGGCGAGTGTTTACGTTGCCGCGTAGGAACTTGACCTCCAGATCGGGGCGCTGCGCCAGAAGTTGGCACTGGCGGCGCAGGCTCGAAGTGCCCACAATCGCGCCTTGTGGCAGTTCCTCCAAATTGGCAAAGCGGTTGCTGACGAAGGCATCACGCGGGTCCTCGCGCTCGCAAATAACTGGCAGGTAGAGGCCTTCAGGAAATTCCATCGGCACATCCTTCATAGAATGTACGGCGATATCCGCGCGTCCCTCCAGCATGGCCACTTCCAGCTCTTTGACAAAGAGCCCTTTGCCGCCCACCTTGGTTAGGGGGATATCCAGCACCTGATCGCCACGACTGGTCATTGGCAGCAACTCTACCTCCAGCTGAGGGTGCTCCTGCTGCAGGCGATCCTTAACATAATTGGCTTGCCATAGGGCCAGGGCGCTCTCGCGCGTAGCGATGCGGATACGGGAAATGGGCATTGGGCTCGATCACTCATTTGTGTGGGCGGGTAATTCTATCAGAGCGGCGGCAGCTATGGCTCAGCTTGCACAGATTCTGGGAGCGGATATCAGGCGCGTGTGCGCAGCCAGTCCTCAAGAATGATACGCGCGGCAATGGAATCCACTGGATTGTCGGCGTAGCTGCCGCGGTGGCCGCGTTCCGCTGCCTCCTCTTTGGCTGCGCGGGTACTGAGGCGCTCATCAATCATTTCCACCGGTAGCCCGGTGCGCCCGTGCAGGCGCTGGCCAAATTTACGTGCACGAACACCAAATTCACTCTCACTGCCATCCATATTCAGTGGTAAACCCACAAGCAAATAATGTGGCTTCCACTCGTCGATCAGTCGTTGGACCTTGTCCCAGTCCGGTTTGCCGTCTTTTGCCGGCAGTGGTGGCAGCTCTTTGGCGCTGCCGGTCAGGCTCTGGCCAAAGGCGAGGCCGATGGAGCGGGTGCCAAAATCGAAGGCGAGGGCGGTAATGGGTTTACTCATCAAGGGGAACATCCGGTATTAGAGGGATCAATCTTGGGCCGGATGATAACCGGGAAGGGCTAGGCGTGTCCGGCCTGTGAACCGAGCCCTGAGAGGTCGATACCGTGTCGAGCGGCAGCACTTTGCCAGCGTTTTTGCACTGGGGTGGCAAACAGGATTTCGGGTTCTGCCGGTAGAGTCAGCCAGGCGTTTTCCGCCAGTTCCTGCTCCAATTGTCCTGGCCCCCAGCCGGCGTAGCCCAGCGCTAGCAGCACATCGTCGGGGCCATGTCCTGAGGCCAGTGACTCGAGAATATCCCTGGAAGCTGTAAGACTGATTTCCATATTGATTTCGCTCGTCGAGTCGAAATGTACGCCGGCACCGTGTAGGACAAAGCCCTGCTCGGGAGAAATAGGCCCGCCCAGCAGGACAGTTTCATCGCCACGTTGGCTGGAGTCCTTCAGCGACAGCTGCTCAAAAACCTCTCGCCAGTGCACTTTGCTGGGGGCGTTGATCACTATGCCCATAGCCCCCTCTTGGCTGTGCTCAACAATTAGAGCGATGCTGTGCTTGAAGCGCGGGTCCTCCATGCCGGGCATGGCCAGTAGGAATTGGCCGCGCAAGCTGCCATGGGTTAGGTCGCTGTCAATGTTCGAATTGGGCATAGTTGGATTCTAGGTCGCTTGCGTGCAAGGCAAGTTTAGCCGCGCTCGGGCAGCTCACCTGCGGTAGTGGAGAAGCCAGTTAAATCGAAGCGCCAGGTGCGGATAATTTCGAGGCGGTCAGCTTCCTTGCGAATCTCTGCTGGGAAAGGCGCAAAGGGGGCTGCCAGGCGTACAATCTGTTGGGCGGCATCGTCGAGGATTCGCTCTCCCGAAGAGTCCAGAATCATTACTTCCTCCACCGCGCCTGAGGGCAGCAAGCGCACCATCATGCGCAGGCTGCCAGTGATTTTCTGCTGCAGGGCTTCCGCGGGGAAGTTGTCGCTACCTATTGCTTCCACCTTCTGGCGCCATTCGTGCAGATAAGCGGCATCTGCAGAGGCTTTGGTTGCCACTGAGGTCAGGCGTCGCACTCGCGGGCGCTGGGCAATAGTTTGGCGAATTTTATCCAGGCGCGCTTGCAGGCTGGCAATCTTTGGATTTGTCCTGGCTAGATCATTTGGGGCATCGCCGCGTTTCTCTTCGGAAAACTTGTCTTCGGCGGGTAGCTCCGGGGCCTGCATAGGGCTATCGCCGATCGTGGTGATCAACTGGCGGCGCTGGTCAGCAGGCCGTGCGGCTTGCTGCTGTGGTAGAGGATTAACATCGTGAATTTGCGTATCAGCAAATTCGGCGCGACGATTGCTGGACAGTTCCTTTGGGGTATCTGCCGTGCCGCTGGCCTGCTGGTTGTGTTGGGCCAGGTAGTCGGCATCTTCCGGTGCTTGTGGCGAGTTATATTGTGACAGAGTAACTTCCAGGGTTGGTGCGGCTTGCCGTCCTTCAGGCTCGGCAAAAGTCACACCAAAAATCAAAAGCGCGTGAATGGCGCCAGCGAGAAACAGCGAGAACGTAAAACGCTCGCGCTGGTCTGCATAATTTGGCGTCGTGTTGGCGGTGGAATTCATTATCTATTATCAGTTACTGCTTATATCTTGCCGAGCGTAACGCTCGGCATTCCCATCCGGCCCGTTCACTGGTGGGAGTCATTCAAGTTAAAGGCGCAGTTTAGCGCTTTTGTGCCAGACGGTGTGTGATGGCGCTCATTAGTCGCGCACCGATATAAGTATCGTAGGCCGCATCAATCTCACGCACACAGGTTGGGCTGGTGACATTAATTTCCGTGAGGTAATCACCGATAACATCCAGACCGACGAATAACAGCCCTTTTTCCTTCAGGGTGGGGGCGACTTGTTCTACGATCCATCGATCTCGATCAGTCAGTGGCCGCGCTTCACCACGGCCACCGGCGGCTAAGTTGCCGCGAGTTTCACCCGCCTCGGGAATTCTGGCTAGGCAGTAGGGTACGGCTACACCATCGACAACCAGAATGCGCTTATCGCCATCTTTAATTTCGGGAATATAACGCTGCGCCATGATTTGCTGGCGGCCGTGCTGGGTGAGCATCTCCAGAATGGCGCCTAAATTAGCGCCGTCCGGTTTGCAGTGAAAAATACCTGCGCCACCCATGCCATCGAGGGGTTTGAAAATGACATCCCGATGGGTTTTATGAAACTCCCTCAGGCGCTGCATATCCTTGCTGACCAATACAGGCGGGCAGCACTGGGGAAAAGTCGTTGCAAAAATTTTTTCATTACAGTCCCGCAGGGACTGCGGTTTGTTAACGACTAATGCACCTTCGCGCTCAGCCGCTTCAAGGATGTAAGTGGAGTAAATGTACTCATTATCGAAGGGGGGGTCGATACGCATTAAAATGGTATCGAGTTCTCCAAGGGGCATCTCCCTGGCTTCTTCCAGGCTGAACCAACGCTCGGCATCGTCAAATACCCTCAGTGGTCTGCCCTTACCAATGGCGCGGCCATTGTCCAGATACAGGTCGCTTTGCTCAAAATAAAACAGCTGGAAACCGCTGTCTTGTGCGGCCTGTAACAGTGCGAGTGTCGTATCTTTCTTAAAATTGATCTGGGCGATGGGGTCCATCACCACACCGAGGGAGTAATTCATCTTAGCTTCCGTAGTTGAAGGGATTTTTGATCCCGCGCCGCGGTGGTTGTGGCTGATTGAAATGTTGCCACTGCCAACTTGTAGGGTGGATAAGGTAAGAGCAGCTTCGTCTAGGTGCAACTTAATTAGATAAGTTGTCTGGATTGGCAATAAAAAGTGGTGATTATTTGCACCATAAGGTCTGCGGTGCTTCAGCGCGGCTAGATTCACCTGGGGTTCTGTGATAAAAGTTCCACCCAGTGTGCGATCTTGGCAAAGATAGACACCCAGGCCCCGCAAGCGGCTCAAAAAAGGGTGCAGATAAAAATTTTCGCGTGCCCGAAAATAAGTAAACAGGGGATTCAAAAAAGACTATGGAGCTTAACTGGGAAAGTCTGACTGTAATGGTGATTGACGACAGTAAGACAATTCGCCGCACTGCCGAGACTCTGCTACAAAAAGCAGGTTGCACGGTCGTCACTGCTACAGATGGTTTTGATGCGTTGGCGAAAATCGCGGACTCCCGTCCCGATGTTATTTTTGTCGATATCATGATGCCGCGCCTGGATGGCTATCAGACTTGTGCGCTGATTAAAAACAACAGTGAATTCCGCTCCACTCCAGTAGTGATGTTGTCGAGTAAAGATGGTTTGTTCGACAAAGCGAAAGGCCGCGTTGTTGGTTGTGATCAATATCTGACAAAGCCATTTAGTAAAAGCGAGCTGTTGGGAGCAATTTCCGCTCACGCAAAGCCGCACCACGCAGCCTAAGTAATCACTAACAAAAATGGTCTGATTTTTTGGACCGACCCCTTCGCTCTTTGGGGGGGATGAATTAACAGACATACCGTTCACCACATCTGCCTGTGGTGGAAGGTTCTGTAGTCTGGCAGTGCATTGGCAGTAAGTGCAGACTTGGCACATGCCATCAAAATAAATACAACAAATTGCCAAGCACTGTCATTTATTGAGCAGTTGCCAATTCGAAGAAGTCATGGGGGAAATGATGGCAAGAGTATTAATAGTTGATGACTCTCCTACCGAAACACACAAGCTGACCACAATACTTGAAAAGCATGGCCATTCGGTAATCACCGCACCCAATGGTGAAAATGGTGTGGATGTTGCACGCAGTCAGCGACCAGATCTGATTTTGATGGATATTGTGATGCCTGGGTTAAATGGATTCCAGGCCACACGCCAGCTGAGTAAGGATGGCAACACCGCGGGGATACCGATCATTATGGTGACTACCAAAGATCAGGATACCGACCGGGTTTGGGGTATGCGCCAGGGCGCAAAAGCTTATCTCACCAAGCCCGTTGATGAGGGCAAATTGTTGAGTGCAATTGGGGAGGTGTTGGCCTGACGGCCAGCTGCTCAGCGTGCAGTCACAAACTCCTTATCTAGCACTTGTTGATATCGCTCGGCGAGCTAAAGCGCAGGCCACCGGCCTGCCCGGCCGCCGAGAAATCAAACCCTATTGGACCGGAATCGGTTTCTCTTTACTCGGCCACAACTTCGTCGCCTCAATGGATGATGTTGTGGAATTGCTCGAAGTGCCGCAGCACACCTTTATTCCCGGCGTTCAGCCCTGGGTAAAAGGTGTTTCTAATGTTCGCGGCCGCCTGTTACCCCTGATTGATCTCGCAGCCTTTTACGGCGGCCACCTCTCGGGCCAGCGCCAACAGCGCAGGGTTCTGGTGTTGGAGCGGGAAAAAACCTACGTGGGGTTGATTGTCGACAGGTTGCACGGAATGCAGCATTTGGCATTTGAATATGCCCGTGAAGCACCAACAGATTTAATTGAGCCATTTGCGCCGATGGTGCATGGCCAGTTTATTTTACAAAAGGACCGGTGGCTGGTGTTCGACATGCGGGCTCTGCTCAAAGACCCTCATTTCATGGATGCTGCCACTCATTAAGGTCCGATTGAATTTTCGGCATCTCGCAGCTTTTGAGATGTTGGGGGGACCCTAAAGCGGTGCAGGGATATTCGCACTGGCTGAGGGCCATTGTCATTAAAGCGTTAAATATTCAGTGGTATTAAACCGGCCTAATGCTTGGGCCCGCTAGGAGTAAACTATGAAAACAGGCTCCCAGAGCTCCTTTTCCGCGTTTCGCAGTAACCCTGCTGCGCTGGGTTTGGGTCTGCTGGTACTCGCCGTACTGGCGGGGCTGATTGTCAGTATCTATTTGGTGCAGACCCGCAGTGATCGCGATAAAGAGTACTTACAGCAAGTTGCTGAACTTCGCGCACTTTCCTATCAGCTGGTCTCCTATGCACCGGCGGCCACTTCCGGAGACGATGAAGCGTTTGCCGAGCTGGAAAAAGTTTCCGGGCAGATGGCTAACGCCTGGAATCAGCTGCAGGGAATGGATAAAGGCAGCCGCAGGGCGTTGGACGCTGAGCTAGCGACTTACGGTACCGTTTGGCGTAAGTTGCGCGAGCAGGTGGAAACGATTACCGGTAACAAAGAAACGATTATCTTCCTGAACGATGTTGCCACCACTTTGAGTGACTCCCTGCCGGAATTGCAGGCTGAGCACAACAATATTGTGGAAATTCTGCTAGCTAATAATGCCCCCGCTAATCAGGTTGAACAGGCTCAGTTACAGGTATGGCGGGCTGAGCGAATCGGTCGAAACATCGACAAGATGCTGCAGGGTGATGACGATGCCGAAGGCGCAGCCGACCAGTTTAATACCGATGCTAGCCTGTTCGGTAAAGTGGTAGATGGCATGAAGAGCGGTGATGTAGTGATGGGTATCTCCCGCATTACCGATGAGGAAGCGCGCCGCTCGCTCGATGAAATTACCGAACTGTTTGAATTTGTAAGTTCGTCTGTTCGCGAGATCTTCGAAGCAACCCCGGCACTGTTTGCATCACGTCAGGCAACCAACGGCATTATTGCATCCTCGCCACAGCTGCTTGAGGCTCTCAGTACTCTGAACGACCGTATTGTGAACTTGGCCGATGAACGTCAGCCAAACAATATGACTATTACCATTTTGGCTGCAGCATTCGTGCTGTTAATTTTTGCCATGATGGGAATGGCCTTCTCCGGTACCCGCCGCAGTCTGATGGAAGAAGCCGAGACCAATGAGCGCAACCAGCAGGCGATTATGCAGCTGCTGGATGAGCTTGCTGACCTCGCCGATGGTGACTTGACCACCTCTGCAACGGTAACCGAGGCCTTTACCGGTGCGATTGCAGACTCTATCAACTTCACCATCGACCAGTTGCGTGTGCTGGTATCTCGAATTAACGGTACCGCACAGGAAGTATCCGGGCTTTCTCAGGAAACCCAGCAGACAGCCCTGCACCTTGCCGAGGCTTCCGAGCATCAGGCTCAGGAGATTGCCGGGGCCTCTGCCGCGGTGAACGAAATGGCGGTCACCATTGACCAGGTATCTGCTAACGCCTCCGAATCTGCTCAGGTTGCCGAGCGCTCGGTACAGATCGCAAGCAATGGTTCCAAAGTGGTACAGAACACCATCAAGGGCATGGATAATATCCGGGAGCAGATTCAGGACACCTCCAAACGGATCAAGCGCCTGGGTGAATCTTCCCAGGAGATCGGCGATATCGTAAGTCTGATTAATGACATTGCCGACCAGACCAACATCCTCGCACTGAATGCTGCCATTCAGGCGAGCATGGCGGGTGATGCCGGTCGAGGCTTTGCCGTGGTTGCGGACGAGGTTCAGCGACTGGCGGAACGCTCTGCCGCGGCAACCAAACAGATTGAAGGCCTGGTAAAAGCGATTCAGTCTGACACCAACGAGGCGGTAATCTCCATGGAGCAGACCACCACAGAGGTGGTACGTGGTGCACGTTTGGCACAGGACGCCGGTGTTGCGCTGGAAGAGATCGAGAATGTATCCAGCAACTTGGCCTCTTTGATTCAAAACATCTCCAACGCCGCCCGCCAGCAGGCTTCCTCTGCTGGCCACATCTCCAACACCATGAACGTGATTCAGGAGATTACTTCGCAGACCTCTGCCGGTACACAGGCTACTGCCCAGTCCATTGGTAATCTGGCGCAGACCGCCAGTGCCCTGCGTGAATCTGTTGCCGGCTTCAAACTGCCGCAAGAGGAGAGCGTGGAAACCAATAGTGAAATGTACGACGTGGAGTTGCCGGAGATGGATGCGGAAACTTTCACGCTCGACAGTGAGGAAAGCAACTCCTTGGAGTCCCGTGAAGACCGGGCTCTGGCCTAACCCACAAAATAAAGCCCGGCGCCTTCGTTGGCTGCCGGGCGGAGAGGGCGCACGGAGCAATTTCCGCAAGATTGCGAACCCTGGATCGCTTCGGGTAGAGCGCCTGCATAGAGAATGAATTATTGGGGACTTGGCGTGAGTCACGACAATCCGAACTTCATGGCCCTGGACTGGCTGATAGGCGAAATTAACGAGACTCTGGCACAGGCACGCCAGTTCCTCGAGACTTTCGCAACGGATCCGCAAGCCGGTGAGACCCTGCTGCAGAACAGCTTGTCCCTGGTGCACCAGGTACACGGTAGCCTGCATATGGCGCAACTCAATGGTGCGGCGATGCTGGCTGAGGAAATGGAGCAATTGCTTCAGTCACTGGCCGGTGGCACCGTTGAAAATACCGATGAGACGCGCGAATTCATGATGCGCGCCCTGCTGGAATTACCTCTCTATTTAGAGAAGGTTTCTTTTCAGCGCCGTGATAATGCGGTGCTGTTGCTGCCCCTCCTCAATGATTTGCGCGCGGTGCGCCGCGAGCGCCTGATTACCGAGGGCGCACTCTTTTCCCCGGACCTCACTTCATCGAATCGCATCACCGGAAAGCGCCAACCTTTGACTGCAGACAATGTGCGCCTGCAGGAGCTGGTGGGCAAGTTGCGCAAGATGTATCACGTTGCCGCAGCGGGGCTAATCCGCGATGTAAACAGTGGTGAGAGCCTCTCTTACCTGGTGAAAATTGTCGAGAAGTTGCAGCTGCTCTACAGCGGTAGTCGGCGGCAGTCTCTGTGGGAAGTATTACTGGGTATCCTGGAAGCCCTGGCAGAGCACCGTATCAATGTGCAACCAGCATTGCGCCATCTGCTGCGCCGAGTCGATGTAGAGTTCCGCCTGCTGCAGGGTCGCGGTGCCAGAGTACTGGATGCCGAGCTGGATGCAGACTTCCTGAGCAACCTACTCTTCTACGTTTATCTGGCCGGTCCAAATGGTAGCCGTTGCCAGGAACTGTACCAACGCTTTGCCCTGGATAGGGCAGTGCCGGGCACGCCCCGCCCAGATACAGAAGATGTCTTGGCCATGGGACCTGAAGCATTGGGTACTGCAATAACTGCACTGCGTGAAGAGTTGCAGCTGGTGCGTGAGGCGCTGGAACCCAGTGGCGCAGCCTCCGAACTTCCTCCCCTCAGTGAGACTGCTGCTATCGCCAAGCGGATTGCAGACACCCTCGGCGTTTTGGGTCTCGAAGCGCCGAGAGGTCGTGCCCGCGGCATTTATGAGTACCTACGCGATGCTTCGCGCGGCACTGATGTCGAAGAGTACCTGATGCGCGCCGCAGGTGAGCTGGTGCAGCTTGACTCAGCTCTATCGGCTGCTGTCGACCGCAATAAGCGCGGTGATAATGAACAGCCGATTATGGGGGATGCTACAGATTCGGTGCTGCGCGAAGCGCGCCTGGGTCTGGAGGCGGTTAAAGAGGCGGTCATGGAGTATGTGGCCAGCCACTGGGATATCAGCTATCTAAGCCGCGTACCCCAGCGCCTGCAAGAGGTATGTGGTGGCCTTGAAATGGTGGGCTACCAGCGTGCGAGCAAAATTATTGCCGCTTGTAATCACTTTATCAGCGATGCACTGATCGACCGGGCAGAGCAGCCGGAATGGCGAATGCTCGATACCCTGGCCGACGCGATTACGAGTGTCGAATACTATCTGGAACGCCGAGTTGAAGGCCTGGATGATACCGAGATGTTGCTGGCTCTGGCGGAAGACAGTGTCGCGAACCTCGGCATTGCCTTTACTGATGCTGAGGTATCTGCGGAGGAGGGTGAGTCCGTCCACGAAAGCGTGGTGATTGAAGAGGATAACGCTGGACTTGAGCTATTTTCACCGGAGTTTTTCGATAGCGCAGACACCGACAAAGATAATCGTGAAGAGCAACTTCTCAATGTTGTCTCTGCAACGGCTGAGCTTGAGATCGAATCCGTCCCTAATGTTGAACAGCCAGTGGAGAAAACACTGGATCTGCAGCAAGTGGAAGCCCCTGTTGCGAAAGAAGCTAACGAACAAGAAGACAACTGGTTCTCAACAGTTGAAAGTACTGTCGAGCCTGAGACTCTTTCCGAGGCCCCGGCGGTAGCTGCAGAAGAAGAAATTTCTGTAGCAATGGCAGCAGACAGCGAAGATGTGTTGTCACCTAACGAAGTGGAGCCGCTTGCAGAAACTGGGTCAACCTCAGAGCCTGTTGAGGGCGAATCGCAAGAGTTAGTTGATGATAGCGAGAGCTTGATCGATGATGAGATCATCGAAATTTTCCTCGAAGAAGCCAGCGAAGTACTCGCGCATATCGGTAATTATTTTCCGGAATGGGCCGCTAATTTTGCCAACTCAGACGCCCTGGTGGAGTTCCGCCGTGGCTTCCATACCCTGAAAGGCTCCGGCCGTATGGTCGAGGCGCTGGATATCGGTGAGTTGGCCTGGTCTGTGGAAAATATGCTTAATCGGGTAATCGATGACAGCATAAAGCCTGAGCGCGCCCATGTGCTGTTAATTGAGCGGGTATATCAGAAGCTGCCATCGATGATCGAGGCATTCCGTCTCCGCAAGAGCGATCCGGACAAATCCCTTACCCTGCAGTTACAAGCCTGGGCGGAGCAGCTCAGCCAGGGGCATATCCCCTCGGAACTGCTGGTCGAAGATGCCAATACCGCAGCTACTGCAACCGTTGAGGAAGAAGAATGCAGCGACGAGCGGGCACAGCTGTGGGAGATCTTTGCCCAAGAGGCCGAAACCCATCTGAGCGTCGTTGATGACTACCTTGCGGACATGCGTGCTGCGGCCCCGGTTTACGGTGTACCCAGTGACCCCCTGCACCGAGCCCTGCATACCCTGAAGGGCTCTGCCCATATGGCAGAGGTCAAGGTGGTGGCCGAAATGATGGCGCCGCTGGAGCGCTTCGCCAAAGAGCTGCGTATTTACCAGGTGCCCATCGATGCGGATATCTTCGAGTTGATTGGCGATGGCGCAAATTACGTGCGTCAGGTTTTGGCACAGATCCGCGTTGCAGAGCCCATTGAGGTTGAGAGGGCCGAGCAATTCCTTGCCCGTGTTGCCGAGTTGCAGGAACGTTCCGTAGGCCACCTGATCCGCGAGCGCGAAGCGAATGAGCCCAGAGCAGTAGATCCTCAACTTCTTGAAGTGTTAATGGCAGACGGTATGCGTGTCCTGCTGGATGCGGATCAGATGCTCAATCAGTGGCGTGCAAACCCTGCCGATAAATCTCAGGTGAGTGAAGTTGCCGAAGAGCTTAATACCCTGCAGGAGGCCGCCAGCCGCGCTCAGCTACCGACCCTGGCAGAGCTGGCACAGTTACTGCTGGAGGTTTATCGCAAAGTATTGGCCGATCAGCTAGAGGAAGAACCCGCCTTGTGGGCTTCCCTTGAACAGGGACACAACGAGTTACTCGATCTAGTGGATGCTGTCGCCGCTGCCCAGGACTTACCTGAGGTTAGTGAGGCGGTAGAGGAAGCTCTGCGCTATCTGGCCGAAGGCGAAGTGAGCGAAGATGTATCAGAGGATGACTACGACCTGAGCGAACTGGGTATCGAGGCACAAACTCTCGACCCTGCAGCTGGAGAGGCTGCAGAGGTATCTGATCTAGAAACTGAAAATATTGAAGAGCACTCGGTTTCCGTCGACGAGGTGCAAGCCTCCGTACTGGAGCCGATTTCTGCCCCCACCGCTGAGTCCGTTTCTGCGACTTTGCCTGAGGTAGAGTTAGAGTCCACGCAATCAACGGAAGTTGAAACTGTCGATACTCCAATGGTGGAGATGGTAGACAAGAGCGCAGTGGATTCCGAGGGCGTCTCACCCGAGCCAGTCTTGGATGACCTCTATGACGCACTGTTCGAGGTGGCCGAGACTACAGACATCTGCGCTGACAAGACAGCTGAATCTGAACAGAGTGCAGTAGGGCCTGCTATTGAGGCTGTGGAGCCTGTTCACCAAGCGCCTACTGTGGAAGTGGTATCAGAGTCACAAGCTGGGCTGAGTATTGCCGAACAACAGCGCCTGTTGGCGGATATTGATCCCGATGTGGTCGATGTCTTTATGGAGGAAGCTGGCGATCTTACCGACGAGCTGGAAGAGCTGATTCAGGCTTGGGAAGACACACCAGAGAGTGGTGAGCAGGCTGAGGCGCTCAAACGGGTGCTGCATACCTTCAAGGGCGGCGCCCGCATGGCCGGCCTTATGGGGCTTGGTGAAGTTGCTCACCGCTTTGAAACAGCGATCGAGGGCATGCGCGATATTGTGAAACCCTCTGCACAATTCTTTAGCGAGGCGCATTTCACACATGACCGTATTGCCGAGGGAGTAGAAACAGTTCGCGCTTGGATGGCAGGTGAGCAGCTGGAGGCCTTTGTTCAGCTGATCACCACAGATTGGGCCGACATTCAGAACCCGCTTGGCAATGTGTCTGAACCTGTCACTCAAGCTATCACGGAGGAAGTACCTCCAAGTATTGATTCTGAATTTGTGACTGTTGCTGATGAGTCCATCGTTGTCGATAAACAGGAGTCACTGTCCGCAGAAAGCGAGGAGCGTCCTGAACCTGAGCAGCAGCTAGAGCCCTCTGAGTCATTGCCGCAGCCATTACAATCTTCTGATGCTGGCAATGTTCTGCCATTTATCCGCAAGCCCGAGGGTGTGGAAAATGAAGTGGCGACTCCCACCAGGAACCAACCACAGGAAATGGTTCGGGTTGCCGCTGAGCTTTTGGAAGAGCTGGTGAACCTCGCCGGTGAAACCGCAATCTCCCGAGGCCGTCTCGAAGAGCAGATGAGCGAGTTTGGCCTGGCCCTCGATGAGATGGATTCAACCCTGTTGCGCCTCAATGAGCAGCTGCGTCGTCTGGATCGTGAGACCGAGGCACAAATCTTGTTCCGCCAGGAGCAGCTGGCCGAGCAGGATGGTGATTTTGACCCGCTAGAGATGGACCGCTACTCATCTATTCAGCAACTGTCCCGTTCCCTGCTTGAGTCCACTTCTGACTTGATGGAGCTGCGCTCCACCCTGGATAACAAAGCCCGCGATACCGAGACACTGTTACTGCAGCAATCCCGTGTTAATACCGAATTGCAAGAGGGGTTGATGCGCAGTCGCATGGTACCTTTCTCTCGCTTGGTGCCCAGGCTTCGCCGTATTGTGCGTCAGGTGAGTGCTGAGCTCGGAAAACAGGTGGAGCTGGTGTTCTCCAATGTCGAGGGGGAACTGGACAGGTCCATGCTGGAACGTATGGTGGCACCTCTGGAGCATATGCTGCGCAACGCGGTAGACCACGGCATTGAAATGCCTGATGCACGCCGCGCGGCAGGCAAGGCCGAACGCGGTCGCATCGATGTGGCTCTAGCCCGAGAGGGCAGTGAGGTGGTGCTGACCATTCGCGACGATGGAGCAGGGGTGAACCTGATCCGTGTGCGGGAGAAGGCTGTGGAAAATGGCCTGATGCGCCCGGATGCGGAGCTCTCTAATACCGAGATATTGCAGTTTATTCTTCAGGCAGGTTTTACCACTGCGGAAAAAGTTACCCAAATTTCCGGCCGTGGTGTCGGTATGGATGTAGTTTCCGCCGAACTCAAACAGATCGGTGGCAGCGTGCATATCAATTCCGAGGCGGGTGCCGGCACGGAATTTGTAGTGCGTCTGCCGTTTACCGTATCGGTCAACCGCGCACTGATGGTGAAGATTGGCGAAGACCTGTTTGCCCTGCCACTCAACACTATTGAAGGTATCGTACGCCTGAGCCCCTTTGAGCTGGAGCATTACTACCGCTCTAGCGATGCCCGCTTTGAATATGCGGGCGAGCTGTACGAGGTGAACTACTTCGGCACCCTGCTGAAGTCTGGTGCCCAACCGAAGCTCAGTGTTGATGATATGCAGTTACCGGTATTGCTGGTGCGCTCCGAGGGTCACGCCATGGCCCTGCAAGTGGATGCTATCCGCGGCAGCCGCGAGATTGTTGTGAAGAGTCTTGGTCCACAGTTTTCTGGTGTACAAGGAGTTTCTGGGGCAACGGTAACTGGTGATGGCAGTGTGGTGGTGATTCTCGATGCCCATGCCCTGCTGCGGCGTCAGGCAACCCAGTTAGCACGCCCGGATATCCCACAGCTGCAGTTGCAGGTAGAAGAGCAGCCCGAGCGGGAAGAGCGCCAGCAGACCGTAATGGTGGTGGACGATTCCGTAACGGTACGCAAGGTAACCACACGCTTCCTGGAGCGCGAAGGTTATCTGGTCAGTACCGCCAAAGATGGTCAGGATGCCGTGATTCAGCTGCAGGATAAGGTTCCAGATCTGATACTTCTGGATATCGAGATGCCCCGTATGGATGGCTTCGAAGTGGCGCGGCATATTCGCTCCAGTAGTCGCTTGCGAGATATCCCCATCGTGATGATTACTTCCCGTACCGGTAGTAAGCACCGTGATCACGCTATGTCTCTCGGAGTTAATCACTACCTGGGTAAGCCCTACCAGGAAGACGTATTGTTGGAGGCTATTCGAGAATATGCCGGCACTTCGGCCGTTGGCAGTTGAGCGAATACCAAGAAATGAAATATTGCATGCAAGAGGTGGGCAATGAGTGAAGTTGAAGCGCTGCCGCTAGATGTTCCCCAGGAGGTGAGCAGCCTGCTGTTGCCGCTACAACAGGGCCAGATGTTGGTTCCTGTAGAAAGCCTTTCCGAGGTGATCGCTATGCAGGTACCTATGGCGGCATACGATGTGCCTGAGTGGTATCTGGGGGACCTCATTTGGCGTGAGCAACGCCTGCCGTTGTTGTCTTTTGATGTGATGCGTGGCGAAGCACTGGGCGGAACCTCAGAGAATGCCCGTATCGCGGTGCTGAGTAGCGGAAACCCCGATGGAGACCTGCCCTATTTTGCTCTTATATTGCAGGGAACACCGCGTTTAGTAAGGGTGACCCAGGAAGAACTAGTGCTACGGGAGCAAACCCTGAGCCCAGGGGAGCTAATGCACGTGGCACTTTTAGGTGAAGAGGCCGTCATTCCCGATCTGCAGAGCGTAGAGCGTGCCTGCCTTAGGTATAGAGAGTCAGAATAGTGGCGTAATAGCGCGGATATCTCTTGTATGACAGGTGATCAGAGAGAAAACAACAACCAATAAAAGAAAAGGGGCCATGGGCCCCTTTTCTTTTATTGGTATGCCCATTCATTAAGTGGGCTTATGGCAGGGATGCCGTATCTTAGAAAAGCTCTTCGGGTGGTGGCTCACTCGATCGGTCCCGGCCCGGCATCTCATCGTCGGAGTATCTGGAGCGATAGGGGTTGTAGGCCTCGCGCCCGGGTACCCTATTGGTGCGGAATATCTCAAACATGCCGCCATAGGAGGTACGTAGGCCGTTCTTGGGGTTGATACGCACGGTCGTTATGCTATCTGGCTGGGGCAGGTGACGCTCGGGCAAGCCCTCCAGGGCAGTACTCATAAAATCTATCCAGATAGGCAGCGCCGCAGAGCCACCGTACTCATTCTTACCGAGTTCGCCGTAAGAGTCGAAACCCACCCAAGCACTGGTGGCAAGGTAGGGGCTATAACCTGAGAACCATGCGTCGCGCGGGCCGTTGGTTGTTCCCGTCTTACCAGCGATATCACCGCGCTTCATAGCGAGGGCGCGTCGGCCGGTGCCTTTTTTTATCACATCCTTGAGAATGGAATCCATGATGTAAGCCGTCTCCGGGGTCATGGCGCGCGGTGCCAGGGGGCGTGCCTGGAGCTTGGATGAATCCAGTGGGCCAACCGGGAGTACTTTCAGCTCGGGAGGCTCTTTGCCTTGGTCCGGGCCCTCTTCACCGGGCTGAATTGCCGCTAGGTTGAGTGGCTCCTGATTATTGAACCCTTGGGACTCACTGCCAGGCTCAGGACAGTCATTGCACACAGTGAGTGGTAGGGCCTGGTAGAGGGTTTCGCCATTTACATCTAAAACCCGGTCAACAAGATAGGGTTCCACTCGATAGCCACCATTGGCGAAAGCTGCATAGCCACGCACCATTTCTAGGGGCGTCAGGGCCGAGCTGCCCAGTGCGATGGTTAGGTTGCGCGCCAATTTACTGCGGTCAAAGCCGAAGCCCTCGACAAAACCGAGGGCGTAATCGAGCCCCAGTGCCTGCAGCAGGCGAATGGAGACCATGTTACGTGACTTATACAGAGCCATACGCAGGCGGGTGGGGCCAAGGAAAGTGCCGCCATCATTCTCCGGGCGCCACACATCTTGCAGATTGGTTTCCTCGAAGATTATTGGGGCGTCGTTAATCACACTGGCGGCGGTATAGCCGCGCTCGATAGCCGAAGCGTAGATAAATGGCTTGAAACTGGAGCCAGGTTGCCGCGCCGCCTGGGTGACGCGATTGAAGTGGCTCTGGCGGAAGTCATAACCACCTACTAAGGCGCGTATGGCGCCGTCTTGGGGATCGATGGAGACTAGGGCTCCTTGGGCCGATGGCACTTGGGTTAGCTCCCATTCCTCAGTAATTTGTGGCTCCAGGGGGCTGGAAGAGACCTCTTCGGGCTCTGCAAATGGATCGGGGTTGGGTGTGTCTTCAAAGGCGCTAGCAAGTTGGGTTGCCCCACCTGCGCTGGTAGGTTTGTCCTGGGAGCCGATAACCTCAGTGTGCTTAATCTCAATGCGGCGTAGGCGCACCACATCACCAGGTGCAAACATCTTCTCAGCAGACTGTAAGCGTGGTCCTCGTGAGCTTTCAGTAATATAGGGACGAATGGAGTCGAGCCCATTCTCCCAGGGAACCTCGACCACACGGCGGTCGCGCAGCTGTACTTGCAACAGCTTTGGCTCCACCGCAGTGACTACCCCAGGCTCAAGCCCACCCAGCACAGGGATTTCATTGAGCAGATCAATCAGTTGGTCACTGTCATGCAGCAATTCCGGTGGCAGTCGCTGTTCCGGGCCACGATAACCGTGGCGTGAATCGTAGGTTTCGAGGCCGTGTTGCAGTGCCCTGCGCGCCTGGTCCTGCAGGCGGCTGTTGACCGTGGTGATGACCTGATAGCCATCGGTGTAGGCACTGTCGCCAAAAAGCTCAACAGCTTCTTTACGCGCCATTTCGGCTATATAGGGGGCATCCAGATCCAGATCGCGGCTGTGGTAGCTAGCGGTCACCGGTGCGGTAATGGAGTGCTTGTACTCATCCTGATCGATGTATCCTAGGTCGAGCATGCGCTTCAAAATCCAGTTACGGCGCACCAGGGCCCGAGTGGGGTTGGCGATGGGGTTGAAGGTGGAGGGGGCCTTGGGCAGCCCCGCCATCATTGCCCATTGCGCCATACTCAGGTCCTTGATGTCACGACCGTAGTAAACATGTGCGGCAGCCTGAAAGCCATAGGCGCGGTTACCCAGGAATATTTTGTTGATATAGAGTTCCAGAATCTCATCTTTGCTGAGTTCGCGCTCAATTTGCAGTGATAAGAGGATCTCATTGAACTTGCGGATAAAACGCTGCTCACGGCTTAGGAAGAAATTGCGCGCCACCTGCATGGTTAAGGTACTACCACCAGACTGGATTGAGCCGGTCTGCACCAGCTGTGAAGCTGCCCGCATCAAACCCTTAATCGAAACCCCACTGTGTGAGTAGAAGCTCGCATCCTCTGCTGCCAGTATTGCCTTGATAAATGGTTCTGGCGTTTGTTCGATGGTAATAGGGTTGCGCCGTTTCTCGCCAAACTCACCTATCAGTTTCATGTCTTGTGAATAGACGCGCAGTGGGGTCTGTAGGCGAATATCCCGCAGGCTTTCGACTGAGGGTAGCCCGGGTTTCAGGTAGAGGTAAATGCTGGCGAAAACCATGGCTGCGCCGGCTGCTCCGGCGAGGCAAAGCCAGAGCAGCGCTAGTAGACGATTTCGGGCTTTTACTGTCATGAAACTACTTCTGTGTACTTCATTTGTATGATTCGGTGAATAATTATACGAATATTGTGCGCTATTACCTATGCAAATGCCGGTTGAAGCGGTAATTTAAAGTGCTATAACATCAAACTTTCATAACCCACGGAAAAGATAAGAAAAATGGGGATTTTCCCTTTTCTGGATAAAGGCCCGAAGGCCATGTTGGGACTCGATATTAGCTCGACCGCAGTAAAGTTGCTGGAGCTAAGTCGCAATGGTGACAAATATCGGGTCGAAAGTTACGCCGTGGAACCCCTGCCGCCGAATGCGGTAGTGGATAAGAACATCAATGATGTTGGCGCCACGGCGGAAGCTATCCGCAAGGTAGTGCGCCGTTCCAAAACCCGACTGCGCCGTGCGGCTGTCGCCGTATCCGGCTCCGCAGTGATCACTAAGACCCTGGAAATGCCCGCTGATCTCTCCGATGAGGATCTGGAAGCGCGTATTGCCTTGGAAGCAGATCAGTACATTCCCTATCCCCTCGAAGAAGTTAGTCTCGATTTTGAGGTACAGGGGCCATCCGAAAGAGGGGATGACCAGGTGGAAGTGTTACTGGCAGCATGCCGCAGCGAAAATATCGAACAGCGGGTTTCCGCCCTCGGTGAGGCTGAGTTGGAGGCGGGTGTCGTGGATGTGGAAGCTTACGCTATTGAGCGCACTTACACTCTACTGGAAGATCAGTTTCCTCCCCAAGAGCAGTTGGTTGTTGCGGTAGTGGATATCGGTGCGACTATGAGTGCACTGTCTGTACTGGTTGATGGCAAGACAGTTTATACACGGGAGCAGCTATTCGGTGGCCGCCAGCTCACCGATGAGATTCAGCGGCGCTACGGCCTCTCCGCCGAAGAGGCCTCCCTGGCGAAGCACCAGGGTGGCAGCGGATTGCCCGATGACTATTATGCCGAGGTTCTGGAGCCGTTTCGGGATGCGGTGATTCAGCAAGTCACCCGCGCGCTGCAGTTCTTTTACTCTTCGACTTCCTATAGCGATGTGGATTACATATTGCTCAGTGGTGGTGTTGCCGCAATGGAAGGTTTGTCTGATTTGGTCGGTGAAAAACTGGGCAAACCCACAGTGATTGCCAATCCTTTTTACAAAATGGCTACCTCTTCTCGGGTAAACCAACAGATATTAGCCAAAGAGGCTCCAGGGCTGATGATCGCGGCAGGGCTCGCCATGCGGGAGAAGGAGTACTGAGATGGCCAAGATTAATCTACTCCCCTGGCGCCAGGAATATCGCGCACAAAAGCAGAAAGAGTTTCAGCAAGTATTAGTGTTGGTGATTATTGCTGCTGCGGCGTCGGTTTTTCTTTGGATGAAAACGGTTGATCGGCAAGTCGCTACCCAGAATGAGCGCAATCAGATACTGCAGGTCAAGATTAATGCTCTAGATAAACAGGTAAGTGAGATTAAGGACCTGAAAAAGCGCCGCCAGGAACTGATTGATCGAATGCGGGTGATTCAGGAGCTCCAGGGGAACCGTCCTCTAGCTGTTCGTTATTTTGATGAGCTGGTACAGGCAACTCCTGAGGGGCTTTGGCTCCTTGAACTTACCCGCAAAGGTTCTCAATTGGAGTTGTCAGGAATTGCAGAATCCAACAACCGTGTATCATCTTTTATGCGCAATTTGGACCAGTCCGACTGGTATGAATCTCCAAACTTAACGGATGTTACTGCTAGCCCTGAGTATGGGGAACAAGCGAGTGCTTTTCAGTTAACAGTAAATTTGAGTGGTCGTAAGAGTGACGATGCTAACGATAGTGATTTAACTACCACTGGCGTTGAGTAAAGGAATTATATAATGGCATTCGCAGAAACTCTTAAGCAACTCCAAGATGTAGATATTAATGACATCGACTTTTCAAGAGTTGGGGTCTGGCCGATAGCTGGTCGTATTACTCTCTTAATCATTGTTTCAGCAGTTTTGGTTTTTATTGGGTATTACCTCTGGATAGGTGATCTTTATAACAGCCTGGAACGTGCGCAGAATAAAGAGAAAGAGCTGTTTTTGCAGTTTGAAAACAAGCAATTTGAGGCTGCAAATCTTGATGCGTATCGTGAGCAACTAAGGGAGATGGAGGGCACCTTTGGCGCACTGCTAAAGCAACTACCAAAAGATACAGAAGTTCCAGGATTGTTAGAGGATATTGATGAGTATGGAAGAGGTAGCGGCCTAACGATCGAAAAAGTTGCTCTGGAAAGTGAGTTGGTTGGAGAGTTTTATGTTGAGCTGCCAATTCGTATAGAGGTTCAAGGGGGGTACCATGAATTTGGTTCTTTCGTGAGTGGTATTGCTGGAATGCCTAGGATTGTAACTCTTCATGATTTTACTATCTCAACCAACCGAGATAGTGGTGGGCTGCTTGATATGGTTATCAATGCAAAAACCTACCGCTATAAAGATCAGGAGGATGAGGAGTGACAAAAAAAACAGCCATCGTAGCTACACTTTTAGCGGTTTCTGCTTGCAGTATGAATGTAGATCAAAATGATTTACATCAAAGAATGGCCGAGGTTGAGCGGAGGCCTAAAGGTCAAATTGAGCCTATCCCAACGTTTACGCCATATAGCCCATATATTTATAGTGCCGCTGCTCAAAGGAGTCCATTTACTCGCCCTGTTTTGGAGTCTGATCAGCGATTAGTTGGTAGAAGACTTGAAATAGCACCTGATCTAAGTAGGCGTAGAGAGTTGCTTGAAAGTATTAACTTTGATGCTTTGGCAATGGTGGGCACAATTTCCCGTGATGGCCAGTTATGGGCCCTGATTGATGATGGCAATGGTGGAATTCACAGAGTAACTGTGGGGAACTACTTGGGGAAAAATCACGGGCGAGTTGTGAGCGCTACACCCACGCAACTCGATGTGTTGGAAATTATACCGGATGGTACCGGGGGCTGGATTGAGAGGCCACGTGCACTCGCGCTGGAAGAGAAGGACAACGGATAATGATTAATAAGCAGTTTGCTAAGTGTTTGGCACCGTTTCAGATTTTACTGCTCGCTGTATTGATGGTTCCTGCGGCGTTACAAGCGCAGGTGAATCAACTGAACGATATACAGTTTTCAGAGCTTCCCGGTGGCCGGGTTCAGCTGCGTTTAACTTTCACTGAGGAGCCTCCAGAGCCCACTGGATACACAATTGAGCAACCGGCTCGGATTGTGATGGATTTTGCCGGTGTTGAAAGTGTGCTACCACAAAAGAAATATTCACTGGGAATAGGTGCCGCTCGCAGCGCTGTGGTAGTTTCCAGTGAGGGGAGAACTCGCCTAATTGTTAATCTGGATCAACTGCCGGTATACACCAGTGAACGCCATGGTAGCCAGCTCGTGATGGAGATTGGTGAATCTGTAGTTGCGACGGCTTCATCTCCACAATCCCCCACCCATGACAGCGGCCTTAATCTTGGTGGAAACAAGCAGTTCAATGCCTTGGGTGCTATTGCTGTTAACGGGGTTGACTTCCGGCGCGGTGAAGAGGGCGAAGGTAAAGTCATTGTTAGCCTTTCTGATCCGGCAGTAAATATTGATGTGGAACGCACCAAAGGCAAAATCTATTTGACTTTTCTGGGCGCAGAATTGCCCGAATCTCTTCGCCAGAAGCTTGACGTAACTGACTTTGCAACCCCTGTGAATGCCATTACGGTAGACTCTGATGGCCGCAATACCGTAATAGCTGTGGATCCGACAGATGCAGATTATGATTATCTCGCTTATCAAGCCGATAATCAGTACGTGTTGAGCGTAAAACCTCTGTCCGCAGCGGAAATTCGCGAGAAGGAGAAAGAGTTTCAATTCACAGGGAAAAAGCTTTCGTTAAACTTCCAAGATATTGAAGTTCGTTCCGTGCTCCAAATTATTGCTGACTTTACTGATCTCAATCTGGTGGCAAGTGACACCGTACAGGGGCGAATCACATTACGGCTTGATGGAGTGCCTTGGGATCAGGCCTTGAATTTGATTCTTAAGGCCAAGGGCTTGGATAAGCGCCAGGAAGGTAGCGTCATTATGGTAGCTCCAGCTGCTGAGATTGCAGAAAGAGAGCGCCAGGAATTGGAGAGCCGTAGGCAATTGCAGGAGCTGGCTCCACTAAGAACTGAATATATTAGTGTGCGCTATGCTGATGCCGGAGAGCTGTTTACATTATTTTCTGGTCAGCAGACGGATGATCAAGGAAAGGGCAATTTTGCTGGGGGTAAACAAGACGCTAATCAAGCAAGTATTTTGTCAGCCCGTGGTAGTGCAATTGTAGATGAGCGAACCAATACAATTATCCTTACAGATACAGAAGAAAAAATCGCACAGTTTCGGGAACTGATAGAAGTTATAGATGTGCCTATTCGTCAGGTGATGATTGAGGCCAGGATCGTCACTGCAAATAGTGAGTTCGAGCGCGAGCTCGGTGTCCAGTGGAACTATACAGGTACTCATGATATTAACGATGACTCTGTAGTCATTGGTTCTGGAGGGCAAAATAGCGCTAGTGTTGGTGGATCTGGATTTGGACCCAGTGTCTCTTCACCGGCCAGCACCCATGATCCTTTGCTGGTGGACTTAGGTGTTGGAACACCTGCTGGGCAACTAGCTTATGCGATATTAAAGGACAATTTTTATTTGGGTTTGGAGCTGTCTGCGATGGAAGATGTGGGCATGCTTGAGATTGTATCCCAGCCCAAAGTAGTAACTGGTGATAAACAAGAGGCGAATATCCAATCGGGAGTGGAAATACCTTACTTGGAGGCTACCTCTTCTGGTGCAGCTTCTGTGACATTTCGAGAAGCCGTTCTTGAGTTAAATGTAACACCTCAGATAACTCCAGATAACAACATAATAATGACGCTTAATATCGAGCAGAATAGTGTTGGGGATTTGTTTAGTGTTAGTGCTAATACGGCTGTTCCTACAATTAATGTGAACACCCTAGCGACAAAAGTACTAGTCAGTAATGGCGAAACAATTGTTTTAGGCGGTGTGTTTGAGAGCAATGTTCTTGAGGGGGAGACTAAGGTACCCTTACTTGGAGACATTCCGTACATAGGTAACTTGTTTAAGAAAACTGTACGCACAGATGATAAACGTGAGATATTGATGTTTATCACCCCGCGTATTATCGAAAGTGAGACTTTTTTATCTAAGTGATTAACCGCTCCATCTTTTTAGTCGGCCCCATGGGGGCCGGCAAATCCACGATTGGCAGGTTGTTAGCGGCACAATTGCAGCTGCCTTTTGCTGATACCGATAAAGTCCTGGAAGAGCGCACAGGGGCAGATATCCCCTGGATATTTGATGTAGAAGGCGAAGCCGGCTTTCGTCGACGCGAGAGTGAAGTGCTCGAAGAACTTTGTCTGGGTCCCCACCAAGTTATCGGCACCGGTGGTGGCATCGTTCTACTGGAGGAAAACCGGCGGTTGCTGCAAAAGTTTGGTCATGTGATTTATTTACAGGCCGGGGTAGAGCAGTTGCTGGAACGCACTTCCAAGAACAGTAACCGCCCTCTTTTACGAGTGCCCAATCCACGCGCGCGTATTGAAGAAATTTTACAAGAACGCGCCCCTCTTTATCGCGAAGTTGCGGATGTTATCTGCGACACTGATGACCTGACCCCCAAGCAAGCATCAGCCCTGGTAGCTGAGCGCCTTATGGAAAGCCTCTCCCAATAACCCCTTTTTCACTCTGTGCTAAAGTGCGTCTCATTAACTCAATGCGCTACATATTGGCGCTAGTGGGAAGGAGAGCATTGTGCACTGTTTTAATGTGGAACTGGGGGAGCGCAGTTACCCCATTGTCATTGGGTCCAAGTTATTAGCCGACTCACAATATTTACTGCCCTATTTACGTGGGCGCCAGATCTGTGTGGTTACAAATGAGACAGTGGCTCCCCTGTATTTGTCCCGCTTACTGGATGGGCTCTCTGATTTCGATAAGGTTGATGTTGTCGAACTACCCGACGGGGAAGCCTTCAAGACTCTGGATACCGTCAATCGAATTTTTGACGCTCTATTGGAACAGCGTCACAACCGCACGACTACGCTAATTGCCCTAGGGGGTGGTGTTGTGGGAGATATGTGTGGATTTGCCGCTGCCTGTTATCAGCGCGGCGTCGATTTTATTCAGGTGCCCACTACACTCCTTGCCCAGGTGGACTCCTCTGTGGGAGGTAAGACTGGCGTCAATCACCCGCTAGGTAAAAACATGATTGGGGCTTTTTACCAGCCCCGGCTAGTACTTGCCGATATGGATACATTGACGACCCTGCCAGATCGTGAATTCTCAGCAGGCATAGCTGAAGTAATCAAGTATGGCCTGATCTGTGATGCACCATTTTTCCACTGGATAGAGACCAATATCGATGCACTCTTATCGCGAGATCCCAAGGCTTTGGCTTATGCCGTGGATCGTTGCTGTCGTGATAAGGCAGAGGTTGTGGCTAGTGATGAGCGTGAGGCAGGCCGCCGTGCCATATTAAACTTTGGTCATACCTTTGGACATGCAATTGAGACTGTGCAGGGCTACGGGCGTTGGTTGCATGGTGAGGCGGTGGCCGCAGGAATGGTGATGGCCCTGGAGCTCTCGCATTTACTGGGAGACGTGGACGGTGAATTGGTACAGCGTGTTCGTCAGTTGCTGCAAAAAGCCCAGTTGCCGCAGCAGTCTCCCGCGGATATGAGTGTCGATGATTTTCTGCAAGCTATGCAGTTAGATAAGAAAGTGCTGGATGGCAAGTTGCGTTTAGTATTGCTGAGATCTTTGGGGGACGCAAAAGTTGTCGATGATACGCCTCAGGAAAAAGTTATAGATGCGCTAAGGAACTGTGGTGCCAGGTGACAGGGGATTCGCGAACTGCGCTTATTAGAGAGTACGATCACATAAAACCAAGTTGACAGGAAATAAATCTGTCTTATTTTTGTTTGGCAGTTAAAAAAACTGTGAATTATTGAAAATGTAGTGGTGAGCAAGTAATATTGCGCGCCCCCCGGAAATAATGGCGGGGCAAAATAACCGCCAATAAGAACAATAAAGAAAGCCCCATTAGAGGGCTTTTTTTATCTCGGGATCTTTTACTTAGGGACCGCAGGAGAGCGTAGCGCGAGCGTTAAGCCATTTTTGCCCATATCAGGCCGCTATCGGCAGTGCCTGTGGTCCCCCAATCGATAGTGACGAGGAATTCTATGGGTAGCAGTCTGTATCAGTTGGATGAGTTTAAGGACAACTGTGGTTTTGGTCTGATCGCTCATTTACAGGGTGTGGCGAGCCATAAGTTAGTACAGACGGCCATTGAGTCCCTCACCTGTATGACTCACCGCGGCGGTATTGCCGCCGATGGTAAAACTGGCGATGGCTGTGGCTTACTGCTGCAGAAGCCCGATAAATTCCTGCGTGAGAAAGCGCTAAAGTTGTTCGGTCTGGAGCTCACTGAGACCTATGCCGTAGGTTCGGTGATGTTGCCTCTGGATGACGGTGAGGCGCAGAGCGCTCGCCAAATCTTTGAGTCTGAGCTGCAGGCGCAAGGAATGCGGATTGTTGGTTGGCGCACAGTGCCCACTAACCCCGAGTGTCTTGGCCCCATCGCCAGGGACTGCCAACCTCGCTTCGAACAACTGCTGATTAATGATGCCGAAGAGCCACTGGGTGAAGCCCGTTTTAATGCTCGGCTGTATGTGGCCCGGCGTAAGGCCGAGTTGCAGCTGAGTGGTGATGTTTATATCGCCAGCCTATCTACTAGTGTGCTCTCCTACAAAGGACTGATGATCCCGGCGGATCTGCCAAAATTCTTCCCTGAGTTGGCGGATCCGCGCCTGGAAACCGCTATCTGTGTTTTCCACCAGCGCTTCTCTACCAATACCATGCCGCGCTGGCCTCTGGCCCAGCCTTTCCGCCTGCTGGCGCACAATGGTGAAATTAATACCATTACCGGCAACCGCAATTGGTCGGTGGCGCGCACCAACAAATTTGTTACCGAGCTGATTCCCGAGCTGAATGCGCTGGTACCGCTGGTGAACCGCGAGGGCTCCGACTCCTCCAGTTTGGATAATATGCTGGAGATGCTGTTGGCGGGTGGTATGGAGCTACACCGTGCGGTGCGTATGCTGGTGCCGCCGGCCTGGCAAAATGTTGAGGGCATGGATGCAGACCTGCGCGCTTTCTATGAATACATCTCCATGCATATGGAGCCCTGGGATGGCCCCGCCGGCTTGGTGATGACCGATGGCCGTCACGCGGTATGTACTCTCGACCGCAACGGCCTGCGCCCGTCCCGCTGGGTGATTACCAAAGACGATATTATTACCGTGGCTTCGGAAGTCGGTGTTTATAACTATGCACCGGAAGATGTAGTAGCTAAAGGGCGTCTCGGGCCCGGGCAGATGCTTTCTGTGGATACCCAGGAAGGCAAGCTGTACCACACTGCCGATATCGACAATATGCTCAAGCGCGCCCAGCCTTATAAACGCTGGCTGAAAGAGAAGGCGCGCCGTATTCGCTCCACCTTAGTGACTGCGCCGGTTGACAATAATTTTTCCCACCAACAGTTTAAGGTCTACCAGAAACTGTTCAGTTCCTCTCTGGAGGAGCGCGATAAGGTAGTGCGTCCGATGGCGGAAGCCGGCCAGGAAGCGGTGGGTTCCATGGGCGACGATACGCCGATGGCGGTGCTGTCCCGCTACAACCGCTCGCTCTACGATTACTTCCGCCAGCAGTTTGCCCAAGTGACCAATCCGCCTATAGACCCGCTGCGGGAAACGGTGGTGATGTCCCTGGAAACCTGCTTGGGCCGTGAAAAATCCGTGTTTGAGGAGACGCCAGAGCACGCCGACCGCGTGATTCTGTCCTCGCCGGTGCTCTCCCATATGAAATACACCGCGTTACTGTCGCTGGATCGCCCCGGCTTCGACGCGGAGATTTTCGACCTGAACTACGATCCGGCAAATCTGGATCTTCATAGTGCAATTGAACGTCTGTGTGCCAAGGTAGAGGCTTCTGTTCGTGCCGGCACCGTGATTGTGGTGCTGTCCGACCGCGATATTCGCCAGGGCCATCTGCCCATAGATGCGCTGCTCGCCACCGGTGCCGTGCACCATCATTTGGTGCATGCGGGCCTGCGCTGTGATTCCAATGTGGTGGTGGATACCGCCAGTGCACGGGATGCGCACCAGCTCGCCTGCTTGGTGGGTGTGGGAGCGACGGCAGTACATCCCTATTTCTCCTACAGCATTATTAATCACCTAATCGACAGGGGGGAGCTGCTGCTGGATGCGGCAGAAGCGCAGAAGAATTACCGCAACGGCATCATCAAGGGCCTGTTAAAAATCCTGTCAAAAATGGGTATCTCTACGGTAGCCTCTTACCGCGGTGCGCTGTTGTTTGAGTTGGTCGGTCTTTCCAAAGAGGTGGTGGACCTGTGTTTCCCCGGTGCACCCACTCGTATCGAAGGCGCCGGCTTTGCCGAGTTGCAGGCAGATATGGCCGCGCGCGCGGATATCGCCTGGAAAGCGCGTAAGCCGGTGTCCCCCGGCGGCCTGCACAAATATGTGCATGGCACCGAATACCATACCTTCAACCCGGATGTGGTGACGGCCCTGCGCCGAGCGGCCAGTACAGGGGATTACTCCGCTTGGCGTGATTACTCGGAACTGGTCAACCAGCGCCCGGTGGCAACCTTGCGGGATATGCTGGCTTTCAAGGAAAACCTCGAGCCTGTGCCATTGGAGGAAGTGGAGCCGGCCGAGCAGATTGTGCGTCGCTTTGACTCCGCAGCTATGTCCCTGGGAGCTCTGTCTCCCGAGGCGCACGAATCTCTGGCTCAGGCCATGAACCGCCTGGGTGGACGCTCCAACAGCGGAGAGGGCGGTGAAGATCCGGCCCGTTTTGGCACCGACAAAGTCTCCAAAATCAAACAGATCGCCTCCGGCCGTTTCGGCGTGACGCCGCACTATCTGGTCAATGCCGAAGTGCTGCAGATCAAGGTGGCTCAGGGCGCTAAGCCCGGTGAGGGTGGTCAGTTGCCCGGTGGCAAAGTGAATGACCTGATTGCTCGGCTGCGCTACTCGGTGCCCGGTGTCACTCTGATTTCACCGCCACCGCACCACGATATCTACTCCATTGAGGATCTGGCCCAGCTGATCTACGACCTCAAACAGGTTAACCCGGATGCACTGGTATCCGTGAAGCTGGTTTCCCGTCCAGGAGTTGGCACTATCGCCGCTGGCGTGGCTAAGGCTTATGCGGATTTAATTACCATTTCCGGCTATGACGGCGGTACTGCAGCGAGCCCGATCACCTCTATTCGCTATGCTGGTTCACCTTGGGAATTGGGTCTGGCGGAAACACACCAGACCCTGCGAGCCAATGACTTGCGCGGCAAAGTTCGTGTGCAGACGGATGGGGGCCTTAAAACTGGCTTGGATGTAGTCAAGGCGGCGATTCTCGGTGCGGAGAGCTTCGGCTTTGGTACTGCGCCAATGGTGGCGATTGGCTGTAAATACCTGCGTATCTGTCACCTGAATAACTGTGCCACGGGTATCGCGACCCAGCGCAAGAACTTGCGCGATGCGCACTATATCGGCACCGCAGAAATGGCGATGAACTTCTTCCGCTTTGTTGCCGAGGAAACCCGCGAATGGATGGCGAGCATTGGTGTGCGCACCATGGAAGAGCTGGTCGGCCGTGTAGACCTACTTCGCATCATTGAGGGAGAAACCAACAAGCAGAAGAAACTGGATCTGTCGCCGCTGTTGCATACCGATGCACTACTCGATAGCAAACCGCAAACCTGCCAGCAGGCCACAAATGAGCCCTGGGATAAGGGCGAGTTGGCCGAGTGCATGGTGGAAGAAATTCTACCCGCCATTGAGAACCTGACTGGTGGTGAATTCAGCTTCGAGGTGACCAACTGCGATCGCTCTCTGGGGGCGCGTCTTTCTGGCGAGATCGCCAAGCGCCACGGCAACCAGGGCATGGTGGAGGCGCCAATAAAACTCAACCTCAATGGAGTTGCCGGGCAGTCTTTCGGCGTATGGAACGCCGGAGGGCTGGAGATGTATCTCGAAGGGGATGCCAACGATTATGTCGGTAAGGGCATGGCCGGCGGCAAGTTGGTCATTCGCCCGCCTGAGGGCAGTGAGTTTGCTTCCCAAGACACCAGCATCGTCGGTAATACCTGCCTGTATGGCGCTACTGGCGGTGAGTTGTTTGCCGCTGGCCGCGCCGGCGAGCGCTTTGCTGTGCGCAATTCTGGCGCCTTCGCCGTAGTGGAAGGGGCCGGCGATCATTGCTGTGAATACATGACCGGTGGAATGGTCGCGGTGCTAGGGCGCACCGGCTACAACTTTGGTGCCGGTATGACCGGTGGTTTTGCCTATGTGCTGGATTTGGAGCGCGATTTCTTCGACCGCTGCAACCATGAGCTGATCGAGCTGCGTCGTATCAGTAGTGAAATTCTCGAGCCGCACCAGAGTCACCTGCGCGAGGTGATCGAAACCTATGTCGCGGAGACCGGCAGCGCCTGGGGTGAAGAGCTGCTGGATAACTTCGACGATTACCTGAGCCGATTCTGGCTGGTGAAACCCAAGGCAGCCAGCCTTGCGGATCTTCTTTCTGACGTGCGCAAGCGCGGCGAATAAGGCTGGGGTGGAGAGACCGTATGAAAGACAGACTGAACAACGATTTCCAGTTTATCGACGTGGCCCGTATAGATCCGCCGAAGAAAGATATCATCGCGCGTACCAGTGAATTTGTGGAGATTTACCAGCCATCCAGTGAAAACCAGGTAGCGAGCCAGGCACACCGCTGCCTGGACTGCGGCAACCCCTATTGTGAGTGGAAGTGCCCGGTGCACAACTATATTCCCAACTGGCTGAAATTAATCAGCGAGGGTAATGTGATCGAGGCGGCGGAACTCTGCCACGAGACCAACACCCTGCCGGAAGTTTGCGGGCGCGTTTGTCCCCAGGACCGCCTGTGCGAGGGCGCCTGTACCCTCAACGACGGTTTCGGCGCTGTGACCATCGGCAATGCTGAAAAGTACATCACTGATACCGCCTTTGCCCTGGGTTGGCGTCCGGATCTCAGCCATGTGGAAAAGACAGGTAAAAAAGTCGCGATTGTGGGCGCGGGCCCAGCCGGACTGGGCTGCGCCGATATCCTGATACGCAACGGCGTACAGCCGGTGGTCTTCGACAAGCATCCGGAGATCGGCGGCCTGATCACTTTCGGTATTCCGGAATTCAAGTTGGAAAAATCGGTGATGGAAAAGCGCCGCGAGGTGTTTGTTGAGATGGGGGTGGAGTTCTGTCTCAATACCGAGGTGGGCAAGGACATCAGTTTCGAGCAGTTGCTCAATGACTATGATGCCGTATTCCTGGGGATGGGCACTTACAACTACATGAAGGGCGGCTTCCTTGGTGAGGACCTGCCCGGCGTGCACGACGCTTTGCCGTTCTTAGTGGCCAACGTCAATCGCAATATGGGTTGGGAGAAGGACCCTGCGGAATTTGTCTCGGTGGAAGGCAAGCGTGTAGTGGTGCTTGGTGGCGGTGATACCGCCATGGACTGTAACCGCAGCTCTATTCGACTGGGGGCCAAGAGCGTGACCTGTGCCTACCGTCGCGATGAGGAAAATATGCCGGGCTCCCGCCGCGAAGTGGTCAATGCCAAAGAAGAAGGGGTGCAGTTCCTGTTTAACCGCCAGCCGGTAGAAATTGTCGGAGACGGTAAGGTCTCTGGAGTGAAAGTAGTCACTACCGAGTTGGGTGAGCCCGATGAAAACGGGCGTCGCCGTCCGCAGGTAGTGCCCGGTTCCGAAGAAGTCATCCCGGCAGATATCGTGCTGGTGGCCTTCGGTTTCCGCCCAAGCCCGGCGGAATGGTTTGCCGAGCACAGCATTGAAGTAGCGGACTGGGGTGGTGTCGTTGCCCCGGAAGAACAGAAATACAAGTTTCAGACCTCCAACGAGAAGGTCTTTGCCGGTGGCGATATGGTACGCGGTTCCGACCTGGTGGTAACAGCTATTTGGGAAGGGCGCCAGGCCGGTGAGGGTATTCTCGATTATCTGGATATCTGATTTTCCCGGTTGCGGATGGGAGGCTTTAAGCCTCCCATTTTTATATCTTTGTAGAGCGGCACCAGCCCTCAACCTGCCTGGATGATATTGTTGCCAAGCTGTATCTAGTGGCCCCGCCCCCTGTACAATGGCCGTTTTTTTAGCCCGCTCGGTGTACCTATGTCTGATACCAAACCGTCCGAATTGAAAAACGACCGCTTTCTCCGCGCCTTGTTGCGCCAGCCCGTGGATCGAACACCAGTGTGGATGATGCGCCAGGCGGGTCGCTACCTACCCGAGTACCGCGCCAGCCGCGCCGAGGCTGGTAGTTTTATGGATCTATGCCGTAATACCGAATTGGCGTGCGAGGTCACTCTGCAGCCGTTGGAACGCTACCCACTCGATGCGGCGATTTTATTCTCCGATATCCTCACCATCCCAGATGCTATGGGCCTTGGGCTCTATTTTGCCGAGGGCGAGGGGCCCAAATTCCATAAGCCGCTGCGCACTGCCGCTGATATCGAGGCATTGGAAGTGGTGAACAGCGAACGGGATCTGGACTATGTGATGAATGCTGTGTCCACCATTCGCCGCGAGCTAAATGGTCGCGTGCCGCTGATCGGCTTCTCTGGCAGCCCCTGGACCCTGGCCACCTATATGATTGAGGGTGGCTCCAGCAAGGACTTTGCTCGCAGCAAAGAAATGCTCTACAACCGCCCCGAGCTGATGCACCAGCTACTGACCATACTCGCCGATTCGGTGACAGACTACCTGAATGCACAGATTCGCGCCGGTGCCCAGGCGGTACAAATTTTTGATACCTGGGGCGGCGCCTTGAGTCACCGCGCCTACCGCGAGTTCTCCCTGCAATATATGCAGCGTATTCTCAGCGGTCTGATCAAAGAGGCCGATGGCCGCCGGGTACCCGCTATCCTGTTCACCAAAGGGGGTGGTCAGTGGTTGGAAGCGATGGCGGATACCGGTGCTGATGCTCTGGGGCTCGATTGGACCACCGATATCGGCAGTGCCCGCGCCCAAGTTGGGAATCGCGTTGCCCTGCAGGGTAATCTGGATCCTTCCGTGCTCTACGCCAGTCCAGAGCGCATCCGCCAAGAAGTGGAAGCTGTGCTGCAGTCCTATGGCCAGGGTAGTGGCCATGTTTTCAACCTTGGCCACGGTATTACTCCGAAAGTAGATCCGGCCCATGCCGGCGCCATGATCGAGGCAGTGGTAGAGCTTTCCGCAAAATATCACGTCTAACTGTGGCAACTAGTGTCTGAGTCTGTGAATACAGTCTCACTTTGTATAGGTGCTCGCCAATATCTGTCCGTGATATAAATGTGCGCTTGCCCGAGGGGGCCCGGATTTAGAAACGGGGCCCTTGCTGAGGGCAGTCTCCAAGCATTTACTACAGTGGTCGGTACCTCCCCAAGTGGCACTCGAACAGGCAAAAATTTCCGTCGGTGATCTCCAGCGCGGCATGTTTGTGTCCAGGCTAGACAAACCCTGGACACAGACTCCATTTGCCCTGCAGGGCTTTTATATCCGCGATTTGGAGGAGATTCGCCAACTACAGAAGTACTGCCGTTTTGTTTATGTCGATGTGCACAAGACCGTAGGCAGTGCCGGTGTGACCTTGCGCCGTTTGATCGGCGCTAGTGGTGCAAGTGCTAAAGGGCATGGCCGAGCCGCCGTGCGCGTCACCATTCCCTGCCGCCCCGTTGCGGTCTCTCACAAGACTTACCCCCCCCCTCAGCCCGCTCAGCGCGAGGCAGGCAATGCGCGCAAGTTGCACGGCCAGATATTGCGTGGCATGGGCGAAGTTATGGGGTTGGTAGCGAGCAATCGACCACTGCCGGTGCCACAGATGAACCGGGTGGTAGAGGATCTGGTTGAGAGTGTGCTGCGCAGCCCGGATGCTTTCGCCTGGTTGGCGCGAGTGCGAGACAGGGATGAACATACTTACAGTCACTCGGTACGCGCCAGTATTTGGGCGGTGCTGTTTGGCCGGCATATCGGCTTGGCGCGACATGAGTTGTTGCAGCTGGGGGTGGCCACCCTGTTAAAGGATGTGGGCAAGTTATCGATTCCCGCAGAAGTGCTGCAGATGCCCAAGCGCGACCCGCGCAGCGAGCTGGAGTATCGTAAATTTGTGCAACACAGCGTGCAGATGCTATCGGCAGACGCCCAGGTCGACCCCCAGGTGATTGATATTGTGCGCGGTCATCGCGAGCGCCACGACGGCGGTGGTTATCCCGGTGGCTTGCGCGGTGACAAGATTCCCGTATTGGCGCGCATGTGCGGCATCGTTACTTTTTATGATGAAGCGACGAACCCCCGCGGCGCCAGCCAGCCCATAGCGCCTTCAAAGGCCGTGGCCGAACTCTATGACCTACGTGGCATCGCCTACCAAGAACAGCTGGTCGTCGAATTTATTCAGGCGATAGGACTCTACCCCACCGGTACCCAGGTAGAGCTCTCCAGTGGCGAAGTGGGTGTAGTGGTGGAGCAGACCTATGACCGGCGTTTGCGCCCCAAGGTGATGATTGTGCTGGATGCGCACAAGCGCCAGCTGAGTAAACCGCGCCTGTTTGACCTGGCGGCTGCAGAGGATCGTGCAGAAAAGCTGATTGAGCGTGGCAAGATGCGCCCGGAGGAAAAGGTCAGCATAGTGCGGGATATAGAGCCAGGGGCTTATCCGGAGGTGAATACCTCGGCGGTGCGAGACGATTACCTTTTCAATAGTGGTGGGCAGCTGTCCCGCTTTTTCTCGCGCCTGGCGAGATAGTTTATTCTCGAGGGAAGCCTTGAGAGCGGCGTAACTTACCGCTCTCCCGAAGAATTAGCCGGCGTCAGCTATCATGCTGCCGAAATACTCACCCATACGCACAGGGGTTTCCGCCTCAAGGCTGTCCAGCCAGCGCACTTGATCCGCCCCAAACAACATGACGACTGTGGAGCCCAATTTAAAGCGACCCATCTCCTCGCCTTTTCGCAGGTGAATCGGTGCATTCTCAAGATAGTTGGTGGTGCGCACATCGCGAGTATGGGGCGCCACCTGGCCGGCCCAAACAGTCTCGATTCCGGCAACGATCATGGCACCAACCAAAATCATGGCCATGGGTCCGGCTTCAGTATCGAATACGCACACCAGGCGCTCGTTGCGGGCGAACAGGCGCGGTACGTTTTCGGCGGTTACGGTGTTGACCGAGAACAGTTGGCCCGGCACATAAGTCATGCTGCGCAGGGTGCCGTCGATAGGCATATGTACCCGGTGGTAATCCTTGGGTGACAGGTACACGGTGGCGAAGTGGCCATCGTCAAACTGGGCCGCCAATTCCGGGTCACCACCCACCAATTCCAGCAAGCTGTAGTCGTGCCCCTTGGCCTGGAACACACGGCCATTGTGGATAGCACCGAGCTGACTGATGGCGCCATCTGCGGGACAGGCCAGGCTACCCTCGCTACTGACAATCGGGCGTGCGCCCTCTTTGAGTTCGCGGGTAAAAAAGTCGTTGAAGGTGCGATAAGCGGTGCAATCGGTCTCTTTGGCCTCCTGCATATCGACACCGTACTTCTCGACAAACCAGCGGGTGAAAGGGTCTTTGATCGACTTGATCTCGGTGTTCGCCAGCCAGCCCGCAGCGCGGGAAAGAGCGTGTTGCGGAGTCAGGTATTGCAGGGTGGTAAAGAGTTTTGGATTCATACGGGTACAACGTTTTCCGGTAATACTTACTATTCGACGGGCGTATTGGGCAGGTTGCCCCACTCACTCCAGGAGCCTGGGTAGGCGCGAATATCAAAACCCAGGGACTTACCCACCAACCAGGTAAAACCAGAGCGGTGATGACTTTGGCAGTGGGTGACGATTTTATGTTTTTCATTGATGCCGAGCTTGGCGAGTAGCTCGCGCGCATCGGTGCGGATACGCAGGTCGCGCTGAGGGTCCATCAGCTGGGTCCACTCGCAGTTGATTGCGCCGGGAATATGACCGCCCTTGGTAGCCAAGACCCTTTCTCCACTGTACTCCTGGGGGGAACGGGCATCCCAAACGAGGAAGTCGGGGTTGCCAAGATACTCCTGGATTTCTCGGGCACTCATGGCAGCATCGGTATCGATCGAGACTTCGATATCGCTTGGGGTAACCTGTGGTTCTTCAGTGGTCAGTGGTAACCCGGCACCGCGCCAAGCGTGCATACCACCGTTTAAGTAGCTGTAATTGCGGTGGCCAATACTCTCCAGGGTCCACAGGAGGCGTCCGGCCCAGCCGCCGCCTTCATCATCACAGGCCACTACATGGGTTTCCGGGCGCAGGCCAATAGCGCGAAAAACTCGGGTCAGCTGCTCGGAGCTGGGGAGTTTACCCGGCGCAGGGGCAGTACCCGCCATCAATGCCTGAAATGGTAGGTGCAGGGCGCCGGGGATGTGTCCGTTCAAGTAATTTTGCAGGGAGCTGAGGTCGACAACCAATAGCTCTTCATGCTCCAGCTCGGCGGCGAGCTCTTCCGCCTCAATAATCAGGTTCAAAATTTATTCTCCGATTCCAGGCTGTTGCGCAGGTGTAAAAAGCTGTTCATACGGCGCTCACTGATGTCGCCGTTGGCCAGTGCTTCGCGAATGGCACAGCCGGGTTCGCCCTGATGGTTGCAGTCGCGAAAGCGGCAGTGGCCGATAAAGGGGCGGAATTCCACAAACCCTTCCAGTAGCGCGGCCTCCTCCATATGCCAGAGACCAAACTCGCGGATGCCGGGAGAGTCTATCAGATCGCCTCCGCTGGGCAGGTGAAACAGTTCCGCTGCGGTGGTGGTGTGGGTGCCCTTCAGGGTTGCCTCGGACAGGGCGCCGGTACGGGCGCCGGCACTCGGTAGCAGGGCGTTGACCAGTGAAGATTTACCCACGCCGGACTGCCCGACAAAGACGCTGCTGCCCTTGGCCAGGGTCTCGAGTAGTTGTGGCAGGCCCTCGCCGGTTTTAGTGGAAAGGCGCAGTACTGGGTAGCCGAGGTCGGGGTAGGGGGCCAGTAGGGTATCCAGTGCCTGGCGGTTGCCATCGTCGATCAGGTCGATCTTGTTCAGCAGCAGGATTGGCGCTATACCGGTGGTCTCTGCGGCGACCAGGTAGCGGTCGATGGCATTAGCGAAGGGCTCCGGGTAGGGGGCTATAACAATCACAATGCGGTCGATATTGGCTGCTACGGTTTTCAGGTCGCCGTAGCGATCAGGGCGCTGCAGCTCTGAGTTGCGCGGCAACCGCGCACCCACAACCCCATAGCCGCCATCGCTATCACTAGTGGCGGGACGCCAAGCGACGCGATCGCCGGTTACCAGGGTATCGATATTGGCACGCATGTGGCAGCGTTGGCGCAGGGAAGCATCGCTCTCACTTTCCACCAAAATTTGGGTGCCATAGTTGGCGATGACAAGACCGGTCTGTTCCTGGCCCAGTTGACCGTCGTCCAGAGCTTGTTCTGCGGACTCTTCGCGCTTGCGCGCGCGGGCCTCACGCTCCTGCTGGATCTTGGCGACGCGCCACTGTTGGCGGCGGTTTAATTTGCGTTTACTCATGCACTGGCACCTGGAGATTAGCGGCGGATTATAGCCATTGCCGGGTAGTTGCGGTAACTTGCGCGGAAAGTTTGAGGAGACCCGCTGTGGATCAGAACAACCTGATCTGGATAGATCTGGAGATGACCGGCCTCGATCCGGAAAAAGAGCGCATTATCGAAATCGCCACCATTGTGACCGATTCGCGGCTGAATGTGCTCGCCGAAGGCCCGGCGATGGTGATTCACCAGAGTAATGCCCTGCTGGATGCCATGGACGACTGGAACACCGAGCAGCACGGCGGTTCTGGTTTGGTGGCAAAGGTAAAGGAGTCGAATATATCCGAGCGGGAAGCGGAGCGAGAGACCCTGGAGTTCCTGCGCCACTGGGTGCCGGAGGGTGCCTCGCCCATGTGCGGTAACTCTATCGGCCAGGACCGTCGCTTCTTGGTCAAATATATGCCGCAGCTGGAATCTTACTTCCACTACCGTAATCTGGATGTGAGCTCGGTGAAAGAGCTGGCCAGGCGCTGGCGTCCGGATGTGTTGAATGGGGTGAAAAAACACAGTAGCCATTTGGCTCTAGACGACATTCGCGATTCTATCGAAGAGTTGCGCCACTACCGCGAGACCTTCTTTCGCCTTAGTTAAGCTTCCGACTTAGCGGAGCACTCGGCCGATTAGAGCCTCTTTTCTGCTGCCCCGACTCTTTTCTGTGCCTCGTTCAGGGGCTCAGGTTACGCGTTTGATCTTGCGTTTGCGTTTGCGTCCACTGCGTAGCCGCGCCAGGGCCCAATCGATATGCTCCAGCACCAGAGGCGTGGCCGTTTGCCGCGATTGTTCCAGGCTTTCGAATACCTCCTCGCTGGCCGCGCCGTTGCCGAGCGCCACCGCCAGGTTGCGCTGCCAGCGCTCGTAGCCGATACGGCGGATTGGCGAGCCCTCTGTCTTGCGCAAAAACTCCTCCTCGCTCCAGTTGAACAGCGCTAATAGCTCGCCGTTGTCGAGGCCGTGGCGCGGGTGGAAGTCCTGCTCTGCGGTGGGTTTGGCGAACTTGTTCCAGGGGCAGATTGTCTGGCAATCGTCGCAGCCGAAAACTCGATTGCCGATGGGCTCGCGGAATTCCTCCGGAATCGGCCCCTTGTTTTCGATGGTTAGGTAAGAGATACAGCGCCCGGCATCTAAGGTGCGCGGGCCGATAAAGGCATCGGTTGGGCAGACTTTAAGGCAGGCCACGCAATCGCCGCACTCGTCGGCAAAATCTCCCTCATCGACAGGCAAGGGCAGATTGGTATAGATCTCGCCGAGGAAGAAAAAAGAGCCAGCTTTGGAATTGATCAGCAGACAGTTCTTGCCGACCCAGCCGAGGCCGGCCTTGCGCGCCAGAGCGCGTTCCATTACCGGTGCGCTGTCGGTAAAGGCGCGACCCTTGGAATCGATACCCTGTTCGGCACAGAAGGCATCGATCTTCTTGGCCAGGCTGGCCAGGCGCTTGCGAATCAGCTTGTGGTAGTCGCGACCATTGGCGTAACGGGAGACATAGGCCTTACTGGAATCCTTGAGCACTTTGATCGGCTGGGTATCCGGTGGCAGGTAGTCCAGGCGCACACTGATGGCGCGCACGGTTCCCTCTTCCAGTAGTGCCGGGCGCCAGCGCTTTTCCCCGTGGGCGCCCATCCACTCCATATCCGCGTGGTAGCCCTTATCGATCCAAGCGCGCAGGCGCTCACCGTCCTCCTCCAGCTGGCAGTCGGTGATACCAACCTGCTGGAAGCCCAGCTCCCGTCCCCAGAGTTTGATCAGGTCGGCTAATTCGGCGAGCAGTGATTCGGTCATAGATAAAGCGGCTCGATATCCCATGCAAGCACAATGACTGGCCGGGGCGGTATACTTTGCTGTCAGTGCAAGTGGCAGCGATACAATCGCCCATTTTGCCACAGATGACATCTTCACCACATTGCGGGAGCCGCATGGATACGCCACAACCTTTGTACAGTGCCGAATCGGTACGGGAACTCGACCGACAAACAATCGCCGCGCTGGAAATTCCTTCGATACAGCTGATGAAGCGCGCGGCCCGCGCTGCTTTCATCCATTTACGCGCCCGCTGGGCAGATATCGGCCGCATCCAGGTATTTTGTGGCGGTGGCAACAATGGCGGTGATGGCTATGTGATTGCGGCTCTGGCCGCGCAGAAGAAGATACCGGTGACGGTGTTTGCCTGTACTGACCCCGAACTCTTGAAGGGCGATGCCCGCGAGGCCTATGCCTACGCCGTTCGCGAAGGCGTTCAGGTGCTGACCTCGCTGACCGAGCTGGACAGTGCCGATGGTAACACCCTGATCGTGGATGCACTGCTGGGGACAGGGTTTAGCGGTGAATTGCGTCAGGATGTTGCTCATGCCATAGAGCGAATTCGCAAGAGTCCCGGTCCGGTTTTTTCCGTGGATATTCCCTCGGGCCTGAGTGCCGATAGTGGCAGCGCCGATCTGGCCGTTCAAGCCAATATGACTGTGACCTTTATCGGTCGCAAGCTGGGCCTCTACTGTGGGCGTGGCCCGGCGCTTTGTGGCGAGGTGATCTTTGCCGATCTGGGTGCCCCCGCACCGATTTATCAAGCAGTAGAGCCCCTGGCGCAACGGTTTGAGCGCTCCAGCCTGAAACGCCTGCCCGAGCGTGCTGCGGACAGCTACAAAAATATGTTTGGCCATATTTTGATAGTCGGTGGCGACAGCGGTTTCGGTGGCGCAGCGCTGATGGCGGCGCAGTCCTCTGCACGCAGTGGTGCTGGTCTGATCTCCCTGGCAACCCGCCCGGAACACTTAACTGCCGCTTTGACCCGTTGCCCCGAGGTCATGGCTCATCCGGTTATTTCTGGCCAGGAACTGGAACCACTTTTAGAGGGGCCCGATGTCATCGCAGTGGGCCCGGGTCTTGGCCGCTCTCCCTGGAGCGAACAGTTACTGGCTCGCGCTGGCCGCGCTCAGGTGCCGCTGGTGGTGGATGCGGATGCACTGAATATCCTCGCCGTCGGGCGGGTACTCGCTGGTGTAAAACGCGATGATTGGGTGCTGACGCCCCATGTCGGCGAGGCGGCGCGCCTGCTCGGCTGCAATACCGCCGAGGTACTGGCAGATCCCCGCGCGGCGGCGGTGGCAGTTCAGCAGAAATTCAGTGGTGTGGTGATACTAAAAGGCGCCGGTACTCTGATTGCCCACGAAGGCGGTGTCGATCTGATCAACAGCGGTAATCCGGGTATGGCCTCGGGAGGCATGGGGGACCTGCTCACCGGAATAGTGGCGGCCTTGATCGGTCAGCACCTGCCTTTGGTAGATGCAGCGCGCCTGGCAGTTTGGCTGCATGGCGAAGCGGGTAACCGCGCCACGGAGGATGGTCAGCGCGGTTTGTTGGCTACAGATTTATTGCCCTGGATTCGACGGTTGGTGGACTGATAGTGAGTGAACTGAAATTGCATTTAGCGGACGAAGAGGCAACGGTGGCCGGCGGCGAAGCGCTGGGCCGCGCCTGCTTGGCCAGTGGCCTACAGCAGGGGCTCACCCTGTACCTGAATGGCCAGCTGGGCGCTGGCAAGACCACCTTTTGTCGCGGAGTGTTGAGTGCCTTCGGGCACCAGGGCGCGGTGAAAAGTCCTACCTATACCCTGGTGGAGCCCTACGAACTCGGCCCCCAGCGAGTATATCACTTCGACCTCTATCGCCTGGGAGATGCCGAGGAGTTGGAGTTTATGGGGGTGCGGGACTATTTCGCCACGCATAGCCTGAGCCTGGTGGAATGGCCGGAACGAGGCGCTGGCGTTTTACCTGAACCGGACTTGGAGTTGACTCTGCAAGTACCGGATAGCGGCCGCCAGCTGCTGTTGAATACCCATTCCAAACAGGGAGAAGCGGTACTCGATACTCTGGCAAAGATGCTAAATAAATAGCAATTGGCCTGGATTCAGGGATGTGTAAAAACAATAAGTGAAAGGGTTGGGAAGTAATGAGTAGGATGTGGCGCTCGCTGGTGGCCCTGGTAACTGGGCTGGTAATTGCACTGCCGCTGATGGCGGCTGAAGTGGAGGGCGTGCGCCTGTGGCGGGCGCCGGACCACACGCGCCTGGTCTTCGACTTGAGCGGCCCGGCGGAGCACAAGTTGTTCACCTTGAGTGGGCCGCACCGTGTTGTGGTGGATATTGCCGATACTCAGTTAAAGGCGCAGTTAGATACTCTGGATCTGAAGGGTACACCCATCGCCCAAGTGCGCCACGCCCGCCACAACAAGAAAGACCTGCGCGTTGTCCTCGATCTGAAGCAGCAGATCAATCCGCGCAGTTTTTCCCTGCGCCGTCATGAAGTACTGCCGGATCGCCTGGTGCTTGATCTTTACGACAAAGTGGAAAATCAAGAGAAGACCCTGCAGCAGGTAAGCACTGAACGCGACATCGTTATTGCCGTGAATGCTGGTCACGGCGGTGAGGACCCGGGTGCACTGGGTCCCAGAGGTCTGCGCGAGAAGGATGTGGTGCTGGCTATTGCGCGAAAACTACACAAAGAACTCGATCGCGAGCGGGGTTTCAGCGCGAAATTGGTCAGAACCGGTGATTACTTTATTCCCCTGCGCCAGAGGGTGAAGAAGGGGCGCAAAATGCGCGCGGATCTGTACATTTCGATTCACGCCGATGCCTTTACCCGCAAGGAGGCCCGTGGTGCCGGTGTCTATGCCGTTTCCTCGCGTGGCGCTACCAGTGAGACTGCACGTTTCCTGGCCCAGCGGGAAAATGAATCCGATCTGATAGGCGGTGCCGGTGACTTGAGCCTGGATGACAAGGATGACACCCTGGCTGGGGTATTACTGGATTTGTCGATGACCGCCACCATGAATGCCAGCCTGGATATTGGCGCCAGTGTACTGAATTCACTGGCCAGCTTTACACACTTGCACAAAAAGAAAGTGGAGCAGGCGAATTTTTCGGAGTTGCGCAACCCGGATGTACCCTCAATTTTGGTGGAAACGGGCTTTATCACTAATCCCTACGAGTCACGGCGATTGAGTGATCCCAAGTTTCAGCAGCGTATGGCAGAAAAGCTCAGTGAGGGTATAGTGGCTTACTTTCGCGCTAACCCTCCGGCGGGTACCTGGCTGGCAGCCAACAAGCCTGCCAAGTCGCGCCGCCACGTGATTAGCCGCGGCGAGACATTGTCCGGAATTGCCGCGCGTTACCGGATTTCCGTGGCCTCCCTGAAGAAAGCCAACGGTATTAAAAGCTCAGTGATCCGCGTGGGGCAGACTCTGAGTATCCCCTCGGGTTAGCCGCAAAGTTACCGCCTTATCGGCCCTTCAAATTAGCGTTAACAAGACAGAGTTATGCACGAACGTATCCAGCAATTATCTCCGCGTCTCGCCAACCAGATCGCTGCCGGTGAGGTGGTCGAACGCCCCGCCTCTGTAATCAAGGAGCTGCTGGAAAACAGTTTGGATGCTGGCGCCACGCGGCTGGAAGTGGATATCGATAATGGCGGTATCAAGCGCATGAAAGTGCGGGATAACGGCAAGGGTATCGAGAAAGAGGACTTGCCCATGGCGTTGGCGCGTCATGCCACATCGAAAATCCATGTGCTGGAAGATCTGGAAGCGGTGGCCACCCTGGGTTTCCGTGGTGAGGCCCTGGCCAGTATTTCCTCTGTCGCGCGATTGAATCTGATCAGTAGCCGCGATGAGAGCGGCAAGGGCTGGCAAGTGAGCGCCGAGGGCCGTGATATGCAGGCGCAGCTGGCCCCAGCGGCCCACCCCCGCGGCACCACCGTGGATGTGCGTGATCTATTTTTCAATACGCCGGCGAGGCGTAAGTTTCTGCGCACCGAGAAGACTGAATTTAACCGTATCGACGACACCATCAAGCGCCTTGCTCTGTCCCGCTTCGATGTGTCTATCACTCTGCGCCACAACGGCAAGGGCGTGCACAACCTGCGTGCCGGCAGCGGCCGCGTGGAGATGGAGCGCCGTGTGGCGCAGGTATGCGGTCCGGCTTTTATGCAGAACGCCCTGCATATCGATGTGGAGCGCAGTGGTTTGCGCCTATGGGGTTGGGTGGCCGAGCCGGCTTTCTCCCGCTCCCAGGCCGATCTGCAATTCTTCTACGTCAATGGGCGTGCTATCCGCGATAAGGTGGTGAGTCACGCGGTGCGCCGTGCCTTTGCGGATGTGCTCTATCACGGCCGTCATCCGGCGTTTGTACTCTATCTGGAGCTGGACCCGGCATCGGTAGATGTAAATGTACACCCGACCAAGCACGAGGTGCGTTTCCGCGATGGTCGCTTGGTACACGACTTTTTGTTTGGCAGTTTGCATCGGGCTCTGGCGGATGTGCGCCCAGGGCAGAAAGATGAGCAAGCTGAAGAGGCTGATGGGCAAGAGAATGGCGCTGCTGAAAGAATCAGTGGTATTCAGGCAGGAGAGTTTTCCGGCCAACAAAAAATGCCACTCTCCAATCGCCCCTCACCGGCGAGCTTACAGCAGCAAATGAATACCTACGGTGCCTTGCATCAACCCTATCGGGAGCCGGCAGCTGTTGCTGAGCCTGCGGTACCTTCTCCAGATGCGCCTCCGGCTGGCGCTCCTGTTGCACCAATGGCTGCGCAGGCACCCACGATTAACGAGAGTGCTAATGGAGAAGATGTTCCGCCGTTGGGTTTTGCCATCGCTCAGCTGCATGGCATATATATCCTCGCGCAGAACGAGCAGGGCATGATCGTGGTGGACATGCATGCCGCCCACGAGCGTATTGTCTATGAACAGATGAAAGTGGCTCATGCTGCGGGCGGTATTCAGGCACAGCCATTGCTGGTACCAGTGAGCCTGGCGGTAAGCCAGCGTGAGGCGGATTGCTTCGAGGAGCGCAGCGAAGTGTTTACGGCTCTCGGTTTCGTGCTACAGCGCGCAGGCCCGGAAACTCTACTGGTACGACAGGTGCCGACCATGTTGCACGGTGCTCAGGTGGAGCAGCTGGTGCGCGATGTATTATCAGACTTACTTGGGCAGGGTGACAGCGAGCGTATAGGCGAGCAAATCAATGAAGTGCTCGCCACCATGGCCTGTCACGGTTCTGTGCGCGCCAACCGCCGCTTGACGATTCCGGAAATGAACGCGCTGCTGCGGGATATGGAGCGCACTGAACGCAGCGGCCAGTGCAATCACGGCCGTCCGACCTGGACCCAGGTTAAACTGGCCGATATGGATAAGTGGTTTATGCGCGGTCAATAATCGCGTTTTGGAAGTAGGTGGTGATTTGAGCGAGCGCACTCTGGACGATAAACCCCGCGCAATTTTTTTGATGGGTCCCACGGCATCGGGCAAGACGGATTTGGCCATGGCTTTGGCCGATCGCCTGCCGGTGGAATTAATTAGTGTGGATTCGGCTCTCGTTTATCGGGGTCTCGACGTGGGCTCGGCCAAGCCCAGCGCGGAGGAGCTGGCCCGCTATCCCCATCGCTTGATCGATATCTGTGATCCCAGCGAGTCTTTTTCTGCCGGCCGATTTCGCAAAGATGCTCTCGAAGCTATGGACGAAATCAGCGTAGCCGGTAAGATCCCTTTACTGGTTGGCGGAACTATGTTGTATTTCCGTGCTCTCCTGGAAGGAATGGCAAAGTTGCCGGAGGCCGACCTGAAGCTACGCGCTGAGATTGAAGCGCGTGCCGAACGTGAAGGCTGGCCGGCACTGCATGCGGAACTCGCACAAGTCGACCCGCAATTAGCGGCGGAACTGCATCCTAATCACTCGGTACGTATAGAGCGGGGGCTGGAGGTTTATCGGCTTACCGGTGTACCTCTTTCCCAGTTGCGTCGAGAACAATCTGGTGGCGGGGTACAGGAACGCTACCACTTGACTCAGTTGGCGATTATGCCTCGGGACAGGTCGTTGCTACATCGGCGTATTGAACTGCGCTTTAAGCGGATGCTCGAAGCTGGGTTTGTGCAGGAAGTGCGCGGTTTATTTGATCGTGGCGATCTGCATGAGGATCTACCGGCGATTCGTGCGGTGGGCTATCGTCAAGTGTGGCAGTACCTGGAAGGGCACTGCGATTATGATGAGATGGTTGCTGCGGGAATTGCCGCCACCCGCCAGTTGGCCAAGCGACAGCTGACGTGGTTGCGGCGCTGGCCCGAGTTGGAAATTTTGTACACTCAGGACAGCGAGGGTAGGGTGCGTGAGAATGATGAAATATTGGCCGAAGCCTTGAAATTTCTCGCTTGAGCATCCATAACGTGGTTGGGCTATAAAACGACAAGCTCAGTCAGTCAGTTTTCACAGGGTCGGCCTTTTCCGGCTCGCAACTACACTACTTATTACGCGTATTCGACCTCAGTCGTTTTTTGATCCGCGCACTTCGCGGATACGATTGCGGCCTGCATACCGCATTCAGCTTTTTGACAAGGAGAAAAAAGATGTCAAAAGGGCACAGCTTACAAGACCCTTACCTCAACGTATTGCGCAAAGAGCGTATCCCGGTTTCTATCTATCTGGTAAACGGCATCAAGCTCCAAGGGCAAATTGAATCTTTCGACCAGTTTGTGGTGTTGCTGAAAAATACCGTCAGCCAAATGGTTTACAAGCACGCTATTTCCACTGTTGTACCGTCCCGCGCAGTGCGCGTTCCCCTGTTGAACCCAGCCGCACAGCATGGCGGCGAGGGCAATGGTGAAGGCGGTGAGCGCGAATCTTTCAGCTGATTGAGTTGCGCTTAACGAGACTCGCGCCCCGTTACCGGGGCGCAAGCAGCCGAGTGAATCCGGAGTTGGACTTGCGGCTGCCATTTCAATCTAGGGAGCCAGATAGGCGCCCATTTCCTCATATAGAGATTTCCCATTGTTTTTCGATCGACCGGAATCTGGTGAACTGGCAGTACTGGTACACCTTGAACTCTCCGCTATAGACAGCCCCGATGATCCTCGCGAATTTGAGGAGCTGGCCCTCTCTGCCGGAGCCGATCCGGTCAGTTTTATTTTTGGACAACGTGCCACTCCAGACCCTAAAACCTTTGTTGGTCGAGGTAAGCTGGAAGAGATTCGCCAGGAAGTGAAAGAGCAGGGTGCCGAGCTGGTGATCTTTGATCACACCCTCTCACCCAGCCAAGAGCGCAATATTGAGCGTGAACTCAAGTGCCGGGTGCTGGATCGCACCGGCCTGATTCTGGATATCTTCGCCCAGCGTGCGCGCACCCATGAAGGTAAGTTGCAGGTGGAGCTGGCGCAATTGCGCCATATGACCACCCGCCTGGTGCGAGGATGGACCCATCTGGAACGGCAGAAAGGCGGTATCGGTTTACGCGGACCGGGCGAGACCCAGCTGGAAACGGATCGGCGTTTATTGCGTGCGCGTATCGATTCCATTGAGAAGCGCCTGGAAAAAGTTCGCCGCCAGCGAGAGCAGGGCCGGCGTGCGCGCTCCCGTGCCGAAGTGGCTACGGTTTCCCTGGTGGGTTACACGAACGCCGGCAAGTCGACTCTGTTTAACAGGCTCACTGATGCCGACGTGTATGTGCGCGATCAACTGTTTGCAACCTTAGACCCTACTATGCGAAGGGTTGAATTACCCAATGTCGGCGCCATGATCCTTGCTGATACGGTAGGTTTTGTTTCGCACCTGCCACACAAACTGGTGGAGGCGTTCCGCGCGACCCTGGAAGAGGCTGCGCAGGCAACGCTGCTTCTACATGTGGTGGATGCCGCCGCAGAAGATCGTCTGCACCTGATGGAAGAGGTTCAGACCGTACTGGAGGAAATTGGTGCTGCGGATATCCCGCAGCTGCTGGTGTACAACAAAATCGACCTGCTCGCCGACAGTGAGCCCCGCATTGACCGCGATGAAGAGGGGGTACCGCGTGCGGTTTGGCTCTCAGCGGTGACCGGTGCTGGTTGTGACCTGCTGGTGGAGGCGATTGCAGAGCGCCTGGGAGAGCAGATGGTACAGGGGCTGCTGGTGGTAAAACCACAGCAATCCCGCCTGCGCGCGCAGCTCTACCAGATCAACGCGGTGCAGAGCGAACACTATCGGGATAATGGCGATTGCGAATTGCAGTTATTGCTTCCGCGCAGTGATTTCCAGCGTTTACTGGCCCCATTTACAGATGGTGGTGAAGAGCCGGAGTGGCTGCCAAAAGAGGCACTTCCCGATGATAATGAGGCGCAAGAACACTAGCGCCAGCACATTTTCGTGTGGCCGATGCGGCCCCAATTTCGACAAACTTGCCTTCAGCAGAGGTCTGGCGGCAATATTTTGCCGGCGGGGAATGCTAGAATCCGCCGGAGTCAAAGCTTAAATGATCAGAGTTGGAGTAATTTAGATGGCCTGGAATGAACCGGGTGGTAACAACGGCAAAGACCCTTGGGGTGGCGGCGGTGGTAACCGCAATAACGATGGCCCACCGGATCTCGACGAGCTGTTCCGCAAAGTCCAGCAGAAACTCGGCGGATTGTTTGGCGGTAGCCCAAGCACCGGAACGGGTAAGTTCCCATGGATGCTGGTGATTGTTATCGCGGTATTAATTTATGCGGGACTCGGTATTTATCAGGTCAACGCCAACGAACAGGCGGTGGTATTGCGCCTTGGTAAATACCACTCGACCGAATCGGCCGGCCTGCACTGGAACCCACCGCTGATAGATAGTGTAACCAAGGTCAATATGACTGAGGTGCGTACCGAGCGCACCACCGGACAGATGCTGACCGAAGATGCCAATATCGTTGAAGTGGTATTGACCGTGCAATGGCAGGTAAGTGATGCGGAGTCTTTTGTACTGCGTGTACGCGAGCCGGTGAAGAGTCTACAGGAGGCCACTGACAGTGCCTTGCGCCACGTAGTGGGCTCTCTCACTCTGAACGGTGTGATTTCGCAAAACCGGACCCAGGTATCCACCGACACCCAACAGCGTCTGCAGGAGTACCTGGATTTGTACCAAACGGGTATCCGTATCGATGTGGTGAACCTGACTGATGCCAAGGCGCCCCGCGAAGTGCAGGATGCCTTTGACGATGTAACCAAGGCTCGCGAGGACGAGGTGCGTCTGCAAAATGAAGCCCAGGCCTACGCCAACCAAGTGATTCCGGTTGCTCGCGGTCAGGCACAGCGAATTATCGAAGAGGCCGAGGGCTACAAGGCCCGTGTAGTCGAGAGTGCCCGCGGTGAGGCGGTGCGCTTCGAGAAACTGCTGTCCGAATACGAGCGCGCGCCGGAAGTGACCCGCGAACGCCTATACCTGGATGCGGTGCAGGATGTGATGTCTAACACCTCCAAGGTGATGGTTGATGTCGAGGGTGGCAACAACATGATGTACCTACCGCTGGATAAGCTGACTCAGGAGAGCACATCCCAGGCTGTCCAACGTAAAGACACCTCCCCGATCGTAATCGAAGAGGTCTACCAGCGTATCGTCGAGCGCCTGCGCCAGGATGCCGCCAGCAGCCGCCGCAGCCAGACTGTTCGCTAGGAGGTGATGGAATGAACAACAAATCTTTGGGAATTATTGTCGCACTGCTGCTCGTCGTCCTGTTGGTTTCCTCCAGCGCCTTCGTGGTGAAGGAAACGGAAAAGGCTGTGTTGCTGCGCTTTGGTGAGCTGGTGCGCACCTACACCGAGCCGGGTCTCTACTTCAAGATTCCGTTTGCGGAGAAGCTGCGCAAGTTTGACGCTCGTATCCAAACTGTGGATTCAAGCCCGGTGCGTATGCTCAATAGCGAAAACAAGTTCATGATGGTGGATTCGTACGCTAAATATCGTATCTCAGATGTGAGTAAGTTCTACATCGCTACCCGTGGCGATGAGCGCAATGCGGTGCGTCTACTGTCTGAGCGGATCAACGATCAGCTGCGTAACCAGTTCGGTGTGCGTGACCTGCATGAGGTAGTCAGTGGTGAGCGCGATGAGCTGATGGCGGAGATTACCAAAAACCTGAATAAGGTTGCTCAGGGCGACTTGGGTGTGGAGGTGATCGATGTACGCGTCAAGCGCATCGACCTGCCACCAGAAGTCTCCGAGTCCGTGTTCCAGCGTATGCGTGCAGGCCGTGAGCTGGAGGCAAGGGATCACCGAGCCAAAGGGCAGGAGGCCAGTGAGCGGATCAAAGCCAATGCCGATCGCCAAAAGGTGGTGATTGAGTCCGAGGCCTACCGCCAGGCCGAAGAACTGCGTGGTGCTGGGGATGCGGAGGCGGCATCGATTTATGCCGCAGCCTATACCAAGAACCCCGAGTTCTACCGCTTCACGCGCAGCCTGCAGGCTTATCGGGAATCTTTCCGCAGCAAATCCGATATGTTGCTGGTGGATCCAGATAGTGAGTTTTTCCGCTATCTGAAGGACCCTAAAGGGCAATAAACCAACTTGCGGGGCAAATGGCAGCGGATTATCCCTACCCCCCAGCTGTTTGCCCGAGGTCGTGGCTGTCCTTGCGACAGCCCTACCTTCCTGCCGGCAGTTGGTGCTAAAATCACGCAAACCGGGCCTCGCCCGGTTTTTTTGTGGAAGCCGACGCGCCTCATTAACTCTGAAAAGTCCGTTTCACCATGACTCAAGCCGATCGTTGGATGCTGCCGGATGGCATCGCGGAGATTTTGCCCGCGGGAGCTGTTCAAGTTGAAACCCTGCGCCGCCGACTGTTGGACCTCTACCATTGCTGGGGGTACGAGTTGGTGATACCGCCAATGTTGGAATTCACCGAGTCCCTGCTGGTTGGTATGGGGCGTGATCTCGACCTGAGCACCTTCAAGGTCACAGACCAGATTTCCGGCCGCACACTCGGTATTCGCGCTGATATTACCCCGCAGACAGCGCGTATCGATGCGCATAGTTTTCCTCGTGCGGGGGCTAACCGCCTGTGCTACGCGGGCCAGGTCCTGCACACCCGGCCACGTACCGCGATGGGCTCGCGTGCGCCGATCCAGATAGGTGCGGAATTGTTTGGCGTGGACAGCCTCAGTGGAGATATCGAAGTGATCTTCCTGATGCTGGAGAGCCTGCAGGTTGCCGGGATAGAAGATATTTATTTGGACCTCGGCCACGTAGCGATTTACCGAAGTCTCGCCGAGGCAGCCGGGCTCGGTGACAGTGAGCGTGAAGAACTTTCCGCGCTGCTGCAGAACAAGGCCAGTGCCGATGTTTACAGCTGGGTGTCTGAGAATATTAGTGATTCACAGGTATCGGGCTGGCTGCAAGCTCTCCCCAGTCTTGCCGGCGGGCTCGACTGCCTGGAACGAGCCGCCACTCAGTTGGCGGGAGCGCCGCAGGCTCTGTTGGATGCTTTGTCTGATCTGCAGCAGGTCGCCGAGGCTCTGGGGCAGCGCTACCCGGCGGTGACCCTGTTCTTCGATTTGAGTGAAGAGCGTGGATACGACTATGAAACCGGCTTGGTATTCGCCGCTTACACACCGGGCCACGGGCAGGCACTCGCCAATGGTGGCCGCTACAACGGTATTGGTGCAGTATTTGGCCGGGACCGCCCGGCAACGGGCTTTAGTAGTGATTTAGTGGCTCTCAACACGCTGGGTACCAGCGCGACACCCGCTGAGGGCGCCATACTCGCGCCGGAGGTAAGTGGTCCCCAGGGCGCCGGGCTGTGGCGCGCAATTGATGAGCTGCGCGAGCGGGGAGAGGTGGTCATTGCCACTCTTTCCGATAGCGCAGAGAGCGATCTTCATTCGCGCTGTGATCGCGAGCTGGTATTCGAGGGCGACTCCTGGGTGGTAAAGCCCCGGGATTGAACAAAGGCGGGCGCAGAGGATGTGCCAATAATGTGCCTATATTGGTGCGGTGAACCCCGCAAGATTCATTGATGTAGGGGCCTCTCGGCCTCCTGCAGAACGAAACCTGAGTTAGAGATTGATACAGATGGGCAAGAATGTAGTAGTGCTGGGTACCCAGTGGGGCGATGAAGGCAAGGGTAAAATTGTCGATTTGCTGACAGAACAGGTCTCCCTGGTGGTGCGCTTTCAGGGCGGACACAACGCCGGCCATACCCTGGTGATCGACGGTGAGAAAACCGTACTGCACCTGATCCCCTCCGGTATCTTGCGCCCCAGCGTGACCTGCCTGATCGGCAACGGTGTGGTGCTGTCACCGGAAGCATTACTCAAGGAAATGTCTGAGTTGGAAGAGCGCGGTGTCCCAGTGCGCAAGCGCCTGCGCCTGTCCCCAGCCTGTCCCCTGATTCTGCCGGTGCATGTGGCACTGGATCAGGCCCGTGAAAAGGCGCGCGGTGCGAAAGCAATCGGTACCACCGGTCGCGGTATCGGTCCCGCCTATGAAGACAAAGTTGCCCGCCGCGGTCTGCGCCTCGGTGACTTGTGTAACTGGGAGAACTTCTGCAATCAGCTCAAGGAGCTGATCGACTACCACAACTTTGCCCTGACCGAATATTACAAAGTCGATCCGGTCAGCTACGAGGACACTCTCGAGCAGGCCAAGATCTGGCGTGAGCAACTGGTGCCGATGATCATCGATGTGGCCGACCAGCTGCATAAGGCCCGCGAACAGGGTGAGCACATCCTATTCGAGGGGGCTCAGGGTTCCCTGCTGGATATTGACCACGGTACCTATCCGTTTGTGACCTCCTCCAACACCACTGCTGGCGGCACCGCCACTGGTTCTGGTTTTGGCCCCCTCTACCTGGATTACGTACTGGGTATCACCAAGGCTTACACCACCCGCGTTGGTAGTGGCCCTTTCCCCACCGAACTCGACTGTGAAGTAGGGCGTCATCTGGGTGAGAAGGGACATGAATTTGGTGCCACCACCGGGCGCCAGCGTCGCACCGGCTGGTTCGATGCCGTTGCCGTACGTCATGCTATTCGTATTAACAGTATCTCCGGCTTGTGTCTGACCAAGCTGGATGTACTCGATGGTCTTGAGGAAGTGAAGATCTGTGTCGGTTACCGCAACAGTGCCGGAGAAGAAGTACCGGTACCTTTCGACGCCGCCGGTTGGGAGGGTGTAGAGCCTGTATACGAAAGTATGCCTGGCTGGACAGAGAATACTTTCGGGGTGCGTCGTGAGGCGGACCTGCCGGCCAATGCCAAGGCTTATATCGCCCGTATCGAAGAGCTGGTGGGTGCGCCGGTAGATATTGTTTCTACAGGTCCCGATCGCAACGAGACGATCGTTCGCGCCTCTTCCGCTCTATGTGAAATGGGAATCCATAACGCGAGCGTATAAGCCTCTAAAGCCTGCTTGTGAATCTACGGTCAAACCCTGGCCTTGCTATTTTTAGTGAGGCCTTTGATCATTAGACCTGATTCAAGTTATCGGTCGAGTGGTTTTGAAGCCACTCGCTACCAGAATTCAATCGGGCCAATTTATGACCTCTTCCGTTTCCGTTGCCAGCCGCTATAGCTTTGCTGAAGAGATTGCCAATAGCGTAACCCACGGTATCGGAGCCGTTCTGGCTATTGCTGGTTTGGGTGTTCTCACTGGTTTCGCCGCACTGCGTGGGGATGCCTGGCATATCGTCAGCTCCAGTGTCTATGCCTCCACCCTGATTCTTTGTTTCCTCGCCTCGACTCTTTATCACGCCGTCAGCCATATAGGCGCCAAGGCGATATTGCGAACTCTGGATCACTCCTCAATTTTTCTGCTGATTGCCGGCACCTATACGCCCTTTACCCTAGTGACCCTACGCGGGCCCTGGGGTTGGTGGTTGTTTGGCATTATCTGGGGCTTGGCACTGTTGGGCCTGATTATCCAGTTCACTCCCTTGAAAAAGATCCGTGCACTGTCGATCACCCTCAGCGCCCTGATGGGCTGGGTGGTTATCGCTGCAATCAAGCCCCTGGCGAATAGTCTTGAGACCGGTGGTCTATGGCTGTTGGTGCTGGGGGGCCTCTGTTATACCGGCGGTATTGCCTTTTATTTGTGGCGTAGCCTGCGTTTTCACCACGCTATCTGGCACCTATTTGTGCTGGCTGGCGGTATTTTGCATTTCTTCGCCGTACTCTTTTACGTCATTCCCTGATTTTGTGGCCCTGGTCACAGGGCCTCGCCATCACCAGAACTTCCTTTCGACTCCACTGTCCCCATTAATGACGGATCAAGCGGATGACACCATTGGAGAAATCCGCCTTCCGGAAGAGAGAGGCTCGTTCTAACCTTGTGCGAGCGAAATGTCGTGTCAAAGGTACTCCCATGCCCAAATTGCAACGCTTCCCCGCACTGCTCTATGTTCTTACCCTCTGTTTGACGTTATTCACTCTACAGGCTCAGGCAGCCGATAAGCCGGACCCGGCTTTTGAAAAGTGGGTAAAGGAGTTCCGCCAAACGGCTGTTAAGAATGGGATTTCCCCTCAGGTTTACGACCAGGCCTTTAAAGGCATTACCTCTCCTGACCAGTGGGTGCTGGATAGAGCCAGTTACCAGCCGGAATTCAAGGCGCCGGTGTGGCAGTACTTCGACAACCGTGTGCAAAAGCGCGCTATCGAGCGGGGCAAGCGGGAAAAAGAGAAGATGCAGCCCTGGCTCGATAAAATCGAGAAGCGCTTTGGTGTGGACCCCAATATCCTACTGGCAATCTGGTCGGTGGAATCGAGCTTCGGAGGCATTCTTGGCAATGAGACGGTAATGCGCAGTGTAATCCGCTCTCTCGCGACCCTGGCCTATGCAGATCCCCAGCGCAAGAAGTTTGGTCGACAGCAGTTGTTGGCGGCACTGAAAATCCTGCAGGCCGGTGATGTTGAAGGTCAACACCTGCTTGGATCTTGGGCAGGAGCTATGGGTCATACGCAGTTTATCCCCACCAGTTACCAGGCTTATGCTGTAGACATCGACGGTGACGGCAAGCGTGATATTTGGAATTCGGTGCCGGATGCACTGGCTACCGCTGCCAATTTGCTTTCTAGTAATGGCTGGCAGAAAGGTAAGCCCTGGGGCTATGAGGTAACCATTCCCGCCAAGAAAATGCCGGGCGGCAAATTGACAGTTGCGGAGTGGGAAAAGCTCGGGGTCAAGCGCGCTAATGGTGAGCCCTTTCCAAGTAAGAAAGCGGTGGCGGAGCTGAAGCTGCCTGATGGGCGCAATGGTCCGGCATTTCTAGTCTTTAAGAATTTTTTTGTACTCAAGCGTTATAACAACTCCGATCGTTATGCTATAGCCATTGGTTTACTTTCGGATCGTATTGGCGGCGGCGCGCCGCTGGTGAAAGACTGGAGCCGCCCTTTTACTCCCCTCGACGGCAGTCAAGTTGAACAGTTGCAAAAACTGCTGAAGCAGAAGGGTTTCTACAGTGGTGAGATCGATGGTAAAGCTGGTCCGGGAACCCGAAAAGCGATTAAGGCTTTTGAGAAGAGCGCCGGTGTGGAGGAGAAGGGCTTTCCCAGCAAAGAGGTATTGGAGTTACTTCAGAAACAGTAGGGCGCCTCTAAAAGTTCTCATCCGGTAGTAGGCTGTCCTGCAATAACTCGAGGTTTTCAACTACCTCCTGGGGTTCATGGAAATAGGCGATGTGATACATCGCCTCGCCCTCCTGCACCAGTGGGATGTTCTGCTTGCCGATTATGATTCCCTCGCCATTACTGCGTACCTGGTCTAGTTCATTGCCATAGGGGTCGGCAACAGTGGCGAGGAGGTCACCTTCGTACACTTGATCACCAAGCGCTTTAAGGTGGGTGGCTATGCCGCTGTCGCCGGCTCTTAGCCAGCCACTGCTACGAGCGATAAAGGGCTCTATTAAGCTGCGTTTGCGCCTTACCGGGAGCATACCCAGATGCCTGAGAACGTTAGTCACTCCTTTCAGCCCAGCGCGAATGCACAACTCATCAAAGCGCAGGGCTTCTCCTGCCTCATAAAGGAGGATTCTCACTCCCCGATCTGCGGCCGCCTGGCGTAGGGAGCCATCGCGAATCGATGCATTTAGCAATACCGGTACACCGAAAGCCTTGGCCATGGCACGGGTCACATCGTCGTCGAGATTGGCGCGTACCTGGGGAAGGTTACTGCGGTGGGCGGCTCCGGTATGTAGATCGATGCCGTAATCGCATTTGGCCACTATCTCACGCAGAAACACATGGGCCATACGCGCAGCCAGGGAGCCTTTGGCAGAACCGGGAAAGCTGCGATTGAGGTCGCGGCGATCGGGTAGGTAGCGGGTGTGCTGGAGCACACCATAGACATTGACCATAGGTACGGCAATCAGGTTACCGCGAAGGGATTTTAGACTGCGGCTCTGAATCAAACGGCTGATGATTTCGATGCCGTTCAGCTCATCGCCGTGCACGGCCGCACAGACAAAAATCGTGGGACCCTCCCGTTTACCGCGCTGTACATAAACGGGTATGGCCATTTCTGTATTGGTGTAGAGGCTGACTACAGGCAGGTCTATATGGCGGGATTCCCCCTTGGCCACTGCGATACCGCCAATTTCAAAGTTCGGGGATTGTTGCATGGTTACGTTCGCAATTGAGAGCTCTAAGTTTAGGGAATAGAGCAGGCCAGGGTGGGCCCCGATGAGGGGCGCCAGTAGGATTTTAGAGCCTGATTAGCGGCATATTGGACGTAGTGTGAGAGAAAATCCTTGAGCCGTTCAGCCACATTTGCAGGGCGGGATTCCAATATCCGGAAGTGGTGTACCACAGGCCAGTCTCAATATCGGCGATCAAGCCGATACCGCGCCAGGGGCCAGGAGTTTGTCCAAAAGCTCGGCCATTTCTGTCCTCGACATCTTTTCCCTGAGACCATTGCACCGTGCCCTGTGCGTCGAAAATAGCCAGCGGTTTTCCCTGTGAGTCAGTGTGATAGTACTCACAACGGCCGGAGCTCCAGTGGCAGAGTACGGATCCGTTTAAGGGGTGTGTTATCCAATGGCCAATGCCGCGGGATTTACCATCGATCTGGTGTGCTTCAGCCCAGATACCCAGGCCACTCCAACTGCTAGTGACCCGGCGCTGGCGTGACGATTTGCGATGGGTGCAGGTTTTACTCAGACGGCGCCCGAACGGGTCATAGCGGAAATGAGTTTTAAAATCGCCGCATTCTGCGGTGCTCATCAGCCCCCAACCGTCGTACTGGTATTGATAATCTCTGCGCCCGGGAATTTGCCGCTCGGCGACCACGTTGCCGCGCTTATCCCTGTCAATTTGTGCCTGGGGAAACCCGGTCTGGCGTATTGGAGTAGTGAGCTGTAGCGGGGGGCACTTATCGAATTGCCAAGCGAGGGCGAGTCCACTTTCCAGACTAAAAGGGCTTCCAAACCGATGTTTGACTGTACTGCGCACTTCTCCCTGAATATGAATAGTGTTTTGCTCTTTGAACTCACTGCGTAGCACCGGCTCGCCATTGGCATCCACACCGTAAAGCGCGCCACAGGGTGTGAGCGTGTAGGCCAAGTCGAGGTTGTCGGAGCTGGCGCTTCTCAACCAGCCGCGTGAATCGTACTGATACCTCAGGCTGAAATCGCGCACGTCACTGCTGTCGTGGTTCTCGGCGATAACCCGGTTGCGTCGGTCGTATTTAAAACGGACAGATGAATGTAAATTGTTAGCTTGAATCAGGCGTTTTTCAGTATCGTAATGGAACTCATTAATTTGGCCATTATTATTGCGTATGCTGGCGAGGGTGCCTCTGTCGTAATAGTGGAAGTACCAACGGCAGTCGTTATCACAGTATTCACTCAGGCTGCCATCAACGCTGTAGTTCCAAGTGAGTTGGCGCTCGTCCGGGGTGCGGTGGCTGATCAGTTGGCCGAGTCCATCATATTGCCAGCAGTAATCTCCGGAGGGGGTTTGCAGCTGGGTCAACTGGCCCTGGGTATTGTGGTGTAAAGCCCATTGGTTGCCATCGGCGAAATGTATCTGGCAAATACGGCCGCAGCTATCGTAGTCCCACTGCAAGCTTTGGCTGTTACTGGCATGGATGGCGTGGGGTTGGCCACGCTCGCAGTAATCGATTCCATATTGGTAGCTGCCTATGTGGGACTCGCGTAATTCGCCGGTGGGGCCATAGCGCCACTCACGCCAAGTTTCCCCATTGACGACCAGCGTGGTCATGCGCTGCCAGTGATCGTATTCGAAACCCCACTGCTTTTCCCCTCGGCGAACCGTTTGTAACTGCCCCTGGCCATCCCAGGTAAACTCAATGCAGCCGCCCTCGGGATCTGTAATTTGCGAGAGCAAACCGCGATCGCTATAGAGCAATTTCCACTCTTGCTGTTCCGGGTCGATAATTGCCTGTGGCCGTCCCTTGTCGCTGTAAGTGAACAGCCATGATTGTTGTTCACTTAACTGTACTGCCTGTGGGTAGCCGTCTTCACTGTATAAATAACGCTTGCTGTTGCTCCCTTCGGTGATGCGCCGCAAGCGGCCAAATTCATCGTAGCGGAAGAAGGTATGCTGTCCATCGGCATTAATCTGCTGGCATAGATTCCCGTAGCAGTCGTAGAGCCAGCTTTTTTGCCGCTGCCCTTGACGCTCTTTGGTGAGCTGGCCGAACTGGTTGAAGTGCAGCTGTTGTGGAGTTCGATCAGTATTTTCTACCTGGCAATTCCCACGGTTGTGTTGCCAGGTTAATAATGTTTCCGATTCCTCTTGTATCAGCCTGTGGCAGTGCCCTTGCAGGTCGTATTCAAATTGACGCTTGCCATTCACACCGCTGTGCGCTTGCACAAGCAATAAATCGTGATAGTGATAGCTCTCCAGATCGTGGTTACTGTGGACTTCGGTTAGTAGACCGCCCTGGAATTCATAGCTGCACAGATTGCGCTGATCGTCGGGAGCGTGGTTATTCATCAGTTTGGTAAGGCGCCCGCCGCGGCTTTCGAAGTCGAGTACCCGCCCCCAGGAGCTGACAATTTTTCTGGGTAACCCTTCGCTGTAATCAATGGTTAGGGAATTGCCGAACTGATCTCGAATCTCGGTAAGCGGGAGTGCACTGTTGACTCCATCTGCGCGAAAAATTTTATCGGGCTCATTAAAGGTGGAGAGTCGATAGCTGTGCAGACTCTGCCGGAATAGCAGCAGTCGTTCGAAGCGGTTATAACAGCCGTGCCCAATCGCGGGTAACTGGAATTGAATCTTGCGGCCTTCGGCATTAAACAGTTCTACTTGGTTATCCTGCACCAGTAACTGTTCGCTCAGCGAATGACGCCAGCCAGCTCCAATTCCACTGTCTTCATCGATACTAGAGCGGTAGTATCGTTTCCAAGAAAATGGCAGTGGCCCCGGTATTGTGAGGTCCACACATTCGAAATTCAGTTCGCCGGTTGCAATGATTACCTGTTCGTGTACCCGACGGCACCGGCTAAGAGCGGGGACATGAGTCCCCAGTGGGTTGGCACCGGGAGTATTAATAAATTGAACTGGGCCCTCATTGACTCCGGGTAACAGCTCGACTTCAGGTGCAGCTGAAATTGTATAGGTGTTGACCTCGACAGTAGGTGGTTCTGGCCACAGAGGTCGGTGGTGGCCGTCAGTAATTTGGGCCTCGGGAAGTTCTTCAATAGCCTCCACCCAGCGATAGGCTGACGCAGGATTTCCCTGGGGGAAGGTGGCTGTGGAGGGGCTTAAGACTTTGAGCAGGTTGGGGACCAGCTGGGTGAGACGTTCCGGTGTCATTCTTCAGCTTCCGGCAAACAGTTTTATCGTTGCGCTTTTCTGATAGTTACATCTGGTGATTTTGGTCTTTGGGTTGCGCTCTGCTCTTGTGCGAGTATCTGCGCTGCGGGTTGGGAGGAGTATTCAAGAATACCCGCACTAATATTGTCGCGCCCTCCCATTCTGTTGGCATCATCAATAAAGCGATAAACACACTCCAGAGCAGGGCGGTGAGTGGCAAGCACTCGCTCAATCGCATGATCGTCCAGATATTCAGTTAAGCCATCAGTGC